>CANMBF010000005.1 GCA_947496065.1 Bacteroidota bacterium
TTTCAAGTAATGATAGCATTGTTGCCATTGGAGCTCCATGGGCAAAATATGGAAATGGGATTGCTTCAGGTCATGTGCGTGTCTTTAAATTTAAAAATTGCCCCCCAGATACAACTACAGAAAATATTGTGGCATGTGGTTCTTATACCTGGAAAGATGGAAAAACATATACATCGAGTAATAAAAGTGCTTGCAGAAACTTGGTCAAAAAAAATGGCTGTGATTCTACTGTTAGATTGAATTTAACTTTGTTGTTCCCAAATGAAAGGCTTCTGCCAAAAATCTGTGCAGTGTCTGTCGATTCAGCTAGCGGTAAAAATGAAGTTATTTGGGAAAAATATGGACTAAACCGTGCGGTAAATTATAATATTTATAGAGAAAATAGCAGTAGTCAATTTATTAAAATAGGCATGGTCCATAAGGACAGTTTCAGTACTTTTATAGATACAGGTTCTAAGCCATTAACACAGGCCTATAAATATAAACTTACCATTACGGATAGTTGCAAGAATGAGACATCTATTGATTCATCATCCTTCCATAAAACAATTCATTTAACATCCAATATTGGGGTCAATGGGGAAGTCAATTTAATTTGGAATCTATATGAGGGTAAAGCCTATACGTCGCATGAAATTATCCGCAGTACCAATGGAGGAACATTTGTAAAAATTGGGCAGGTGGCAGCGGGCAATAATTCTTTTAGTGATATTACCCCACCATCTGGCACTTTGGTTTATATCATACGTGTATCAAGCACGGCCTGCAGGCCGAGCAGGAGCAATTACAACGCAATAAGTTCAAATCCTGTTTATGTGAGGTCAACTGCAATTATAACACATGAATCAAATAGATTTAGTTTAAAACCTAATCCTGCTTCAAATACACTGGAGATTAATAGCTTGGATGAAATGACGCAAATTGAATTATTGGATCCAATGGGCAGAATTGTCTTTACAAAATTTGTATCTGAATATAATGCAAAGATTGATATCTCTTCCTTATGTACAGGCATATACCTAGTAAGGGTTACAGCCAATAACAAAATTTTCTATATACAGCGCTTAATAAAGGAATAGTTTTATCTGATAATTTAAAGCTACTCTTAATTAAAATTGCACCCTCCCTTTTGGATCATGAAATAACCCATCGTTTGAAAAAACATGAACTAATTAGTCCTACCTATCAGTAATTCCAGTGCTGAGCGGCCTTTTAATTTGCAATATTTTAAAAAAGAATTTGCATAAGTAAAATAAAATTGTACTTTTGCAGCCCAGTTCTTAAAACACACCTCGGGGTGTAGCGTAGCCCGGTATCGCGTCTGCTTTGGGAGCAGAAGGTCGTAGGTTCAAATCCTGCCACCCCGACAAAGAAAATCCGTCCGCCAGTGGCGGTCGGATTTTTTTGATTTAAGTGCAAAATGGTCCTATAGCTCAGCTGGATAGAGCAACAGATTTCTAATCTGTAGGTCACAGGTTCGAATCCTGTTGGGATCACAAACATTTATTAAAGACCTCCGCAAAAGCGGAGGTCTTTTTTTATGCTCCAAGAAATCATCAAGACCGAAGGTCTTGTATGATTTTGAAGGCGCATAAAAAAATGACATTATGCAATAATGGCATTTAATAAATGTTTGTAGACGCCCTCTTTATGGGTCACGCAGTAATCCTGTATAGAAATCAACCGAGAAATCATCAAGGCCGAAGGACTTGTATGATTTTAAAGGGGCATAAAAAAATGACATTATGAAATAATGGCATTTAATAAATGTTTGTAGACGCCACCCCCGCGGATCACTATAAGTAATCCTTACTAAAAATAATTTGCTATGCTTTTAAAACTTCATCCCCTCCAACACCTCACACAATTTGACAATATCCTCCATACTTTGATCCAAATGAAAGACAAAACGCATCAAATGTTTGCCCATGGATATGGCTTTTATGCCTTCGGCCGCCAAATGGTTTAACAATACACTCATCTCTAAGTGGGCTCTTATTTTTAAAATTAAAATATTCGTTTCAGCCGGTTGTATGCTTTCTACCCAACTTAAATTGCGCAATACTTGCTCTACTTGTTTTGCTTTTTGATGGTCTTCGGCCAAACGCTCGATATTGTTTTGCAATGCGTATAGCCCAGCTGCGGCTATAATTCCTGCTTGGCGCATGCCTCCTCCCATTGCTTTGCGAATTCTTTTCGCTTTGTAAATATGATCTTTTGTTCCTAATAAAAGTGAGCCTACTGGTGCTCCCAACCCCTTGCTTAAACAAATAGAAATGGTATCGAATAATTCACCGTAAGCTTTGGCCGATTCGCCTTTTGCCACCAAGGCATTGAATAAGCGCGCACCATCTAAATGAAAGGCCAAATTATTTTTTGTACAAACCGCTTTAATCGCTTTTAATTCACTGTAATCCCAACAAGCGCCACCGCCTTTGTTTACTGTATTTTCAATACACACCAAACTGCTGTGCGGAAAATGCACATTGTCATCATTAATATTTTGCAACACTTGTTCTGCAGTAAACAATCCTCTCTCGCTTTGAATCAATCGCACAGAGGCACCACTGTTAGCGGCAATGCCACCACCTTCGTATAAATAAACATGTGACAATGCATCGCAAATTACTTCATCTGCTGGCTGTGTATGCAACTTAATACCTATTTGATTGGTTTGTGTACCGCTGCTGCAAAACAAAGCGGCCTCCATGCCAAACATTTCGACTGCAAAATCTTGCAGGGCATTAACACTTGGATCTTCGCCAAACACATCATCACCCAAAGGGGCATGAAACATTTTATCTAACATTTCGGTACTCGGTTTGGTAACCGTATCGCTGCGCAAATCAATTATTTTATTGGTCATGACTAATGTTTCAAACTTAGCAAATTTTTTATAAAAAATGGGTCCATAACTTCTTTGAAACAGTCAACATGAAATTGCATGAAAGTTTACCTATTTTCGCAAGGCATGAAATTATTTGTTTTTCTTTCCTCAATCGCCCTTTGTGGTTGCATGTCTTTACCAATGGTCAACAGTGTTAAAGAACAACCTGAAGGAAAATACGAATACAGCTATTACAACAACCAACATCAAATACTTTACAAAGTAACCAATGATGACAGCAACTTACATGTCATTCTCAATACTTCATCAGCAGCTTCTATTCTAAAGGTTTTAAAAACTGGCTTGACCATTTATTTTGACGTTACAGGCAAAAAAAGACACGATGTATTTGTTCATTATCCTTACCAAATGACAAGCGATTTACAAAAAGAGACTTATACCAAAGATATTAAAGCAGAACCAAGTGCCAGAAGTTTGAATTACTATGTTTCACTAATACCTGCCGAACTTATTTACAGCGCCTATGCAAAAAACGAAGCCATTCATTTGCAAAATACAAATTCTGGCATTACCGATTCCATTACGGTTATCAAAGACAATGAAATTATCTATGAATTGTGCATACCATTAAATCGCATTACCATGAATGGGAAATATCCCTTAACGAATTTATCCATTGGTATTGTATCTGGTCAGTTTGATTTACCCAACAAAAATGAGTTGCCTTCTACACGAACTGGTGTATCAAGCGGCAATAATGCAGGTGGCATGGTAACCAACGCGCCTACGGGTGGCGGCATGGTGAACCAAGCAGCCAACGATGTGCCCAATAGCGCAGCCACAGATTACAATCCAGATTTAGCCAATATGGCCATACCCATAGAATTTTGGTTTAAAGTGAGTTTATTTAAAAACTAAATTGCATCTAAAATAAAAAACATACCGATCGGTATGTTTTTTTAAAGTCAATAACTTTGATTGATTATCTCAAATCAGCATTAATATTTTTGAGTACCTCTGGACCAGGACAAAGCTCCTTTTCTGTGAGCGTATTAAGCGGTCTGTCGGAGGTTTGAATCATCTCGTGTAAGTCGCCCGAATCTGGATCCATGTACAACAAACCCGTTAATATTTCATCTTTTTCTCTTGCATTGTGAACCGCATTCATGGCCGACAATCTATTCAAAGGATCCCATTCCTGTGAGAGTTTATGCAACTTCAAATAGGTGCCATCATGCAGCTTTACCATCTTGCTATCGCCTTCGGTATATTCCGCTTTTATCTCACTCATCATGGGTACAAAATCGATGGTAGCAGTAGCCTCTACATGTTCGCGCACAAAGTCGTACGACTTGGTTGAACCCACATTGTTATTAAATGTTACACAAGGTGAAATTACATTGATAAATGCAAAGCCAGGATGGTTCATTGCTGCTTTAATTAGGGGCACCAATTGGGTTTTATCGCCCGAGAAACTTTGGGCCACAAAGGTGGCACCTAACTCGATGGCTAAACTGGCCAAATCAATTGATTGAAATAAATTGACATTGCCCGATTTATTTTTTGAACCACGGTCGGCTGTTGCTGAATCCTGTCCTTTGGTTAAACCATAACAACCGTTGTTCATCACAATGTAAACCATGTTTAAATTTCTGCGTATCACATGCACAAATTGACCCATGCCGATTGAAGCTGAATCACCATCACCAGACACACCGAAATAAATTAAATCGCGGTTGGCCATATTGGCACCTGTTGCAACAGAAGGCATGCGACCATGCACACTGTTAAACCCATGCGAATTACTTAAAAAATAGGCCGGTGTTTTAGAAGAACAACCAATGCCCGAAAGTTTAGCCAATTTATGTGGCTCAATGTTCATTTCATAGGCTGCTTGCACAATGCCGGCGCTTATTGAATCGTGACCGCAACCAGCACATAAAGTTGACAAAGCACCTTCGTAATAACTGATGGTATAACCCAATTTATTTTTAGGCAATTCGGGGTGGCGAAATTTTGGACGTATATAAGTCATAGGCCTTTATTAGTTGTTTGGAAGGTTTAAATGTGAAGTAATTTGACGGGTAATTTGATCGGCCGTAATTGGCATACCATCGTAGTTTAAAACAGAAAAAAGTTTATCGGCATTAATGCCCAATTCTATCATGATTAAACTGCGCATTTGCGCATCTCTGTTTTGTTCAATCACAAAAATCTGTTCGTGTGCATTGATAAAATCTTCGACATCACGGTTGAAAGGAAATGCTTTTAATCGCAGCGCATCTGTTTGAATATTCTGACTGCGCAAAATATCCATGGCTTCCTCAGAAGAAAATTGAGAGGTTCCAAAAAAGATTAAACAAATTTTAGAGTGGTTTTTTTCTTGGTACAATTGTGGTGCGTTCACATAGTCTTTAGCCGTTTCCCATTTCTTCATTAATCGGTCCATGTTGCGCTTGTATGCATCGCTACTTTCGGTATATACCGCATACTCATCACGCGAGGTGCCACGGGTAAAGAATGAGCCTTTTGAAGGATGTGTCCCAGGATAGGTTCTATAAGTGATACCATCGCCATCAACATCTAAATAACGACCGAATTTTTCTATTTTATCAAGTGCAGTTGCACTCAATACTTTTCCGCGTTTGTATTCTTTGTTTACATTCCATTCGAAGGGTGCAGAAACATGGTCGTTCATACCCAAATCCAAATCAGTCATGAGCATCACTGGCGTTTGCAACTCCTCGGCCAAATCGAACGCATCGCTGGTCATTTCGAAACACTCTTTTGGTGTTGAAGGAAACAATAAAACATGTTTGGTATCGCCATGCGAAGCATAAGCCGCTTCGAGCACATCGGATTGTTGCGTGCGGGTTGGCATACCGGTCGAAGGACCGCTTCTTTGCACATCAATTAAGACTGTTGGTATTTCGGCAAAATACGCCAAACCTAAAAACTCATTCATTAAAGAAAGTCCCGGACCGCTAGTGGCCGTAAATGATCTTGCACCATTCCAATTGGCACCAATCACCATACCGATGGCCGCTAATTCATCCTCGGCTTGTATAATGGCTACGTTTCTTTTGCCAGTTACAGGATCAATTCTATACTCATCGGCATAACCCATGAAAGCTTCTACCACCGAGGTTGAAGGCGTTATCGGATACCATGCAGCCACAGTAGCCCCTGCATAAATAGCCCCTAATCCACAGGCCGAGTTGCCATCAATCATAATTTTATCGCCTATTAAATCGCGTTTCTCAACATAAAAATTCAAAGGGTATTTAAAATTTTGATGCACATAATCAACGCCCATTTGCAAGGCTTTAATATTCGGTGCAATGAGTTTTTCTTTGCCTTTGAATTGTTCGCCTAATAAACTTTCGAATACAGAAAAATCAATATTGAGTAGTGCAGCTAATGCACCCACATAAATAATATTTTTAAAGAGTTGTCTTTGCCTTGCATCTGTAAAGGCTTCATTACACATTTCCATGAGTGGAATGCCAATATAATTAACGTCTTCGCGCATGTATTCGGCCTGTAATTTTTTAGAGCTATCGTATAAAAAATAGCCACCTGATTTCACACTGGCCACATCGGCTGTCATGCTTTGTGGATTTACGGCTACCATTAAGTCGATACCCTCTCTGCGACCGAGATACCCTTTTTCACTTATCCTCACTTCATACCATGTGGGCAAGCCTTGTATGTTAGAAGGAAAAATATTTTTGGGTGTTACAGGAATTCCCATCCTGAAAATGGCTTTGCAAAACAAGTAATTCGCACTGGCCGAACCAGTGCCATTCACATTGGCAAATCTTACCACAAAATCGTTAATTCTATTTTCTTTTAAAGACATCCTGTATGGGCTTTTGTTATGTTATAAAAAAATTTCTGCATGTCCCAAGCCGAAGTAGGGCAACGCTCGGCACATAAACCACAGTGCAGGCAAACATCTTCATCTTTTACCATCACACGTTGTGTTTTCAATGGACCCGAAACATATAAATCTTGACCCGTATTTAAAGCAGGTACTTTTAATTGACCTCTTAAGGTTGTCTCATCGGCATTGGTGGTAAACGTAATACATGCTGTTGGACAAATATCGACACAGGCATCGCACTCAATGCATTTATCATCTGTAAAAACAGTTTGTGCATCGCAGTTTAAACAACGCTGTGCTTCCTTAAAACCCTCGCTTAAACTGTAGCCCAACTCCACTTCTTTTTTGCGATTGCTGAGTGTAACTTTCTTATCTGCCTGTGCAACAATGTATCGGTTATCCGTTACCACTTCGCTTTCGTATGCCCACTCATGCAAGCCCATTTTCTGACTTACCAAATTAACATAAGGCGAAGGGCGATTGGTGAGGGCTTCGTTGCGGCACATTAAGTCAATAGAAATGGCGGCTTGGTGACCATGTGCTACTGCTGTGATCACATTCTTAGGCCCCCATGCAGCATCGCCACCAAAGAACACTTTAGGATGACTTGAACAAAATGTTTTTTCATCTACTACAGGCATGTTCCATTGGTCGAATTCAACCCCTGCATCGCGCTCTATCCATGGGAAACTATTTTCTTGACCAATGGCTACCAATACATCATCGGCTTCTATGAGCACATCGGGTTCGCCTGTTGGCACTAATTTTCTTTTTCCATTTTCAACAACGGCTTGTACTTTTTCAAATAGCATGCCTTTTAAAACTCCACCTTCGACTACAAAAGTTTTAGGCACATGGTTATCGATAATTGGAATGTCTTCGTGTTGCGCATCTTCTTTCTCCCAAGGCGAGGCTTTCATTTCGGCAAAGGGACTGCGCACAACTACTTTTACTTGTTCGCCACCTAATCTGCGGGCGGTTCTGCAACAATCCATGGCGGTATTACCACCACCTAATACAATCACATTTTCTCCTATTTTACTGGTGTGTTCAAAAGCTACACTGGCTAGCCAATTAATCCCAATATGAATGTTCGCATCGGCCTCTTTTCTACCGGGTATTTCTAAGTCGCGGCCCTTAGGCGCACCCGTACCTACAAACACTGCATCGTATTGATTGGCGAGAACTTCTTTTAAACTTTTTACATAGTGATTGAAGTGGGTATGAATGCCTAAATCCAAAATAAAATTCACCTCTTCATTCAATACGGTTTCGGGCAAACGGAAAGAAGGAATTTGACTGCGCATAAAACCACCGCCTAATTTTTGCTCATCGTATAAATGTATTTCATAACCCAGCGGGGCTAAGTCGCGGGCCAAAGTAAGTGCGGCAGGACCGGCACCTATTAATGCTACTTTTTTGCCATTGGGTTTAAATGGCCCTTGGGGCATGAGTTGTTTTACATCGCCTTTATTATCGGCTGCTACGCGTTTTAAACGACAGATAGCTACTGGCTCTTCCTCTACCCTTCCTCTGCGACAAGCGGGCTCGCAGGGTCGATCGCAGGTGCGACCCAATACACCTGGAAAAACATTTGAATCCCAATTGACCATATAGGCTTCGGTGTATTTTTCTTGGGCAATAAGGCGTATGTATTCTGGCACAGGGGTGTGAGCAGGACAAGCATACTGACAATCCACTACTTTGTGAAAGTATTCGGGGTCTTTAATATTGGTTGGCTCCATGGTTAAATCTTTTTCAAGTACAATTAAAAATTGATGTATTAAAAAAATTCTCCCCCCTATTTCTGCACGCTTACTCTTTACAACAGGTGAAAGAAAATCGTTAACAATTTTGTAAAAATAGGATATTTTGATAAACAAAAAATAGAAAGGCGAAAAAAATATTAACAGGGCTGTGGAAGGGCTATTGCAATCCTAACCTTTAGATAGTCAAACTCTAAGAGAATCGCCATTGCAGATAGTCGCAATGCATTTTTTCGAAGCGAATGATAAAAATCAGACTTTGGAAAATGGACTTAATTTAATCGATAATTTGACTTTGACACACCCAAAGTCTTCAGTGCGTTATGCCCACACCTACTAGCGCTTCGACTCCCGATAGTTATCGGGACAGCATGACTGAGGTTAGTTAAAACATCTTCTCAACCTTACACTTCGTCCTACTGAGCTAACTGCACTTCGTCCTACTGAGCTAACTACACTTCGTCCTACTGAGCTTGTCGAATGTATGGGCGAAGTGTTTCGAAGCCAAAAACCATCGACACACCCAAAGGCTTCCGTGCTTATGGTCTGCACTACTAGCGCTTCGACTCCCGATAGCTATCGGGACAGCATGACTGAGGCAGGTAATGTTATCTCGTTAGCACTGCACTTCGTCCTACTGAGCTAACTACACTTCGTCATACTGAGCTTGTCGAATGTATGGACGAAGTGTTCCGAAGCCAAGAACCATGGACACACCCAAAGGCTACAGTGCTTATGGGCTGACCTACTAGCGCTTCGACTCCCGATAGCTATCGGGACAGCATGACTAAAGTAGACAACAGCTTATCGATATTATTAGATACCAATTGGTGCATCAAAGTTCCTAATCTCTTGAAATTTATTTTGTATTTTTTGAAATTAATCTCATTTTCGAAAAATGAAAATGATGTACGTATACATTTTAGAATGTTCCGATCATTCTTTCTATACTGGTGTGACGAATGACATTGGTAGACGAGTTGAGGAGCATCAAAGTGGCGAGAATAAAGAAGCTTACACATATTCAAGACGACCTGTTAAACTTGTTTATTCCGAATTTTTTATTGACCCAACAGATGCTATAAATTTTGAAAAACAAATAAAAGGTTGGACTAGAAAAAAGAAAATTGCACTCATTAATGGGGACTTTAAAGAATTAGTGAGATTATCGAATGAAAAAAGAACCAAGTAACTAAACGATTCCCCTCAATTCTTCTTTTTAATGTCTTCGAAAGCGCTGTATTCAGCATAATTCCAAGACAGCCAATTTTTATTCTCCCACTTCGATATAAAACGTATTTTCTTAGACTCTATTTTACTTCTATAATCTACAACATCCATTGCCTTGCCATCGAAAGGAAACTTTTCCAGTTGAACATGCTGTATTCGTTTCAATTCTTCTTCAGATTTGTTTAAGATTGGCAATGTTTTATCAGATAGGGTGGTCAAATATTCTAAATGCAGAAAAGCTGTTTGATAATGATTGAAATTATATTTGGCAATAATTGAATCCCAATTGAGTAATGAGGAAATGACTAATAGCCAATATACAAATGCCGTATTTTTTCTTATCAAATAATAAGATGACTGACGCTTATTAATTTTTAAATAGATAATGTAAAGACCATAAATGACAGCCATTAAAAAAATAATGACCCCTATCCTTTTATACGCTAATGCAAAATATTCAATGTATCTAAAATTACGTATGGCAACTGAAATTGCTAAAAGAGCATTCTGGGCTAGCCATAGTATTGCAAGTTGCTTAAGTAGAGTGTTGGAATAATAAAAGTTTAAATTCCTTCTAAAAAAATACAAGACTAATAGAATTGAAATAATCAATGATGCAATCAACAAATACGTTCCATCGTGTACAAATTGTTTGAGGTACTGCCCTTTCCATTCGAAGTTAAACCACACCCAATACACGTCAATAGTATTGACAACTGCGAGAATTAAATTCAAAATTACAAACAAGAACACCCCCGCCTTATATTCATATTTTAAGCCAATTAAATTAAAACCGGAACTGCTTTTTTTCCGACTTCTAAGTAGTTCGTTTGAAGCATTCTCATCGGCTTGAACAATTTCTATTTTAGCCTTCTTAAAGAAGTATAAATTACTAATCAAAAGACACAATAAGAAAAAAGGCAAAACGAATAAATCAATTTTATTCAAAAGCGCGTTCAACCAAGGTCCAATGCTATTTGACAACTTTTGCAATAATTGATCAAACACAGGGTTTGCATTTTTATACAAAACAACAAAGAGTAAAATTATAAATATCGGCACAGTATAGATGCGCGATTTCCATAAATAAACCATTAATTTTCTACCCTTAAAGTTTGAATTATTAATAGTCGCCAAAAATTCTTTCTGAGATAAAATCAAATTAAAAAAAGCCAAACGAATGACTGAAACCAATGATTTAAGCATAGTATATATTAAAACTCCAGTAAACAAAAAGAGTGAAATAAAATTCATTATATAGACAAAGTTGGAATGAACAATTACAGTAAAAATACCAGTCAATAGCAAGGAAAAGCCTATCCATTTTTCATGAAAATTTTTAAAACTAAATTGATTTGTAAACTTTAGCCAACATACCAAAACTACTTCAGCAATCAATACATTTAAACCCCAGTATTGCTTGTAAAACAGGGTTGTTATCAAAATGGCATAAAGAACTGTGTTTAAAACATATTTTTTTTCTTGCATTCTATTATTTGTTTAAGCCTTCGAAACGCAATTTGAATGTAAATATTTTATACATGTTAAATTAATGATAAGTAATATTCCAAATTATCTATCACTCCACTAACAAAGGCTGCAACTGCTGCAAATCTTCTACCATTGGCCTTGCGAGTGTATGCACTTCCACACCTTGTTTTAATACAGTACGACTCAGTTGTGCTTTTTTCCAATGTTGCTCGCCACGGTATAAAAAGAATTTACTCATGGGATAATGGAATTTAAAACAACCTTGGTAATCGATGCCCATTAAACGGTAAGGAATGCTGTGATCGCTTTTCAAACAAGTATTTATAGCTTTTGTAAAAACAGTAGGACCCGTCATGCAATGCACATCATTTGGATAACGATTGCTCCTTAAATTATCGAGCATTAAATCCATGGCTTTCTTTAAAAAAGGATGACCAGCAGCAAACACCATGGCCCATTGCACACAAATACCAGGGTGACTTTCCATGGCAATCAATGCTTCGTCATTCTCCCTTATAAACGTATGAAAAGGGGCAATGGCTAAACTATCAATATCTAAATAAATACCACCCCTTTTATACAAAATGGCATATCTAAAAAAATCGGCCTTAGCGGCTCCTATATCAATTTTCTGATATAAGCTAAGCACTTCATGATTATACGCAGTAGCAATAAAATGTTCAATGCGTTCGTCATCATAAAATTCATATTGGTAGTCAGGATTTTTTTTCTTTAAACGTGCAATGTGCCATTGTGTGACAAGTGGTAAATCAGCGGTTCGAAACGTTTGATAAATGATTTTTGGAATAGACATAAGGTATAAAGATTAAACAAGTGGAGTGGTTAGTTTCAAAAAGCTTGGCAGAGAAAAATAGCCTAATGAATTCAATGCATCGTATCAAATATTCGCTGTTCATATGTGTAGAAAACGAAGGCTTCAAAACGAATATTGCAATCCTGAAAATCTATGACAATAAAATGACTTAATAGTTCAAAAAGCAGATGTGTAATTTTAGGCTTTCTACACTTAAGGCCCTAATAATTTACCGGATAGAAATTACAACAAAAAAACCTCCGATGATGCATCGGAGGTTTTTTTCAATCAATCAATTTAAGATCTTATTGTTTTATCAATTTTAAAATTTGCAATTGTTGGCTGCTTGTTACTTTAACAAAATATATTCCAATTGCTTGATTGCTTAAATCAATTGTGAAAGCATTGCCATTTAACTGAATGGTTGAAATGATTTGGCCCATTGCATTGGCAACTTCAATAGATGTTAAGTTTTCTGCAGCCTCTATAATAACTATGCCAGTTGTCGGATTTGGCAAGGCAAATAAACCTTTTATATATCCAATGGAATGAATCCCTAGGATGTTAAAGTTTTTTGTGGCACAATTTGTACAACCTGCGGCAGAAGTGGCACATAACTGAATTGTGTAACTACCATCGTTGGCAAACTGATGTGAAGGGTTTTGCGAAAGCGAAGTATCACCATCACCAAATTCCCAACGCCATTTAGCAATTGTACCATTTACTATGCTTGAAGAATCAGATAAATCTATACTGCGATTACCCTTTATAGAACCTCCAAAATTAATAACTGGCAATGGATTGATGACTACAGATTGTGAGGTGGTATCCACACAATTTGCGGCATTACGCGCAATTAAAAACACTTTATAAGTGTTTGCATTTACATAGATATGTGTTGGATTAACAACAGTTGAAGCACCTCCATCTCCAAACAACCATTCATAGGTAGTAGCGCCTGTGCTTGCATCCTTAAAACTTGTAGCACTCCCTTTACAAGCGCCTCCATTAATATTAAATGCAGCAGTTGGGCGATCGTTAATGGTAACATTGTACTTAACAGTATCTTTACATGTAGAGGCATTTGTTTCTATCACTTCGACATATCCTACCCCAGCAGTTTGCCAATTAACACTTAAAGCATTTGTATTTTGACCAGCCACAATCGAGCCCCCAGATAGATTCCATTTATAGGTATTTCCTGCGTTTAACTTGGTTGAATAATTCAATGCCTCCCCTTTACAAACCGAACTCTTTCCTGTAATGGTAGGGGTTGGCACCGCTAATAAATTTACCTTCACTGTATCGCGCGCCTTACAACCTGTTGAAGTGATGGTTACTTGTAAAAAATAGGTTGTTGTAAAATTCGGAACAACATTCGGATTAGCAACTGAAGAGGTGTAACCCGTAGGTTGACTGGTCCAACTATAAGTGTTGCCTGCAATGGCAGTCTTTCCAATATTAACAATCGCACCAGGACAAACAAATGCATCGGAACCTGCATTGGCAATTGGTTTCGGATTAACAGTTATTTTAATGGTATCTTTATTAATACAACCAAAGGCTACATTGGTCACTTCATATACATAAGAAGTAGTTGTGCTAGGCTTCACATAAATTTGCGCATTGGTACTAATTAAACCATTGGACATGGTTAACCATCGGTATGTAAAGCCAGATCCACCACTTGACCCTATTAATAACGAATCGCCCAAACAAAGGGCTTGATCTGCGCCAGCATTGGCAACTGGCAATGCGCGAATACTTCGATTCAATACGATTGAATCATTGAAACCAATGGCATCTTGACTGCCATTCGGCAAATTACTTTTAACAATAAATTTCGGATTGGTTAAACCCATAAAATTAAATGTCCCTATCACAATAGTGTCTGACTCAAAACTTGCCAATGATCCTTTAAAGGCATATGGTTTCTGTGTAAGCCCATTAATTGACCAAGTAAGCGATGCGTTTTTCAATGTATCATTGCCCGTATTTTTAATCACTACCTCTACATCTAATAACCCAGCACAGGTGCCTGCAACAGGCTTAGTTAAACTGATAATACCCGCGTCATTTTTCGACAATTTAAATTCATCAAATCCTATATCTGGTGTTGTAGTATTTCTGATTTCATTGTCTACATCTTTGGCAATGCCTATTATTGGCGTACCTGCACGTTTCAACAAAGGATTTAGGATATGCAAATCAGTACCCGATTTAAACATAGGATTGACAGAGAGTGAGTTTAAATCTTTACCAGTAAAACCTGAAAGGGTTGAAAGATTGCTATAGGCAGAAACCCAATAGGCAAACTGCGTACCATTGGCAAAGAAGTTATTATTATTGCTTGCACTAACATGTGAATTAGCTGTAATGTGAACCACTTTCCCCTCCTCCATAACAATGTTGTTATTTTTCAAAACTGTATTGGTACTGGCGCCTGCATTTGTTTGAATGCCGCTATTGGCAGTAAAATTACCACTAAAATACATGGAATTAAATACCACATTCACATAATCATTAGAGGTAAGTGAAATGCCTCGTCCGTTTGGTTTCACAATACTGTTGTTGGCAATATTTGTAGGTGCAACTGCTGTTGCATTACAACTGTTTAGCCATATGGCATTCGCAGTATTATTATCTTTGAAATAATTACCTTGAACCATTAAATTCTTATCACAGTCTAATAAGTACAAATCACTCGTGCCTGTGTCTGCAACATTAACACTGAGGAAGGTATTGCCATTCACAATTGCGCTGTCATTAAAATTCAACTGCACAGCATTTTTCAATGCTCCCTCAAACGTATTGCCTTCTATAACAGTTCCTACCTCGCGAGCGGCAATAGTTCCAACATAGAACATACTTTGATGACCGTACTTGATGGCATTGTTTCTAAACACATTGTAATCATCTTTTCCTTGGTCCGACCAAATATTAATCGCATTTGTATTCGCAGTAGCTAAATTCAATCCTAACATTCTACAATTTGTAAATGTATTGTGTGTTGAACCATTTAAAATATGAATGACCTGTGCATAGATATTTGTTCCTGTTCGTTCAAACGTAATACCCTTGAATGTCACATAATCGGCACCACGCAGTTGCAATACCGCGTTATTGGTACCGTTGGCAATCGTAGATGCCAAACTTATTTTCACCTTCGTGCTGTCTTTGCTAATACTTTGAAATACGACAGGACTATTAACACCCATACCTGGCAATTGGGCAATTCCCAATTGTTCATTGAAGGTGCCATTATACACATTAAACGTAACTGCGCCACAAATGCCACGCTCTGTCATGGCTGTAATGGCTTGACTAAAAGATTTATAATTGGCAATATTGGTATCGCCTATGGTATAGGCACCCGACATGGCCGCATACTTGGTTTGTTTTAATGTATCATTGATATTTTTACCATCTGCAGAACCATTGGGTAAGCGCGTCCAAATTCTAAAATTATAAGCTGTATTACCTGCAAATGTATAAGCACCCAAATTGATAGTAGACGAGGAAGCACCCGGCGCTAATTTACCTGTCCATGAAGTCCCAGTTTGGGTTGTGCCATTCACACTCCAACCAATTTGTATGCTCTTTAAAGTATCTATACCATAGTTTTGGAATCGCACTTTTACATTTTGTTTTCCTGCGCAAAACAAGGCAGGACTATCAATCGCAGAGACCCCTGCATCGAGCGTAATTGGAAAAAACTCATCAGAACCAATATCAGGTGTCGATGAATTTCTAGTCTCATTATCTATATCAAATAGTATTTTAGGATAAGGCATTGCTTTGCCATTAATGGCAATATTAGAAACATGCAAATCGCTGTTGCTTACAAAACCTGGATCTAAACCTAAACAATTAGTACCTTTACCTGAGCCCGATTGAAAACCTGAAAGTGTTGTGTATTTAACCGTGTTCCAATAAACTGAATAAGTACCTGCACTATAAATATTGTTGTAATCAAAACTATCTACATTGGCATAGTTGGTTCCATCTCTAACATCTACAGCATAACCAGCTCCTTTGTTCACTAAATTATTATTGACTAAATTTAAATTGGAATTGGTATAGCTGCCATAATATTGATAGTATGCGGCACCCTCTGCCAAGGAATTATTAATGAGTACATTGTTAAAAAAGAAATTTAGGTAATAACAATTGTAAACAGCCAAGCCAGTACAACTGCCTGTGCCACCAGAATTATAGATAGCATTATTGTATATCATCGTTGGCGCTGCTGCACTGCTTGTATTACTTGCAATTACCAAAGCTCTGCATACTTGCGAATTCACTGCGGTCATGGAGACCTTGTTATTCGCAATTACCAAACCAGGTGAAACTTCAACACGTATGGCATAAGATGTATAATGGCCGCTACCTGCACCAAAATCGCCCATGTTAAATGTGTTCCCTTTAATTAACAAGGTCGTTTGGCTGGTAGTATAAATACCCGAAGAGCCACTGGTATCGATTAAATTGTTGAGATACGTTGCCCCAACACATGAGTTGGCATTGTAAATCCCATTATATCCATACAATAAACGGTTGCGATCGAACACTGTACTATCGGCATTGCCAGTATAATAAACACATGAGCCAATACCGTAAGAAAATCCAAGCGAAGAGCTACTTGGCATTTTGCGTCCTTTAAACAAACAGTTAATAAATTTATTATTATCTGCATCACCCCCTAACTGCATTACTGTGCAATAGGTATTTGTGCCAGTTCGCTCTAACCCTATTCGCTGAAATGTTATATAATCGGCCCCATTTAAATACAAAACATAATCATCTGTTGAACTGGTGCCAGAGGCGTATTGCAATTTGCATTTTGAACTATCACCCTTGGCCGATTTAAAAGTAATTGTATTTGCATTAGATGCGCCCGTAATGCTAGTAATGGTTACATTTGTATTGGCATAAACGGTATCATATACCGTAATAACAACCGCACCACTTACACCAGAACCTTGCGCATTACCGCCATCCGTTCGCGAACCACTCACTAAATCGCCAACTGCAGAAACCCAATCCTTATAATTGGAATTACTTGCAGCTTTGGTTGGATTAATGGTGTAATTGCCGTTGAGTTGTGCAAAGAGCGTGCTAGAAAAAAGCAATGTTGCTGAAACGCACACGAAAAGTATGCATTTAGTTTTTAGATACCTTTTCATGATAATTGAATTTTTAAATTGTATAAAGTTTATTCGATATACAATTTTAAGAATAAATTAAGGAATTGGTTCGAAAGTCACATAAATGTGCATTACTTTCTATAAAAAAGAAATCAATATTAACTTTCGTTCATTAAAAATGAACGAGAAAGAAAATGAAATACGATAAATTAATTTCAACACACATTGGATTAAGAAATGTAAGGCAAAGCTGATCGATCCATGTCCTTAATTGCCTCTACAATCTGATTGACTTGCCGTTTAACAATGCGGTTGACATTTCTTTTAAAATGACATAAATTTAGATAGATTATGGCATAATGGACGGCCAAACCACTAAAAAATATGCCTTTCTACATTTTTCAACTGATACATATTCAGCCCTCAACTATTTTTTTTCTTTGACCGTTTCCCTTTTTACAATTCATCGTATTAAACAATAAAAATATTTAATTATTATGAGACTTATTGCTTTAATCATCTGCCTTTGTTTGACACAAACACTCCACACACAAACCGCTAAAACCATTAAACCAAAACCCAACAAAGCCATAGTTTATCTTACAGGCGCTGAAATTGGATACCTTGAAACCCTCTCGCTTCCGGCAGGCAGCAATGAAATTATTATAGAAGGTGTTTCTCCCTATGTCGATGAGAATACCATCTCTGCTTTTTTCAAAGGTGGCCTTGTGATAGACACCAAAAAATCCTTGCGCTATCCCGAGCCTCCCAAAAACCCAGCACTCGAAGACAAATACGGCAAATACATCGCCCGTATTAACGACTCGCTTGATGAGTTGGTTTATTTTATAAAAGATTGCACCAATAAACAAGGCAGCTACCAAAAAGAACGAAATCTATTGCTCAACAATCGTCTGATGCGCGGTGAGTTTGCGCGCGATTCTATTGCATTGCTTAAATCTTCGCTCGATTTATTGCGTCTGCGCCTTACCAATATTGATGAAGAAGAATTAATGCAAGAACGCAAACTCAATAAACATTATAAACTACAAGCTAAGCTTAATGAGCGCAAGATCTATTACCAATTGTTGCAAAGTGAAGGCACCCCGATTATCAACCCTGATATCTACAATCCCATTTATCAAATTATCGTAACCATCGAAAACGAAGTTGCGGTAACTGGCACCTTGAGCTTAAAATATTACGTTGCCCAAGCTGGCTGGATGCCCATATACGATATCCAAGCGACATCGGGAAAAGAAAAAATACAATTAATATACCGTGCCCAAGTGTATCAAAATACTGGCTTAGATTGGAAAGATGTGGCTTTAACACTCTCAACAAGCAATCCTGCCATTGGCAACACCAAACCTCTGCTTAGCGAGTGGAATTTATACTTTGGTTATCCTGAAAGTTATATTGATAAAATGAACAAAGCCAAAACACCTGCTGCCGCCAATTACAACAACATGAATTACAAATCACTTGAGAAAAAATCACTCCACCTAGAATCGAATGCTGACATGATGGACGATGCTGGCGTACCTGCAGTGCCAATATTTACAGTGGATGATAATTTCCTTAGAACTGAATACGACATTAAAACCCGCTACTCTATTGCAAGCGATAACAAGGCCCACAATGTAATCATTAACAATGTAGAAGTGCCAGTCGACTTAGCTTATATGGCCGTACCTAAACTCGACAAGGATGCATTTCTGATGGGCAAAGTGGTGAATTGGGAAGACCTCAACCTGATTCCTGGTGCCGCCAAAATATATTTCGATGATTCTTACATAGGCACAACTACTATCGATCCTGTAAGCACCAAAGACACCTTATACATTAATCTTGGTCGCGACAGATCCATTATTGTTAAACGTCAAAATGTAAAAGAAAAATGCAAAGAGCAATTGGTAGGTGAATTTAAAATGGTTTCAAAAACCATTGAAATTACAGTGCGCAATACCAAAGCCATTGGTCTCGCATTCGAAATAGAGGACCAAATCCCAATCACCATCGACCCAGCCATTAAAATTACTTTAGGTGATAACGATGGGGCCATCTATAATGAGGTAACAGGTAAACTCACATGGAAAATAAATATCAAACCCAAAGACACCAAAAAGATACGGTTCACGTATGAAGTGAAATACCCTAAAGATAAGTTCGTTCAAGGTCTATAGATTGGAAAGAAAGCCCCTTTTTAAGGGGCCTTTTTTTGCATTATCTGACGTAATAATTAAAACCTTCGATGGTTTTAAGTTTTACCTTAATTTTATTGAGCTTGATATACGTTAAAGAGTTGTTGACCAAATTGGCAGCCACAATATCACTCTTATTCGCAAAATAAATATCGCCACTATAATCAGTCGCAAAGATTAATTGACAAGTACTAGGTGTTAAAGCAAGGTTTTTTAAATCCAATGGAATAACGGTTTGGTATCTGCTATCGATCATAAACAATTGTTTTACATCAATTGGAATACCGGTCTCGTCGGTGTACTGCGCAATAATGTTGGTATTAAATTCAACTGGCTTCAACTTAAAAAGACTGAAGGTACCCAATTGATTTAATCTTATTTCAGCAGTCAAACCATTGCGCTCATTGGTCTTTACTTTTTCACCTATAAAATTGAGATACTCATTGTAGCGAATAACATTGTTTTCATTAAAACTCGCATTGCGCTGTTGGAGCACATGTAAATATTTTTTATAAATATTATAGAATTTCTTGATGTGCTTTTTAAGGGTTTTATCATCTTCGGCATCGCTTATAAAAGCTGTTAATTTTTTATACCCATCGGCATACTTTAACAAAATGGTAACGTTAGATTGTCCCAATTTATAATCCAAGCGAACATCTTGGTATTTGTAATCTTTAATAAAATTATCGGTTAACTCGCGCTTGTCTTCAGGATTTGTTTTTACATTAAAATTAATATTCTTTAAACATATTAACTCAGAAAATATTTGTTGCTCTGTTCGATCAATCAACTTAAAATATTGACGTTCCTTGTTTCTTTTTTTAGGGGTTACTTTTTGCAACTTCACCAGGGCTTTTCCTTTTTTAACACGTAGTCCTTTTAATCGGCCAGATTTATTATAATCCTTTATCCAATTGCGATCGAGATTGCTATACAAACCATTTTGATTAAACAACAATTGCAAATCATTCAAACGGTCGTTTAAAAAATAATTCTCCCCAGATTGAAAACGTGTTTGAAATGAAGCTGTATCAAATAACACATAATTTACCGCTGTGTTTTGATTTTCAATTTTGTAAAAATCGATGGGTTCGAGTGTACTACTAAACACCATATTATACATGTCCAAATCTTGCCAGGTATAGCTTTCGTAATCATAAAAATAATCCAAAGTACTATCCCTACTCACAGGGAGTATGGCCTTGATTTGATAATTCGGTTTTAAGCTCACTTCGCTTGTTGCGGTAGTGGCTTGCACATTAAACAAATATTTATTGTTATAAAATGCTTGTCCAACTTTTAAATTCACGCCTCCAAATAGCAAATCTGAAGTTGACACCAATTCACAAACTTTAACATAAATAGGCTCCGTAACAGATTCGCTGTTCAATGCCGAAAAACTATTTTGAGCAATGATTAAACGCAAACCAGATTTGGTTGTAATAACCGCGTGTTTGGTTGGATCAATCTTAAAAATTTCCTCCTTGGGTTTGATATCATTGAAAGGATATTTAAATTCAGCAGGCATGGTAAAATTAGGATTGAATTCTTTGCGAAAAGGAATAAAAAATTTCTCTTCACCTTCAACCAATTCATCTACCGCTGTTTCTTTTTTCTCAACATATACTTGTCCCTTGTATAATTTTTCTAAATAGGCTGTTTCAAATGCTGCTAACTCGGCACCGTTCGACATGTAATGCACCGTAATGCCTGACATTAAATCATCGGCCAATGAAAAGGTAAGGACCACTTTCTCATCGCTCAAATCTTCAAGACCAACGTTAGAAAAAACAGATAAATTATCGTAGATTATTAAATCGCTCAAGAACCTAAGACCATTTAAATTTTTAGGCAAATCGGTAATGCGATCGACACTTATACCCAAATTGCGCAACATTGGATTGGGTTTAATTTGTTCGACCATATCCGTCAACGTTTTTGGTAAAAAATCTCCAATTAAATGCAATTCTTTGAGGCCATTTAAATACTTCAATTCTACCACCGACTCAGGCTTTCCGTAGATATACAAATAAAGCACTTGTAATTTTTTAAGGGTCTTCAAACTCTCTAGCTGTGCCAGTTTACTCTCATCTAAACTTAAATGCAATATCTCTACTTCCTCGCAGGAATCGAAGGTGTGTAAATTCAAATCACCCCTGTAATTTTTTAAGTTGAGTTCATTGAGCTCATAAAAATCTTTGGTCTTATCGAGAATGGCTTTTAAATTCACTTGCGACTCTATCTTTAAACCACTCACAAAATTAAATTCGCTGGCTTGCGTTATGAATGCATTTGCATCTTTAGCATTTGCAATATTGAGTTTATCAAAACGAAAACGCTTAACATCGCCAATGCTATAATAGTCGCTTAATTGGGCTTGAAGGCTTAATAAACTAAAGAAGAAGAAAATGAATACACTGTGTTTTTTGATCATGCTATCCCTAAATATTTAAGTTGTATTTTAAAGTTTAATTTTATCTGCGTTTTAAATGCTTCGCTTTGTTGCAAAGGTATTTTAATTTCAGCAGAAAAAGCTTGCTCAGAGCTATTAACGACAATCACTGTACTATATTGTTTACACAATTTGTAAATCTCGTTCTCTAAGCCAAATTCACAACTCAATAGATAAACCTCCAGAATTTTCTTTTCTATTATTTTACAGTCTGCCAAACACTCCGCTGCCGCTGCTCCGTATGCCTCTATTAAACCAGGTACACCAAGCAGCGTACCTCCAAAATAGCGAACTACTACAACTAAAACATTAACCAATTGCAAACGCTGTATTTGACGGTAAATGGGTTTGCCTGCTGTATTGGCAGGCTCGCCATCGTCGTTGGCGCGGTAGTTCTGTTGATCGTAGCCCAAAACCCAAGCGTAGCAATGGTGTGTGGCATCTGGATATTTTTTCCTTAAATCCGCAAGACAAGTCTTTATTTCATTCTCGCTTTTAACAGGAAAAGCGAAGGCTAAAAATTTACTGCCCTTACTTTTTAGAGCATGTTCTTTAGGTGCTTCAATGACAAAATAACTATCTGAAAACAACATCCTATTTACGTTGATAAATGGATAAAATATCTTCGCCTAAATCTTCTGTTATCGGAGCATTCAGAGGATTCAGGGGGGCAGGCAATCCCGTTTCAAAACATAGTAACTTTGACTTAATAACCCTTATTTCATCATATAAATTGGCATCTAAAAACGATTGCAAAAATTGCGCACCTCCTTCTATTACAACACTCAAAATGTTTTGCTCAAAAAGCACCTTTAAAAGAGGCTTTGGATCTGTCGAATCAACCTTAATGTATTCAACCAAACCATCTGTTTCATTCTTAACAGTGTTGATAATAATTGTGGGTTGCGATTGATCATAGAATTTCAATGCCTTGCTAACTGATTTCAATTCAGCATCCACTGCAATTCTAGTGGGATGATGGCCTTCAACCAAACGCACATTGAGCGCAGGATTATCAATTATCAAAGTATTGGTCCCAATCATAAATGCTGTTTCTTCGCTTCGCCAAAGGTGCAGGCGTTGTTGAGCCACTGTGCCACTTATCTGTTTCTTTTCACCCGCCATAAAACCATTATGGGTTTCGGCCCATTTTAAAATAATATAAGGCCGCTGCTTTTGATGAAAGGTGATAAATCTTTTATTCAGTTCCATGCATTCGTTTTCCAATACGCCAACAAGCACTTCAATACCTGCCAATTTAAGCTTCTCTTTGCCCTTACCCGCAACTTGGGCATGTGGATCTAAACAACCAACCACCACTTGCTTAACCTTATACTGAACCAATAAATCTGCACATGGCGGTGTTTTGCCAAAATGTGCACATGGCTCGAGCGAAACATAAACAGTGGATCGACTTAACATAGCTTTATCTTCCACAGATTGAATGGCATTGACTTCGGCATGTGCACCTCCATAGTGCATATGATAACCTTCGCCAATTATTTTACCATCTACCACAATGACACAGCCCACCATGGGATTGGGTGCAACATTTGCAGCGCCCAATTGTGCCAATTGTAGGCATCTTTGCATAAAATATTCGTGAGGCATTGTAATGTTACAAAAATACTTAATTTTTGTATGTCCCTTACCAAGTAAATATTTTGACCAATAAAGAAGCTTTTCAATATGCACTCCATAGTTTAAAATCCTCTATGGACGAGGAAGAGGCAAATGCCATTGTAAAGTACCTTTTTCTTGAACAATATAATTTGAGCAAAACCGTCTTATTAACCCACGAAACGCTACCATTCGAACAACTCACAGATTTAGACGCAACATTAACGCGCCTAAAAAACAATGAACCGTTACAATATATTTTAGGAACCGCTTACTTTAATGGCTTGAAAATAATGGTTAATCCTGCAGTCTTAATTCCGAGACCCGAAACCGAAGAATTAATTGCATTGGCAAAACCTTATATCTCAGATACACCTTGCATTATTGCAGACATTTGCACAGGAAGCGGCTGCATCGCCCTTGCAATGCGTCAATGGTTTCCGAAACATAAGATAATCGCAACAGATCTATCTGAGGCCGCCATTGCAACTGCCAAATCGAGCGAGTTAAACCTTTTCGATACGGCTGCGATTCAGTTTAATGTACATGACATCCTTACACAAACATGGGCTTACGAAAAACCTCAAATTGTGTTATGTAATCCCCCTTACATCAGCCGATCTGAAGGCATTAATATGTCACCGAACGTAATGCTTCATGAACCGCACCTTGCCTTGTTTGTCGACCATCCCGATGCATTGTTATTTTACAAATCACTTATTCAAACATTTTTACCAGGTGCCTTTCCGAGCCTCTTTTTTGAGATGAATCCGAATTATATTGAAGCACTAAAACACTATTGCAATTTGCACCAATTGAATTGCGAAATTCACTTAGATATGCAAGGCAAGGAAAGATTTGCGATAATTTCTAAATGAATGAATTAAAGTTATAAATTTGCCGCACCATATGCAGCATTTATTTGCCATTAACAGAAACAAAGCAGAAGCACCGGCAATTGCCACTTTTTTTATTGTGGCCATGTTTTCATCCATTGCCTTTTATCCAACTTTTTTATGGGGTTCTTTTTTACTATTCCCATTATTAGCCATCATTTATTTAATTTTAAGAAAATTAAAAATCAGTTATTTCAAACGCCAATGTTTCATTTTTATTGATGATTCAGGAATTAAATATTGCTTGCACATCTACCAACGCCCCGTTTTTATTGCTTGGGGACAAATTGCAAGAATCAATTACCAATTGTATGAAACGAATATCCAAATTGCATCAACTGGCGAAGTTATCAGCATACAAGTAGGCTACCTTCAAAATTCAGAAGATTTTGAAACAATGAAAGGCATTTTAGATGCCAAAATGCTAACTAAATAAAATTTATTTCAGGCTTAATAATGCCACATTTTCTACGTGGTGGGTATGCGGAAACATATCTACTGGCTGCACTTTTACAACATCATACAATTCAGAAAGCAAAGCGATATCGCGTGCTTGTGTCGCTGTATTACAACTAACATACACAATGCGTTGTGGCTTTAATGCAATGATCTTATGCACCACTTCTGGATGCATACCATCGCGCGGTGGGTCTGTAATTATAACATCGGGGGCGCCATGTTTTGCGATCAGTTCATCATTCAAAACCAATTTCATATCGCCTGCATAAAAATGAACATTGTCAACTTGGTTGACTATCGCATTGTCTTTTGCATCGAGTATTGCAGCATCCACATATTCGATACCCACTACCTGTTTGCACATGGCTGCAACAAATAACGCAATGGTGCCAGTACCGGTATACAAATCATAAACATTTTCGTGAGGTTTTAAATCGGCAAATTCACGCGTAATCTGATACAATTTCAGAGCCTGATCGGTATTGGTTTGAAAAAAAGATTGCGGGCGAATTTTAAATTTCAAATTTTCAAACTGCTCCGTTAAAAAAGCTTGGCCTATGACATTGTGCACCGTTAATTCTGTCCATGTATCATTCTGTTTTGCATTCACCACATAATTCCATGAAACCACTTCTGGAAATAAATTAGACATATAAGCAAACAAGCCTTTTAAATCATCCGAATGATCGGCTGTTACAATCAATACGACCAACCATTCATTTTTGCTATTGTTTCTAATGACCACATTTCTCAACCAACCGCTTTGTTGGCGAATATCAAAAAATGCAAACCCCTTATCTACCGAATAGTCTTTTAAGGCCGTTCTGATTTTATTAGCTGTTTCGGGAATCAGATAACAATGGTCGATGTCCAATACCTTAT
This sequence comes from Bacteroidota bacterium, assembly GCA_947496065.1. Taxonomy (GTDB): domain Bacteria; phylum Bacteroidota; class Bacteroidia; order NS11-12g; family UBA955; genus JABMMZ01. The sequence continues at coordinate 25,699 of CANMBF010000005.1, forward strand.
CAAACATGCCCGGAATATGAAAACCAAGTGCAGGCAAACCCTTCGGATTCTCCTTATCAAAAAACTCTTCCCAAGCTTTGTTGCTAAAGGTAAATTCTACCTTGTTTCTGTAATTAAAGTTTTGTTTACAGCCTTCAATCGGCAAATAGTTACCGACCTCTACTTTGGCAATTCTTTGCAAATCATTCTTTACTTGTGCAGCCTTGAATTCTAGCTGCGTATCGTACCCAACATGCTGCCATTTACAACCACCACATTTTGTAAAGTGACTGCATTGAGGCGTCACACGTAAATCTGATGGCTTCACCAATTCAGTCATTCTTGCCTCCGAAAAAGAGGTTTTTTGTTTCGTGATTTGTACATTCACAATATCACCCGGTGCCGCATAAGGGATAAAGATAACTTTGCCTTCATGTTTGGCAATGGCCTTACCTTCTGAAGCAATGCCACTCACCTCAATTTGCTCTAAAGCAGGATACTTTTTTTTCTTAAATCGCATGTTCTATTGAGACAATAAAAAGCCCTCTTATTTAACAATAAAAGGGCCTTTTTCATTGAACTATTATTTGGTAATCCAGGTATTTAAAATATCATTAAAACCTGTTGGTTCTCTGTAGCCAGGATATGCAGACGCTTTTGAATTATCCGCTAATTCTTTCCAAAAAAAAGTTGTAGGATAGCCTGAATTTCTACCCCCATTATTCAACATTGAAAGGAATGCATCTGAACTCAATTCTTGGTCGTTGATTTTATGAATTGCCGCGTTCTCTGGATTGAATTTTACAGCAACAAAATACTGATTCATTTTAAGAATAATGTCCATATTGGTATAGGTTTCCTTGTCCATTACCTTGCACCAATAACACCAATCAGTGTAAACATCAACTACTAAAATTTTATGTTCTTTTTTTGCTTTTGCGTAACCTTCTGTTGGACTGTACCACACCAAAACAGAATCGTTATGAACAACCACCGGCGCTGCAATTGGCTTTGGTTTTGTTACAGTTGCTTTCTGATTAGGTTTCGGTTTTGATGCTGCTGTTTTTGGCTTTGGTTTGGGTGCAGTTGTAGCTGGTTTAGGTTTTGGCTGTAACGATTGACTTGCCATTAGTATGCCTGAGGCAACTACTAAAACAAGGAACGATAAATATATAGATTTGCTCATCATTGAATGCTTTTAACTTCATACAAATATAATCAAAAAAAACTCCAATATTCTTTCATTTATGGAATTCATCGAATAATTAGTAATTTTGATGGGTATGAATTTAATGGCCTTCCCAACCGACATCGTGATTAGAACCACTTCTGTGTATCTTTTTTTAATCATAGGACTGCTATTGTTTGGCAAAAAGGAACTATCTCAATTGAGCATTACCGATCTTGTTTTTATATTACTGATTAGCAACTCTGTTCAGAACGCAATGGTTGGCAGCGACTCAAGTTTAGAAGGCGGTTTAATCGCAGCAAGTTTTTTATTTATTCTCAATTTTATTTTTAGACGTTTGAATTTCAAATTCAAATTTTTTAGAAAAATATTGGAAGGCGAACCCATCGTACTTATTTATGAAGGTAAATTGATCGATAAAAATATTGCCAAACAACAAATCACCCACGAAGAAATCATGTCTGCCATTCGCGAACACGGCTTAAAAACGCCAGAAGATGTCAATTTAAGTATGTTAGAAATTGATGGGAGTATCAGTATTATTTCCTATTACGACGAGAAAAAAACACAATTTTTTAGAAAGCGTAAACAAAAGTTTACGAAAAAAGTGCAATAATTCAGGGTTTAAGATTTACTTTCTATGATGCGTTTAGCGCCATCTAATTGGTACATTTTCTGCGCAATGTCTGCTTGCTCATCGGCCCATTTATTATACTTGCGAATAGTATCGCTGATTTCACTTAAGTAACGGTTGCGGGATGGTGGGATAATAAATACCTTTTCACTCATTTCATCGCTTGCTTTAAAATGCGACATAAAAACAGACCCTGTCTTGGTATCCAAAGTATCTATAATCGTGCGGTACAATGTATTCATGCCTGGATCATTAAACTGACTAGCAATGGTGCCAAATACAGGCATTGTCTCTGGATCCGATTCAAATAATTTATGATTGCGTTGGTATTGTTTTTTTACATCCCTTACAGCATCTGCAGCACCTTTTTTATCGAATTTATTAACAGCAATAATATCCGCAAAATCCAACATGTCAATTTTCTCTAATTGTGTAGCAGCACCATATTCAGGTGTCATCACATAAAGGGTTGCATCACTGTGGTCGGTTATCTCTGTATCGCTCTGACCAATACCGCTGGTTTCTAATAAAATCAAATCGTATTGGGCCGCTTTTAGAATTAACAAGGCATCGTCCACATGCTTGCTCAAAGCCAAATTGCTTTGACGGGTCGCCAATGAGCGCATGTATACACGGGCGTTTTTAATACTGTTCATGCGAATTCTATCGCCCAATAAGGCTCCACCTGTTTTGCGCTTACTTGGATCAACAGAAATAATACCAATGGTTTTATCTTTAAAATCGAATAAGAATCTGCGAACAAATTCATCGACTAAACTGCTTTTACCTGCACCACCCGTACCTGTAATACCCATTACTGGCACCTTTTTTTGATTGGCCAATTGGCTCAATTCTTCGCGGTATTTTACAAATGCATCAGGATAATTCTCAGCACAAGAAATCAATTCCGCAATGGCTTTTGGATTTCTTTCGGCAATATGCTTTAAATCTGGTTTTACATCTTTGCCAGTTGGATAATCCGATTGTCTCACCAAATCATTGATCATACCTTGCAAACCCATCGCTCTGCCATCATCTGGATGGTAAATTCTTGCAATTCCATAGGCTTGTAAGTCGGCTATCTCTTCAGGTAAAATCGTACCACCACCACCTGCAAAAATTTTAATATGACCTGCGCCTTTCTGTTGTAACAAATCATACATGTATTTAAAATATTCGTTGTGACCACCTTGGTAACTGGTCATGGCGATAGAATTGGCATCTTCTTGTATCGCAGTATCTACAACCTCTTCGGCTGTTCGATCGTGTCCCAAATGAATGACCTCGCAACCTGTTGCTTGGATAATTCTGCGCATTACATTAATGGCAGCATCGTGCCCATCGAATAAAGATGCAGCCGTTACAATTCTTACTTTATTTTGAGGTTGATATACACTTACTTCCATGGGTTGCTTCGTCTAATTTTAAGACAACAAAACTACAAAAAAAAAATTAATTTCTTTGCGCCACCTCTTTAGCCATTGAAAACAGCCAATTCCTGAATAAATTTTGAAACAGGAAAACCCATCACATTGTAATAACACCCTTCGATTTTTTGAATGCCTACATACCCAATAAACTCTTGAATACCGTAGGCGCCCGCCTTATCTAAAGGTTGATAATGCGCAAGGTAATAGTCTATCATTTCATCTGAAATAATATTGAAATACACGTGACTTTCGTCATAGAACAAATGGCTTTTTTGATAACTGCGAACGCATACCGCAGTATAAACCGTATGCATTTTGCCGGAAATTTTCTGCAACATGCGTTTAGCCTCTGCCATATCGAGAGGCTTATTAAGCACTTCGTCGGCTAACCAAACCACCGTGTCGGCTGCAACGAGTAACTCATTCTCCAGCACTATTGGTGCGTAGGCCAAGTTCTTTTTTTGAGCTAAGTACATCGGAATTTCATGTGCTTTTAATTCGGTATCGAAATTTTCTTCTACATCAATTTTGATGAGTTCAGTTTCAAAACCACTATGACTTAAAAGCATTTGTCTGCGCGGACTCTGAGACGCTAATAAGATTTTATATTTAAAAAAAGGGGGTAACATGTTTTAACTAAAAATTAAATTGATAACACCCACCACCATAATATACTTCATCAATTTACTCGACTCTAAATACGCTTCTTTGTGTTTCGCGTTGGCCACATGGTTGATAAAGTAAAACAAAGAAAGTGTAATCAAACCCATGATTAATGAACTGGTGCGCATGCCTATGCCCCAGGCCAAAACAGAATACAAACCAGATAATAAAATTTGCATGCCCAATAAAACATATAGAAACACTTTAGCGCCGCGCTCGCCCATTAAAATTGGGTATGTATGATAACCTGCTGCTTTATCGCCTTCAATGTCTTGCAAGTCCTTCACGATTTCGCGAATTAAACTGGTAAAAAAAGCAAATAAAATATAGCCTGTAAAATTCAACATGCCCGAACGGGTTTCGAACGAGGCGATGAGTAAACAAGAAGCCACCACTGCGGCACTGCAAAGCGCAACAAATAAATTGCCAATCAAAGGCAGAGCTTTAAACTTAAGCGCATAAAGGGCCAATAACAAAGTGATACTGATGTTAATATTAAAGTATGTAAAACTGAAACGCCATGAGATCAACAAAGAAATAATGGCAAGCACAGCATACAATACCCATGCTTGTAATTTTGTAATCGTTTTACCAACTGTAACCCTCTCTGGTTTATTAATGCTATCTGTTAAAGTGTCGTAAATATCATTGATGACATAGCCTGCCGCAGCTGTTAGCACGGCTGGTAAAATTAACAACAAGGCATTGAACCAATAATCTACTGCATTCTCATCTTTAAACTTGTATAACACAATGAACATCGTCAATGCAACGATTAAAAGATTCACTGGTCGAACAATCTTTATTTTCTTTATCACCTTACAAAAGTGCAGATAAATTTTATTTTGCAATTAATTATCTTCGCACATATGTTAAAAACCAATTGGTGGCTCGTACCCTGTTTATACCTCATCTCAATTTGGTTGGTTTTTGTACTGCAACATCACAACGATTTCACCAATACGTTGGCCTTGTACCCGCGGGATAAAGGACATTTATTAGGCATCCTTACTACTGTGTTTTTGCACGATGATTTATTGCACATTGCTTCAAATTCACTGCCTTTAATTGTTGGCATGTTGAGTCTCTATTATTTTTATAATGATATCGCTATTAAAGTTACGCTTATCTGCCATGTCGCCACAGGTATTTTGATTTGGATTTTTGCACGACCGGCCTATCATATTGGCGCCAGTGGCATGGTGTATGCGTTGGTTGTTTTTCTGCTCAGTAGTGGCTTTATTAGAAACAATAAACAACTGAAATTTTTAGCGCTTGCGGTCTTGAGTATACAAAGTGGTTTAATTTGGGGCGTTATACCCCAAGGCAATAACATCAGTTGGGAAAGCCATTTAATGGGTGCGCTAGTTGGCCTTATTACAGCCATTATCTATAGAAACCAAGGACCTCCGCCCGATAAAAAGTTTCAATGGAACGAAGAACCCCACCCGCACCATCAGCATGATGAGTACGAGAAATTCGGGCATCACCACCATTCCTAATTTAATGCTTTTTTGAGGCCCCTTTTTTCTTGGGTGATTTTTTCTTGCTTTGTTGACCTCTTTGTATGGGCGATTTTTTGATAATCGTGGCCTTAAAACGCGCATAATTTTCAGGAGCATTCGAAATAATAATAACTTCTTTCACTACATCGTGGCCACCCCATCCAACACTTAAAAACTCAACATGTATCACACCGCGTTCACCTGGCTTAATAGCGCTCTTGGTAAATGAAGGATGTGTACATCCACAAGCAGGCCAAGCTTGTTTAATAATTAAATCGGCTGTACCAACATTCGTAAAATTAAAATCATAACGCACGGTATCACCTTCTTGAACAATGCCAAAATCCGCAGTATCCTTATCGAATTTAATTACCGGAAAACCTTCCGTTTGCGCTTTGGTTGCGAATGAAAAGCAAAGTAGAAAATAAAATAAAAGGCTTCTTTTGTCGAACATCTTGTTCAAATTTACTAAAAAAAACTTATTCTTGCTTCATGATTTTAAATTACACCAAAATTTTAGTGGCTGCCACTGTTGCAACAACTATTATGAGCTGCAATAACGCACCAAAAACCATGCAAGAATCTAAAGAAAAAGTAATTCCAGCGTTCGATACAACATCGCTCGACAAAACGGTGCGCCCTCAAGATGATTTTGACGGTTATGCCAATGGTAACTGGAAAAAATTAAATCCTATTCCTGCAACCGATGGTACATGGGGTGCTTTCCATATCATCGATAAAGAAAATAGCGAGGTTAAACTCAAAGGCATTATCGATGAGGTTCTAAAAATCAAAGAAGCGAAAGAAGGCAGCGATGAGCAAAAAATTGGTGACATGTACCGCTCTTACATGGATACTTTACAAATAGAAAAACTAGGTTTATCTCCACTTAAAACCTATATCGATAAAATTGATAAAATTGCCAACCTTACCGATTGGATGGCTGTGAATGGCGAACTACAAATGATAGGTGTAAGTTCTGTCATGGGTATTTATGTTGATGCCGACGACCGTAACAGCAAAATGAATGCTGTTAAATGGGTTCAAAACGGCTTGAGTTTAAATGAAAAAAGCTATTACAGCGGTAACGATGAACGCATGAAAATGATTCGCACTGAATTCGTAAAACACGTTGACAATACTTTTAATTTAACAGGCAAAGCAACACCAGAAGCAGGTGAAATAATCTTGAATTTTGAAACCAGTTTAGCAAAAATACAATTGAGCAATGTTGAACTGCGCGACCCAATTAAAACGTATAACAAAATTAGTACGGCCGATTTAAAAACATTGTCGAAAAATGCAGATTGGGCTTTGTTCTCTAGCAAACAAAACATCGTAAGTGACACCATCATTGTACAAAACAAAAAGTATTTTACCGATGTAAATACCTTGTTGACCCGCACCGATATTAATACACTTAAATTGTATACCTACTACAAATTAATCAATGCCTTTGGTTACTATCTACCAAAAAATATCAAAGTAGAACGCTTTAATTTTTATGGCACCACCATGGCGGGTATCAAAGAGCAAAAGAAAAGAGCCATTCAGGCCATCGATGTAACCGAAGGGGTCGGCAATGGCAACATCATCGGTCGTTTATATGTCAAGCAATTCTTCCCAGAATCTTCTAAAAAGAAAATGGTTGAAATGATAGAAAATGTAAGAACCGTTTATGGCGAAAGAATCGATCAATTAACTTGGATGACCGATAGCACGAAATTAATGGCCAAGAAAAAATTGTCAACCTTTACTTATAAAATTGGTTATCCTGACAAATGGGAAGACTATTCTAATATCACAGTTAAACCAAATGCTTTGATTGAAAACATTATTGCCAATACCCTTTGGAACCACAATAAAATGTTAAGTGATATTGGCCAACCAGTTGACAAAGAACGATGGGGCTTTTCGCCACAAACTGTGAATGCCTATTACAATCCATTGAACAACGAAGTGGTATTCCCTGCAGGTATTTTACAAGCGCCATTCTTCAATCCGAATGCCGACGATGCCATTAATTACGGCGGCATTATTGCAGTGATTGGTCACGAGTTTACCCATGGTTTCGACGACCAAGGTGCACAATATGATGAGGTCGGTAACCTTCGCAATTGGTGGAGCGAACAAGACCTTGCCAATTTCCAAGGCTTAAGTAAAAGTTACATCAATTACTTTGGTGCTTTTGAACCAATCAAAGGGGTTCACATTAATGGTGAATTAACCATAGGCGAAAACATTGCAGATCTTGGCGGTTTAACATTGGCCTACAACGCTTTGCTGCGTTCATTAAAAGGCAAACCTGAGCCAGCGAAAATAGATGGCTTTACTTGGCAACAACGTTTCTTTTTAAGTTGGGCCCAAGTATGGCACAACAATATTAAAGACGAAGAATTGAGAAACAGATTGCAAACCGATCCACACTCACCAGCGCGTTACCGAATTAACGGACCATTGAAACATTTACAAGAATTCTATGATGCATTCGGAGTGAAAGAAGGCGATGCCATGTGGATTCCAGTAAGCGAAAGAGTTAAAATCTGGTAAGCACAAAACTTCATCTACCACCTACTTTTAAATGCTTTGGTACCAATCTATACCGCACTGGTTTCAACAATTGTTCGGTCGATTTACCTGGCATATTCCCAATCAAAACAAGACTGTATATCTTACTTTTGATGATGGTCCGCACCCTGAAATTACCCCATGGGTACTGAAGGAATTAGCTCAATTTAATTACAAAGCCACCTTTTTTTGTGTAGGTGATAATGTCAGACAATTTCCCGAAACTTATCATGCCATTTTAAATGCGCAACATAAAACAGGCAACCATACCATGCACCACATGAAAGGTTGGAGCAGCGATGACAACAAATACTTAGACAATATAAAATCATGTGCGCAATACATTAACAGCAATTTATTTCGCCCACCTTATGGCCGCATCAAACGCTCGCAAGCAACAGTCATTGAAAAAGATTATCAAATCATCATGTGGAGTTTGTTGTCATGCGATTTTGAAAAAAACTTAAATACAGTGGACGCATTAAAAGGTTTAAAAAGAAATACAAAAGCGGGCAGCATTGTTGTGTTTCACGATTCGGTGAAAGCAGAGAAAAACCTTAAGACAATGTTACCATTGTATTTACAATTTCTTAATCAAAATGGCTTTACTTGCAAAGTTATATGAGTTATTTCTGTGGTCTGCTGATATTGATTTGTTTGGTCTATATTCTGATTCAAATCTTCTATCTTTTTTTACTTTTAAAAACGCGTTCTGAATCGCATGCGGTATTGAATGAATATCCGCAAATAAGTATTCTAGTAGCTGCGCGAAATGAGGAAAACAATATCTTGCATTGCCTACAAAGTTTAGCGCAACTCGATTATCCAAAGGATAAAATTGAAATATTAATTGGCAACGATTCAAGTACCGATAACACTGCGGCCATTATTGAAACGTTTATTGCCCAACATTCCCAATTCAAATGCATTCACTTAACAGGTGATGAATTCCCTCAAACCAAAGGAAAGGCAAGAGTACTAGCGGTTTTAGCCAAAGCAGCCAAAGGCGAAGTGCTAATGATTACTGATGCTGATATTCTGGTGAACCCACAATGGGCTAAGGGCATGACCCATGCATTAATTGCATCGAAAAGCGGTTTGGTAGCAGGCGTTACGAATATTAAAGCGCACAATTTATTTACCAGTTTTCAGCAAGTCGATTGGTTGTATTTCATGGGTATTTTTTACGCTTTTTCTTCCATCAAAAAACCCATATCGGCAGTTGGAAATAACATGGCCTTTTTGAAAAAGGCGTATGATGAAACTGGCGGTTATGAGAACATACCCTTTAGCATCACCGAAGATTATGCCTTATTCAAAGCTATACGCAGCAAGGGTTATAGTACAATGCAATTAATGAATAAGGAAACCTTATTGTATTCAAAACCCATTGATACTTTTAGTGGTTTAATGCGCCAAAGAAAACGCTGGTTGGTAGGTGGCCATGATTTACCGACTTATTATCAATTAATGATTTCAATTTTTGGCGCTTGGTACATTGCCTTGCCTATTTTATTGTTCACCAATTATTGGCTATTGGCCATTGGCATGCTGGTATTCAAAGATTTCATACAACTGTTTCAAATCATGAACATCAATAAAAAATTGAATTTAAAAATAGAACATCCGATGGCTGTTTTATTTTACGATGTGTATTTGTTTTTAATCATTCCAGCCACTTTGTTTTTCTTTTTCATGCCAGGTAAAACCGTTTGGAAAGGCAGGAAATATTAGAACTTTCCTTGTTTTATTGATTTCAACTATTCTAAAAAACTAGAATGGCTTAATGGATCCTATCGCCCCTCAATTCAAGGCTGCGCATGATATCGGCTTCCATTAATAGAAATTCTTCCCAACGTTTCATGACGTATTCAGCAGGTAAAACAGTTTTTGCCAAATGTATAAATACATGGTAATGCCCTGCCTCGCTTTCCATAAATTCTCTGTAAAAAGCTTTCAGTCCTTCGTCTTGTATATGCAAACTCAACAATCTAAACCGCTCGCAACTTCTGGCTTCAATCATTGCGCTTATCAGCAATTTCTCTACCATGACTTCTTTGGGTTTCAATCCCATTTTTTCTAAGGCAAATAATTTCTTTACATAGTCGTCTTTGCGAGGAGAGAGTAATTTTAGGTTTCGTTTTTTCAATTCCTCTATCACCATGCGAAAGTGGGCCCATTCTTCTTCAACAATGGGGGTTACCTTATCGATTATCCCATCTACATAAGCGTATTTAACAATCAGTGAAATGCCCGTAGTGGCCGCCTTTTGCTCGCACCAAGCGTGGTCGCTTAAGATTTCCTCTATGTTCATCTCAGCAATGTTCACCCAACGCGGGTCGGTAGCCATTTGCAGACCAAGTTTTGTTTTTTGATTCTCTTGCATCAGTTAATTTCGTGGTAATCCAAATCCTTACTAAAGGTTTCCTTCGTAAAATAAATGGCCAATAACGAAATACCCAAACAAATGCCGCCAACAATAAAGGCAGCCGATTGGTGGCTCATGCTTTCTTCAAGAGACTTATAACTTAAGGTAATGGGCACTACCAAGCCTCTTACAAAATTAGGCGCTGTATTGGTAACAGTACTTCTAATGTTGGTACCAAAACTCTCTGAAGCCACTTGCACAAACAAGGCCCAAAAGCCTGTTCCGAAGCCCAACAAGAAAGTAATCAATCTAAAATGCCCAATATTCATAGAAGGTGTGGTCAAATAATAAAAAATAACCAAGGCCGAGATGCCCATATAAATTAAAATGACTTTTCGTCGGCTCTTTAATAGTTGACTTAATAAACCGCATAACAAATCACCAGCTGATAAACCTAAGTAGGCATACATAACCGCTTGCCCTACCATTTTTTCTTTAGGAAAGCCATCCGATAATACTACAAAATCGGGTGAAAGATTAATTAATACGGCGATCATAAACCAAATAGGCAAACCAATTAAAATACAATTGATGTATTTAATAAAAGTCGATCGTTTTTTAAATAGCATAAAAAGATTGCCACTTTGCACATTAGCCGCAGCCTTTACAATTTTAAACATGCCCGATTCTAAAGCACCTGCTCTTAATGCTAGCAAGGCTAATCCTAGTCCGCCGCCTATAAAATAAGAGGTTTGCCAGGCAAACCTACCGCCTATTTGCGAGGCCACAACGGCCCCTAAGGCGCCAAATGAAACGATAATCATGGTACCGATACCGCGCTTATCTTTGTGCAAGGTTTCGCTTACAAGGGTAATACCTGCACCCAATTCTCCCGCTAAACCTACACCTGCGATAAATCTACAGATAATGTATTGTGGCATATTTTGAACCATGCCATTGGCAATATTGGCTAGCGAATACATGAGTATGGAGCCAAACAAAACAGAAATTCTTCCTTTTTTATCGCCCAAAATACCCCAAATAAGGCCACCCAGCATCATGCCAAACATTTGCCAATTAAAAAGAATATGTTCCGAAGCTTTATATTCAGCACCAACAATACCAATACTTTTTAAACTTTCTACTTTAACAACATTGTAAAGAATTAAATCATAAATATCGACAAAATAACCTAAGGCCGCAATTACGACGATCCAATAGACATTTCTAGGGTTTTCAGACTGATGCATGGCCACAAAACTATCAATTTTATTGGGAAAATGAAGCCTCAAAAAAAATATTTTCAAAAGGGCTTGGTTATTTAATAAGATTTTCCCTACTTTTGCAGTCCCAAAAAATTTAAATCATGTCACGTATTTGTGATCTAACAGGAAAAAAAGCATTAGCGGGTAACAACGTATCGCATAGTAATCATAAAACTAAGCGTAGATTCCATGTAAATTTACAGGAAAAACGTTTCTTTATCCCAGAAACTGGTGAATGGATCAGATTAAAAGTATCTACATCTGCCATCAGAACTATCAATAAAATTGGTATCACCGAGGCCTTAAACAGAGTATTCAAGAAAGGAAGCATATAATATGGCAAAGAGAGGTAATCGCATACAAGTAATATTGGAGTGTACAGAACAAAAAAATTCTAGTGTAGCTGGCATGAGCCGTTATATCACTACCAAAAATAAAAAAACAACCACTGAGAGAATTGAATTGAAAAAATACAATCCTTTTATGAAAAAAGTTACTTTACACAAAGAAATTAAATAATAATTAATCATGGCAAAGAAAGTTGTTGCAACATTAAAGACTGCTGGCGAAGGCAAAGATTTCGTAAAAGTATTCAAAGCTGTAAAGTCCAAAAACGGAGCCTACTCATTTAAAGAAGAAATAGTATCTGGAGAAGATGCCAAGACTTACTTTAAAAAATAATAAAACTCATTTATAAATTGAGCCCCCGGAAACGGGGGCTTTTTTATTCAAAATACATTCAGAGATGGCTATTTTTAACTTTTTTAAAAAAGACCAATCAAAACAGGACAACCTGCCAAAAGAGGAAGCCTTAGATAAAACTAAAGCCTCCTTTTTTAGTAAAATATCAAAAGCCATTGCGGGCAAAACAAGCCTCGATGCATCCTTTCTCGATGAATTGGAAGAAATTTTAGTAAGTAGTGATGTTGGCATAGATACCACTGTCAAAATTATTGAACGCATTGAAAAACGCGTGGCCCGTGATAAGTACATTAACACCTCTGAACTCAGTACAATTCTCAGAGATGAAATTACCCTTCTACTGACTGAAAACAAAACAACACCCGATATCGATTTTGATTTAACCAACTTACCAAAGCCTTATGTGCTGATGGTAGTAGGTGTAAATGGTGTTGGCAAAACAACCACCATCGGTAAACTAGCCAATGCTTTTACACAGCATGGCAAAAAAGTATTATTAGCGGCAGGCGATACTTTCAGAGCTGGTGCGGTCGACCAATTAGAAATATGGAGTCAACGCGTTGGTTGCGACTTTTATTCCAATGGTATGAATACCGACCCCTCTGCCGTTGCCTACGATGCCGTTAAAAAAGGTAAAGAAGGCGATTACGATATTGTAATTTTAGATACTGCCGGTCGTTTGCATAATAAAGTTAATTTAATGAACGAACTAAGTAAAATCAAACGTGTGATGGCCAAAGTAATTGACTATGCGCCCAACGATGTCATGCTAGTGCTCGATGCCTCTACCGGTCAGAATGCATTTGAACAAGCCAAACATTTTACGGCTGCTACAGAAGTTACCTCTCTGGCACTTACCAAACTCGATGGCACTGCCAAAGGCGGTGTTGTGCTTGGGGTAAGTCATCAATTTAAAATCCCAGTAAGGTATATTGGCGTTGGCGAAGGCATTAATGATATTAAATTATTTGATGCAACCGATTTTGTGCACACCCTTTTTGACAACTAAAACATGAGAACTAAATCATTAAAGCCCAATAAAATTAATATTATAACCTTAGGTTGTAGTAAAAACTTGGTAGACAGTGAAGTTTTATTAAGTCAGCTCAAAGGCAATGAAATTGACGCCACCCACGAATCTGAAAAGAATGATGCCAATATTATTGTTGTCAATACTTGCGGATTTATTGATAATGCCAAACAAGAAAGCATCGATACTATCTTACAATATGTAGATGAAAAAGAGGCTGGCCGCATAGATAAACTCTATGTCACCGGTTGCCTTTCGCACCGTTATAAAGATGAGTTAGATAGCGAAATTCCACAAGTAGATGCCTGGTTTGGCACTTTAGAATTGCCCAACTTATTAAGAACTTTAGGAGCCGATTATAAACATGAATTGATTGGAGAGCGTTTAATTACAACCCCTCAACACTATGCGTATTTAAAAATTAGCGAAGGTTGTAACCGTCCCTGTTCATTCTGCGCTATTCCATTGATGCGTGGCAAACACGTAAGTAAAAGCATTGAACAAATTGTATTAGAAGCGAAAAACTTAGTAAAGAACGGCACAAAAGAAATTATGCTCATTGCACAAGACAGCACCTATTATGGTATTGATTTGTATGGTGAACGCCGATTGGCCGAACTCCTAGAAAACCTAGCAAAAGTAGACGGATTGGAATGGATCCGTTTGCACTACGCCTACCCATCTCAATTCCCTGAGGAGATATTGCCAATCATGGCAGCAAATGACAATATTTGCAAATACCTTGACATACCAGTGCAACATATTTCAGACAATGTACTGAAAATTATGAGACGCGGTATCACCAAAAGAAGAACGTACGAAGTCCTCAATAAAATAAAAGAACAAGTGCCCGGCATCACCTTGCGCACCACCATTTTGGTTGGTCACCCCGGTGAAACAGAAGCCGATTTCGAAGAATTGAAGCAATTTGTGCTCGATTTTCAATTCGATCGTTTGGGTGTGTTCACATACTCGCACGAAGAAAATACACATGCCCACTCATTAGAAGATGATATACCTGCAGAGGTTAAACAAAAACGCGCTGAAGAATTAATGGCTTTGCAAGAAGACATTTCAATTCAAAAAAACAAAGCCAAAATTGGCAAAACCCTAAAAGTAATATTCGACCGCAAAGAGGGCAATTATTTTATTGGTCGTACCGAAGCCGATTCTCCCGAGGTAGATAATGAAGTTTTGGTTGAAGCCACGAATGCTTTTGTGCGTTTGGGCGATTTTGCAAATGTTAAAATTACACAGGCCGAATCTTTTGATTTGATCGGTGAAGTAGCACAATAAGCAATGAAAGAAATTGATTTAACAGCATTAGGCATGCTTTCTTCGAGCACCAAAGCTATCGTAAATAACGAAACCCGTTTAACCGATTTAATTGGCGAGGCCCATGGTTTTATTAACTTAGCGCAGGCCATTGCAGGCAAGGCCAATTTCCCAATTGAAAAACGACAAGACTTGGTGAGGGTGCTTAAAACTGATTATGAAAACTACGGCATCCATCAGCATGCGCTTGTTAATGCTAATATCGATGCCCTATTAGATACTAATACTTATACTGTAACAACTGGGCAACAGTTGCATTTATTTTTGGGACCTGCCTTCATGGTGTATAAATTAATCTCCTGTATTAAGGCCGCTGAGCACTATCAGCAGATTTACCCAGATAAGAAATTTGTCCCTGTATTTTGGTTGGCCTCCGAAGACCACGACTTTGATGAAATAAAAAATACACCACTATTCGGCACTCAATATCCTTGGGAAACCAATCAAACAGGCGCATGTGGAAGATTTCATTTAAACGATATTGATAGTGTTATTGAACCCTTAAATAAAAAATTGGCGAACGATTCAAAAGCACTCACTGTTTTGGATACTTTTTTCCAGATTTATAAAACATCGAAGACCTTATCTGAGGCTACCATAAAATTATGTCATCAACTTTTTGCCGATTATGGGCTAATTTGTTTGGATGGAGATAATCCTATATTGAAGGCACATTTTAAAACCATTCTAAAAGCTGAATTACTTGAACGTAAAAGCGAACAATGTTTCAATGCTTTTAGTCAGAAATTAAGCGATAATCAACTTAGTTTACAATTAAAAAGTCGCCCCATCAACCTATTTTACTTAAAGAATAACCTAAGGGCACGAATTGAAAAGGATGACCAAACGTATAAGGTTATTGACACCAATTTACAATTTACAGAAGAAGAACTTGTTACGGAAATAGAAAGACATCCAGAATGTTTTAGTCCAAATGCGGTGTTGCGTCCACTTTATCAAGAATGTATACTCCCAAATGTTGCCTACATTGGTGGAAATGCCGAAATAAATTATTGGTTGCAACTGACCGAAATTTTTGAATTATATCAGGTTGAAGCACCTTATTTGGTTTTAAGGCAGAGTGTTTGGCTTATAAAACCCAAACAAGATGAATGGCTAGAAGGCCATAAGATTAGCTTCCAACAGTTATTCAATTTGAAGAGTGAAAAAGATAAATTAACATTTTTTTCGGCGAAAGAATCTGCAAGCGATTTAGAAGGGATGATGCGTGAATTTTCAAATTTGAAGGAACAAATTCTCAACTATGCAAATATTGAAAAATTGCCGAATATCAAGTTTCTAATTGAAGGTGGCAAGGCCTACGAAAAGGTTTTAAAAGACCTCATCAAATCGGATGTCCAAAACCAACTAGAGAAAAACGAAGGTTTGCTAAATAAAATAGAACAAATTCAAAGTGAAGGGTTTAGTATTCAGAATGTCCAAGAGAGGACCATTTACTCACTCGCATTTTTGATAAATTACCCCAATTTCATACATAATTGCTTTTCAAGTGTCTATTACAAGCCCGGCAGTGGTTTTTTTTTAAATAACTAATTCACTTGTATTCAAGTAATTAACATATGTTACCCACAGGCAAAGCATTAAATTTATGTTAATTGTTTTGTTTATTGCCTTATCTAAACCTACTTTTGCAATGTTTAAGTAAGTAAATCACAAGAATGAAAACAATAAAATTAGCATTTTTAACCCTAAGTATTTTAGCTTCAGCTTTCAACATGAAGGCTCAAGACCCTGTAAATCCAAGACAAGATCCGAACAAAACTTGGAAGAGACATTCAACTGCTACCAAAAAATGGACTGATGGTGCTTTAAACAAAAACTCTGATTCAGGTCAGTATTTGTCTTCAGCCTATTTCCAAGACAGAAGAGCAAAAAAATGGACTGTGGGTTTAATGGCTGGAACATCATTATTTTATGGCGATGCAGATAAAAAACAATTAGGTTTTGATTTCGCTCCATTTATCAAATATTCAATCTCTCAAACTTTAGCTTTAAGGGCTGAATATAACATAGCCACTTTAAAAGGACAAAGAGATTATCAAAATCCAACTTTATTTAAAGACAACTTTAAATTTAAAAGCAATGTCCAAGATTGGAACATTCAAATGCATATTACTTTAGGTAATATCTCTTTCCTACGTCCATTGCGTAAAACACAAATGTATACTTTCGTAGGTATTGGTCAAGGTAGCTTTAAATCTAAAGCAGATTTTATTGATCAAAGATTATTCCTTGGCGATTACTACTTAACCTCATACTTCGGTCAAGGTACTAATAACCCTAACTTAGGAAAAGCAGTTACTGAGAAATACGAAGGTCGTCACATGATTGTACCAATCGGTCTTGGATTTAAGCATTACTTAAGCAAAAAATTCGATTTAGGCGTTGAATATAGACATACATGGTTGAGAAGCGATGATATTGATGTATACAATACTGCCATTTGGCAAAACAGATGGTGGGATTCTTACGGTTACCTTCGTGCAACCTTAGGTTTCAAATTTGGAGCTAAAAACCCTCAACACTATGATTGGTTAAGTCCAGTTGAATCAATCTATGATCAAATGGCTGATGTTAAAAAGAAAACAGATTGTTTGGGTAAAGATGATGACAATGATCACGTATCAAATTGCTTCGACCAAGAAAATGATACCCCAGATAGCTGTATGGTATATGGTAATGGTATGGCTGTTGATACTGACAGAGATGGTATTCCAGATTGCAAAGACAAAGAAATTACTGAATATGGTGCTACTGTTGACGAAAACGGTGTAGCTGTTGATAGCGATGGTGATGGTGTTTCTGATTTCAGAGACAGAGAGTTAAACTCTTCACCAGGTGCATTGGTTGATAGAAATGGTATTGAAATTAAATTGTGTTGCAATTGCGATAACGTAATGTTCCCAGCAATTACTATCACCAAAAATTGCTTAACTAATGAAACTAAAATGATTCTTTATCAAATTGCTGATAAAATGAAACAATGCCCTGACAAGAAAATTGTAATCAATGGACCAGCAGGTAAGAGTTCAAAATACAATGCAAGTGGTAACACTAAATGTATGGATGAGATCATTAAATTCTTAAACGAAAAATTTGGTATCTCTCGCGACAGAATCATTACTAACTACAGCGGTGGAACTGAGCAAAAAAATACCATTGAAATTAAAATTCAATAATTAGATATTTATTAAAAAGAGCCCCGTTAATCGGGGCTTTTTTTATGTCCAATATTTTTTACAGATCACTAAAAGTATACTGCTCTTTATCTCGCAAATGGCATTATATTTGTAGAATATTCATCCAAATTGCATGTCTTTTAAAGTCTCAAATGAAACCAAAGTTGGTGCGCTCACAACCATTGCAATTACCTTCTTGGTACTGGGGTATAATTTTATGTCTGGTCGTGGTAGCTTATTTTCAAAAAGTCACACCTTAAATGCGATACTGCCCGATGTTACAGAAATCAGTAATTCTACACCTGTG
The DNA here is from genome assembly GCA_947496065.1 of Bacteroidota bacterium. Classification (GTDB taxonomy): domain Bacteria; phylum Bacteroidota; class Bacteroidia; order NS11-12g; family UBA955; genus JABMMZ01. The sequence goes on from CANMBF010000005.1 coordinate 43,874, forward strand.
CTCTACAATGGATACAAGGTAGGCAATGTTACAAACATTGAAATGAATCAAGCAGAAGGCAATTTTAAAGTATCTTTTGACATATCCGAAGATATTGATATACCAGCCAATTCGAGTGTTAAAGTAGTAGCTGCCCTATTAGGTGGTAAATCCTTGTTATTAACCAAAGGCAACGATAAAAAATTAGTAACTTTTGGCTCTACCCTTATTACAGTAAAAGATACTGGTCTATTAGAATCTGTTGGACTAGTTGTAAAACCATTAACGACTAAGATTAATAGCATTGTAAACTCATTAGACAGCTTGCTGTCGAACGGTGAACTTAACCATTCTATTCGATCTTTGAATGCTTCGCTTAAGTCATTCGCTCGAACAAGTGATAATGCTTCCTTAATGATGGAACAAACACTTCCTAAACTCAACAATATTCTAAGCAATGTTGAAAGCATTTCATTGAATCTCAAAAACAATAACGAGAAAATAAGCTTAATCATTGCCAATTTACAAACCACCTCCGATAATTTGGCAGCTTCTAAAATAAAAGAAACGGTCGATAATGCCAATAATATTTTAGGTCAAGTAGGCATTGTGATGGAGAAAATTAACAAGGGCGAAGGCAGTATTGGTTTATTGGTGAATGATAAACAATTATACATGAATTTGAATAAAACTGCGCTCGATCTTGATGCAATTTTAAAAGATTTGAATCAATTTCCAGCCAAATACATTCCCATTCCGTTTACCAAAAAACAACGTAAAAAAGCCATTTCTGCTAGCAATAAATCTAAAAAATAATGTTGGTGCCTGCCAAATATTATTTGTAATACCCAAAATATATATTATTATTGCAACACTTAAGTGGATCAGTGCAATTCGCAATTAATATATTCTGCTTAAGTCCCCCCCAGAATTATTTTTGATTACCAATTTTTAGAAACCATATTTATTTTATTTAATCCAACCAAAAAATGGAGCGCAACGAACTATTAGCCAAATCCGAAGAAGAATTGAAAGTGATTGGCAATGCAATCGGGGTAGAAAAGTCCCTTGAAATGAACAAAGAGCAATTAATTGAAGCCATTGTTTTACTTGATAAAGGTGGGAGTAATGACGAACAAAAGCCTAAAAAACCAAGGATTTCAAAACCTAAAATACCCATTGCAAAAACAAACGATAATCAAAATGAGCGTTTAGATAATAAGGCCAATAACCAAAATAAAAATATAGAATTATCGAGCTCGATTAACGATGAAATTGCTCAGTTTGAGCAACCGATAATTGAAATCAATGAAATTGAAAATATTGTAATTAAATATAGTACTGAAGCCCCAATTGAAATTGATAGCACTGTTACCAATAATGAAATTGTTTTAACTGCAGATGAGGTTAAGCCAATAGAGCCAGCACCGCCAAAACAACATCATCACAATCACCCGAACAACCATCAAAAGGAGCACCCTAACAAAGAAAATAACAGAGAGCACCCTGCGAACAATCAAAACAATAACCAAAACAATAATCCCAACAGCAACAACAACCCTAATAACAATAGTGAAGAGCACAAGCAAAGACAGCTAGAGCGCGAAAGACAAGAGAAAGAGCGCCAAGAAAGAGAAGCAGCTAAAAGAGATCGCTTGCAACAGTTATTGGATTTAGAGGGCGTAATTACAACACAAGGTGTTTTGGAGATTGTACCGGATGGATTTGGCTTTTTGCGCTCTCCAGATTACAGTTACCAAGCATCACCTGATGATGTATACCTCGCACCGAACCAAATCCGTTCAAATGGACTGAAAACAGGTGATACTATTTTATGTTCCATACGTCCACCAAAAGAAGGCGAAAAATATTTTGCGATGGTAAAGGTTGAGCGCATTAATGGAAAAACAATTGAAGAAATAAGAGACCGTGTGAGTTTCGAGCATTTAACCCCTTTATTTCCCTCCGAAAAACTTAATTTAGTTGATAAACGCGATAATTACAGTACGCGTATTATAGATCTTGTTTCACCGATAGGTAAAGGCCAAAGAGGGCTCATTGTAGCGCAACCCAAAACAGGTAAAACACAATTACTTAAAAGCCTTGCCAACGCTATAGCTACTAATCATCCGGAGGTTTACATGATTATATTGTTAATTGATGAACGCCCTGAAGAGGTCACAGACATGGCCCGAAGCGTAAAAGCAGAAGTTGTAGCGAGTACATTCGATGAACCTGCAGACAAGCATGTTAAATTGGCCAATATTGTTTTAGAAAAAGCGAAAAGATTAACAGAAACTGGCCACGATGTGGTAATACTACTTGATTCCATTACCCGTTTGGCTAGAGCCTATAATACAGTGCAGCCAGCCTCAGGTAAAATATTGTCTGGGGGCGTTGATGCCAATGCTTTACAGAAACCAAAACGTTTCTTTGGTGCAGCTCGTAATATTGAAAATGGTGGCTCACTAACCATTATCGCCACAGCGTTAACAGAAACTGGTAGTAAAATGGATGAAGTTATTTTTGAAGAATTCAAAGGTACTGGTAACATGGAATTACAATTAGATCGCAAATTGAGTAATAAACGTATTTATCCTGCAATTGATATTGTAGCCTCTAGCACGCGTAGAGAAGACATGTTGCTCGATAAGAGCACACTACAAAAAATGTGGGTTCTTCGCAATCACTTAGCCGACATGAACAGTGAAGAAGCCATGAAAACCATGATGAAGTACATGGAAGGCACTAAAGACAACAATGAGTTTTTAGTGAGCATGAATGGTTAAATGTTATCAAATAATAACTTGATTATCAAATAAATACGATTTGGATAAAATTTTAATAAATTATTCATTAAAAAACATACTTTTGCAAAATAATAGATTTATAAAATGTATTGGACATTAGAATTAGTATCATATTTAGATGATGCACCGTGGCCTGCCACAAAAGACGAGCTAATAGATTATGCGATTCGTTCAGGAGCTCCTATGGAAGTTGTTGAGAATTTGCAGGAACTAGAAGACGATGGTGAACCTTATGAAACCATTGAAGAAATTTGGGGTGATTATCCGATGGATGATGACTACTTCTTTCACGAAGATGAACATTAATTTGTTCTATCCGAAAAAAGCCTTTTGACGAGTAGCAGTAGCATTTACTGCCAATTCTAGGCGTTTTTCTGGCACTTCAAGTTGAATTGTTGGTTTTGTAACCATTCGGTTCCAATCAGGTATTTGTGTATTGAAAGACACATTGCTAAATGATTGTAAGCGATTTGTTCTCGCGGCATTTGCCTTGATATAGGCATACCATCCATCCTCTTTTATGACCACATCTACCAATTCAGTTTTGTACCAATTCTGAACAGTTAAATTTACCTTCTCTACCGAAAGTTTATAATTAATATCTTCTGAACTAATAAAACCTTTTCTTAATAATACTTTATTTAACTGTAGACTGTAATCTTCTGTATTCACAGTAATTCCTTCACATACGAAACCAGAGCAATACAAATAGTTATTAGCAATTTTTTGCAATGGCTCTAAAGTATCAAATTTTATTTCAGCACGGTAAAGCAATTTTAATTCTATTTCTAAGGCTTTACAAGCCTCGTGCATGAATGTAACGATTGATTTGATACTAGCATCAACTTGGCGACTTTCTTTGTTCCAATGGTGAAAGAAATAATATTCTACATTGATCAAAGCAGAGGCATCACCATATATTTTCCATAATTGGTAATTGAACCATAAAATCAATTGGCGTTGACCATTAAAACTAAAATTATTGAGCGTGTGCCATTCACAAAAACGAACCAAGGCCGTTTCTAAATCATTGCTTGCTTTGGATGGTGTTAATTGCCACTGCGAAAACAATTGGGTTAGATGTGTGGGGCACTTCTGTTTATTAACTACCGGAGTTGAAAACAAATCGAAAGCATTCACTTCTTCGACCTTCTCTGATAATAAATTCTCGTAAACAGAAACATTGGTGCTTAAAGTTCTTAACTCTTCAAAATGATTCACCGTTTCTAAATATTGCTCAGTCTCTTTTTTTAGTAAAATATTGCGACTTTGTTTGGAATCAAAATATTCTTGTAACAACAAGACATCAATATTGGAATTTACAATGCAAGCATACCAAGCGGCTTTTTCCTTCATCGATTTATGAAGGCGCTTATTTTTGACAAGTTCGCTAACTGGTAAATTTTTAAATATAACGGAGAGGGCTGATAAAGCAGAATTTAATTCTTCAATTGCAGCGATGCCATTTTTATTTAATTCAATATGTGAGATTTCCTGAGACATTTTAACGAGTACAAAGTAAATCAATGTTTAATTGGATAGATACTTTAAACATTAGTGGCGCAGTGGCTTTATACACACTTAACAATTTAATTATATAGCAATAACGACAAAACCACTGATAACAAAGGATTCAGAAGGTGTATACTATTTTACTCACCCTAAAAAACTAGCGGAAAACCCGTAAAGTAATTAATGAATAAATGCCAATATTTGACGCTTTAATTGGTCAATATTTGTTTTTTGGGTTGCAGAAATAAACACCACTGGCGCATGTTCCTTGCTTATCCAACTATTCTCAAATTCATTTAAGTCGGTTTCAGGATTCGCTTTTAAATAGTCATCGACCTTATTAAAAACCAACAATACAGGTTTATCTTTAATGCCAATTTCAAATAATGTAAGCTTTACTAAATCCAATTGGCTCTCGAATTCTGGGTGCGAAACATCGACCACATGGAGCAATAAATCAGCCTCCGTTGCTTCGGCCAAGGTGCTTTTAAAACTTTCAATTAATAGGGTTGGTAATTTGCGGATGAACCCTACCGTATCGCTCAGTAAGAAAGGCACAAAAACACCAGGTTCTTCAGGGTCTTCGAACACCACTTTTCTAACCGTTGAATCGAGTGTTGCAAACAATTTATTCTCCGCTAAAATTCCCGCATTGCTCAATAAATTCATGATGGTGCTTTTACCAACATTGGTGTAGCCCACCAAAGCAACGCGTTTTTTGTCTGTGCGACTTTGACGCTGCACTTTATTTTGTTTTTCGATAAGTGCTAAACGCTCTTGCATTTTTGTAATGTTCGAACGGATCACACGCCTATCTGTTTCAATTTCAGTTTCACCCGGACCTTTCATGCCAATACCGCCTTTTTGCTTTGATAAGTGGGTCCACATATTGGTTAAGCGCGGCAATAAATACTGGTTCTGCGCCAATTCAACTTGTGTTTTGGCCTGCGCTGTTTTCGCATTTTTCGAAAAAATATCCAAAATCAACATGCTGCGATCTAATATTTTTACCTCCTTAAAATGTTTTTCTAAATTTCGAATTTGAGAAGGACTCAATTCATCATCGAACACTACCATATCAACTTCTTGTATAGTTACCAAGGCGACCAATTCTTCGAGTTTACCTTCACCTAGAAAAGTACGTGGATTGGGATAATCTAAACTTTGGGTAATTCTGCCGTGTGTGGTGGCACCAGCAGTATGTACCAATGACTCAAGTTCATCGAGGTATTCCTTTACTTTTTCTTTGCGCTCGTGCTTGTATTGTATGCCTACCAAAACTGCTTTTTCAGTTTTTAGCGCATTATAAAAATAGTCGGGTTTCAATGCTTTTAATTATTTGGAGAATTGTTGAAAATTTTGTGTTTGTAAAACACTAGCAAACATACTAATTTAGCCATGTATTTCAACGCAATTTCATGTTTAAAATTAAGCCTTTTGTTTTTTCAATGTATCCCTTACTCTTAGCATTGGTATTACTAACATGCAAGGGCCTTAATGCCCAACAAATTATATGGGCGCAGTTAAATAACATTGATAAAAAAACAGATTTTACAAAAGTTATTGGTCAAAATAAACACGGGGTCTATGTTTTGAAACACAAAAACAGCACTTTTAGAAAATACTTTATCATTGAAAGATTTGATAAACGCATGAATCTAATGCGCAGTAAAATCATTAAAATACCCAATGCCGAATTACAAAAAATTGTAGTGCTTGAAAATGACATTGTCTTTTTTACCAAAGTGTTTGACAAGGGTTACACAAGCTCTTTACATGTGCAACATTTAGACACCAATTTAAACATCGATTTACCTACTGTTATTGCCGCTGAGTGCGATTTGCCAAATGCAAATTCTGATTTCAAAATAGAATACAACGAAAATAGAAAACAATTCCTAACTTGGTATTTAACCGAACAAAATAACACCTTTGAAATTAACCTTTGCACGCTCAATAATTTTAAGAAAGGGCCCACTAAAAAAATCGAAATTGCGAAAGGGGCATTTGATATCGATTTTCTAAAAGCAGCAATCGATGTGTCGGGAAATTTTTTCGGAATCTACACGGAGTCTAAAAATTCAAAAGCCAGTAAAGCGGCTGATTTTCAAACCCACTTGTTGTGTATTAACGTTACCGATGGCTTGATAAAAAATATTTTAATTCACAATCCCGAGGAGTATATCACTTATGCTGATTTATGTTTTAATTCATCGAAAAATACTATGATTGCCTCTGGCTTTTATGGCAAAAATACGGATGATGAAGTCGCAGGTTATTTTAGCATTCAAATAGATACCAAAGACTTTGCCTTTATTAGCAATGTTCAAAATCCCATTAATCGAAAAACAGTTTCAGATATTATCGGTATAAAGGCAGAAGCACGTGGTGATTATTTGAGCAAATTCAAAATTCGCAAAACAATTCCCAAAACAGATGGTGGTCAAATTATTATTGCAGAAAGAAGCTTTATTACCAATCAAAGTGACGTCTTTTATGTGAACGGTATTGCCCAAACTAGCTATTCTAAAATCTTTAACAACGATGAAGTCCTGATCCTTTCAATTGATAGCAATGGGGCCTTATTATGGGATGAAATTGTTTTTAAAAACCAACTCTCTACAAACGATGGCGGCTACAACAATGGCATTGTTATTATGATAAACGAGGATAATTTTAATATCATTTACAATGACAAACTGAATGCCAATGCAGATGTCATACAAGTAACCTTTAATGAAAAAGGAGAACGCATAAAGAAAATATTAATTAATAGCGACCAATATTACGCATTGGTAATACCGTCAGAATACAATCAGGTAACTTCTAATAGTGCTGTGTTGCCAATTAATCAAAACCGCGACTATACCTATATCAAACTACTCTATTGATCAGATTATTCACCAATACCTTTAACCAAACCATTTTTGGTCTTGTTCTGTTTACAATTCTAATCAGAAGTTTTGGCTACTATACGCCCTATGTCAATACTACCCAAGCAGTGGATATTAGCTATTTGGCCCACTTCTTTAATATCCTCAACAGTACCCCTAATAAAAGTTTTTTTCTATCTTCACTAATGGTATTGCTTTCGGCCTTGGCGCTGAACAATGTATGTATTAAACACGAATTGGTGTTTATCCCATCTTTTCTTCCGGCTTATTTTTATGCACTATTGAACAGTTTGTTTCCCGATCAGTTTTATGCTGGACCCACTGTTTTTGTTAATTTTTTTATCATTCTATCGATTGATGCGCTGTTGAATTTATACCGATCCGAACGACCAAGCAATGCCATTTTTTTAGCATCGGTATTGGCCGGGGTAAGTGCTTTACTTAACATCTCCTACCTCGCCTTTTTTATTTTTGTAATTATCGGACTTAATGTTTTTCGCCCATTTAATTTCAGAGAAAATATTGCTGCATTAATTGGTTTCTTGATTCCCATATACATGGGTACTGTCCTTAATTATTTAATCAACAATACCTTTTTACCTGGCCATATTTTCTTTCCAGATTATGGCAATATCAATACACAAGGATGGGCCATTCAATCGGCCTTACCTGCCGTTTTAGTGGTAGGTCTTTTTGCCATTCTAAGAATGTATAAGAATTATTTTAGAAACACCACCAAGTCGAAACGAGCGATTCAAATGTTAATGATATTAACCCTTATCTCTTTGGTATTAATGGTTACAGGAAAACAAAATCCAAGGCAAGAATTTACTTTTTTAAGCATTCCCTTGTCCATTTATTTTGCCTTTTATTTTAGCAATTACACTTTTAATTGGCAGAAGGAGGTGATTAATCTTATTTTATTAATCACTATTATATTCTTTCAGTACCGTGTTTACTTGGGCCTATAAGCCAAGGGCTTTCAAGAAATCCGCATCCATCGGTTTGGTGCCTGAACCAAAATAGTTCAATAGTTTGCCTTCAGGACTGATAATAAATTTATTAAAATTCCATTTCACATCGAAGTCGCCAGCACCATTTTTACTTTTCTGTGTCAACCATTGGTAAAGCGGGTGTTGTTTGCTGCCTTTCACATCAATTTTTTCGGTTAACTGAAAAGTAACACCAAAAATTTTCTGGCAGAAAGCACCAATTTCAGCAGCCGTACCAGGTTCTTGCCCTCCAAATTGATTGCATGGACAACCCAAAACCACGATGTTTTGGTTTTTGTATTTTTCGTGAAAAGCTTGTAAGTCTTTGTACTGTGGTGTATAACCACATTGGCTTGCAGTATTTACGACCACAAGGTATTTGCCTTTATAGTCTGATAAGTTAAGTTTAGTGTTGCCCTCTAAAGATTGGATACTAATATCGTATAAAGAGGTCGTTGGTTGAACCTGTTCAGCGTTTTCAACTTTTTTTGATTTGCCAACGAAACATGAGGTAAGAAGTGTGATGATGCCCATAAATGTGAAAATGTATTTCATATTGTAGAAACAAAAATAAACTAATTGTGTTTTAACTACTGTATGGAATACAACGAAGTTATTAAAATCGACCCACTTAAAAAAGATGCCCTCTACCAAGGTGAGGATAAATTTTCGCCTATTCCACTCACCGTTTCTTCGCCCAAAATCAATCCAATTGATAAGCGCTTGGTGAAAGCCACTGCCTTTGAAACCATGCAGTACCAGGCCAATCAACAAATTGCCATGCTTAAGAAGCAAGCAGATTTGATTATGCAACAAGCCAAAGAGATTGAAGACCGTTTAATTATTTCTCAAAAAATTTACGAGGCCGATTTAAATTTCGAACCTGTCATAGGCACCACTTACCATGTTTATGAAAAAAGAGAAAAGGCGGTTTTATCTATCGTTGCGCCTAACGAATGGGGCAAGAAACTGCCTTACGACAAGCATGTTTGCTCGGCCACCCTACTGGCGGATAAAAGTTGGCAGTTGGTGAAATAAGAAATGCATAAACCAAAACATGAAAATAAATTATTTGTATTTTCCTGCTTTGTATGGCCATGCAGGCCTGCTTAAAAAAATACTCTGACTTAAAAATTAATTTTAGTCTCTTATCTATTAAGTAGTTAAAAACTATTTTGCCTATAGAAACAATATCGCATGGCATTGAATGTATATACTGTAAAATGAAGTGTATGAATAAATTATTATTAGTCGTTTGCGTAATGACTGTTTCGATGGCAAAAGCTCAAATTATTAGTGGTGGCTTGTTCAGAAATCAAATGCTAAATTCAAACATGGGCAATATTTCTAGTCAAGGTTTTGAAGTAAGCAATACACATTATTTTTTTACTTTGAATGCTGGTATTGGGTTTGGCAAAACCGATAAAATAAAAATGAATACAACACAATTTGGCATTGATTTTACGCCCTTTGGTTTTCACCATGCCTATTATAGACATAAATTTTCACCAAGTATTGGTTTTCAAGTGAATAGTAATAGGCTAGAAAAGTTATACGCCACCAATTTTGAACTTCCACAAAACACCTTTACAAAAAACACAAAATGCGATTTGAGTCTTGGTTTTAAATTAAGTCACAACCGTGTCATTGGCTCTGCCAATTATTTGATGGGCCAGCAAGAAAGCAGTTTAACTGTTAGACTAGCCTATATAATTGCGGTTACACACAAATGCTTAAAGAAACATTTGGTGCCACTAGAGTTAGGTTTTTAAGTAAAAAATAAATAGATTTAATAAAAATAGGATTTAAAATTCGCATAATGAAAGATAATTGATGAAAAAATATTTTTTCAATTAAACTCATAAAAATATTCGTTATTTACAAAATGAAAAAGCCAATTCTTGTCCTTTTCGCAATTATAGCGATGTCTGCTTTGTATGCATTTACCAATAGCTTAAATGAAAACAATAATTCTGCCGAAGAAATGGCAATTAAGAAGACCCCAACCGCAGATGAGGCCTGGTACATTTGTGCCAATTGCTGCAAAACAAAAAAGGCCACTGCCGCACCTTGGGAAAATGGTTGTAAAAAAGGCTCGAGTGAAATGCATAACTATTGGTTTTGTGGTAAAGCAGGTGATTATAATTATACCTGCCGTAATTGCGATGCAGAGGTTTACTTAAAATCAAGTACAAGTCCAAGCGCATCAACCTGCTGTGGCACCAATAAGGGCACTCACACTTGGTACCATCGTTAGTAATAAGCCAAATTAATTTAAAAAAAACAATATGAAATATAAAATCCTACTCACAACACTCCTATTTACTTGCCTTTTTGCTAAGGCGCAAACAAAAATTCACCAAGGTGATGGCACCTATTCCTCAAACAAAGTGCTCTTTACCATCGATGGTGTTAAAGTAAGAGAAGGCAATGGTACATATTCTTCAAATAAAGTGCTTTACACTTTTGATGGCACCAAATTCAGACAAGGCGATGGTACCTATTCCTCCAATACAGTGCTTTTAACAATTGATGGTGTAAAAATTCGACAAGGCGATGGCACCTACTCCTCCAATAAAGTGCTCTACACCATTGATGGCAATAAGATTAGACAAGGCGATGGCACCTATTCCTCTAATAAAGTATTGTACACCATTGATGGCAATAAAATTCGAGAAGGCGATGGCACCTACTCTTCAAATAAAGTACTCTATACCATTGATGGCAGTCTGTCCATCACAAAAATCGCCTGCTTGCTCTTTTATATTCTTTAAGCTATTGCATTTCAATTCAAATGGACATGTAAATTCTATCTGATACTTTTCATTTGTTCCCCGTAAAAATTTGAATTTACAAATGAATACCAAAATATACTATAGAGAAAATGGAATAATTTATTTCATTTTCTCTATAATATTAACAAATTAATACAATCCCCTATTTTTGCCTAAAAAATAGTTTATTCATGAAATCAATTTTTACACTTGTATTGGCCTTGTTCGCGCTTTCAAGTTATGCGCAGCTAGATGGCACTCATATTCATTATTTGGCAGATCCTGAAGGGGCCGAACGTCCACACAGCATCGACATTACCCACATGAAATTAGAAGTTTCATTTGTGCCTACCGAAGGCAAAGTCATAGGCCGAGTAACCCATGAATTTACAACCATTCAAAATGGCATCGACACTTTGTTTTTCGACGGACCTGGCATTAATATATTGGCCGCTCAACTCGACAACCAAGACTTAAGTTTTTATACCAATGCAGAAGGTGTAGTGGTAAAATTCAAAAAGAAAATGAATTGGGACGAGAAACACAGCATCACCTTTAGCTATAATGCAACCCCTAAAAGAGGTATTTATTTTATCGGCTGGAATGAGCCTGAAAACTATGGCACAGCTGATATTACGTATATCCGTAAACAAATATGGACCCAAGGTCAAGGTACCGATAACCGCTACTGGATACCCATGTACGATTGTTTAAATGACAAATTTATTACCGAGACTGTTGTTACCATTGACACCAAATACAAAGTATTGTCGAACGGAAAACGTTTGAACGTTGAACAAAATACCAATGGTACCACGACTTGGCACTATACCATGGAGAAACCACATGCAGGTTACTTATTGATGTTGGGCATTGGCAATTATAATATTAAAGAGAGTAGAACAAAACGCGGTACATTGGTTCAATTTTGGTATTATCCAGAATTTAAAGATCGTGTTGAACTTACAAGCTTGCACACCGAACGCATGATTGAATTGTTGGAAGAAACCACTGGCACGCCATACGCTTGGGGCAGTACGTATGCGCAAATTATGGTTCAGAACTTCCTCTATGGCGCAATGGAAAATACCGGCGCTACCGTCTTTGGCGATTTTTTTACAGTAGATGCTAGAGCCTTTAAAGACAGAAATTACATGGGTGTGAATTGCCATGAATTAACCCACCAATGGTTTGGTGATTTGGTAACTGCCAGAGGCACTGCCGACCACTGGCTGCAAGAAAGTTTTGCCACCTTTTTTCCTAAATTATTTTTTAAAGAATTGGATGGCTATGATGCCTACCAATGGTCGTTAAGAGGCGAATACAATGCCGCCTTGGCGCAAAGTGAAATTGACAATTATCCAGTAAGACATACAAGAGCTGGCAGCAGCAGACACTATCCAAAAGGAAGCGCTGTTTTGAGCATGTTGCATTACCAATTAGGCGATGATAATTTTACCCGTTTTATTCAACATTATTTAGCGGTGAACGGCTATAAAAATGTAGAGACTTGGGATTTTCAAAAAGCTTTGAAAGACAAATTGGGTATGAACTACGATTGGTTTTTTGATGAGTGGATTCACCGCGGTGGCGAGCCTCATTACAAGGTTAATTACAGATCAGAAAAATATGCCACCTACTTTAGTGTGCAACAAACACATAAAACCGATGGCCATATTCGCTATTTTAAAATGCCAATGGTATTTGCCTTGTATTTTAAGAATGGCAATGTTTATAGAGACACCATCATGGTGATGGATTCGGCTTCACAAGTGATTCGCATACCAAATAAAAATGGTGAAGAAATTGCTTTTGCGCTCATTGATGAAGAAAGCAGAGTGATGAAAAAAATGGATTTCAAAAAAGAGAAGGAAGAATTAATGGCCCAAGCAGCGAATGCCAAATTCATGATCGATCGCTACGATGCCATTGTCGGATTAAGTACCACCCCCCTAGCTGAAAAAACAGCCTTTTTACAGGCCCGTTATGCAGCCGAAAAACACTTTGGGATTCGCGCAGAGATTGCGAAACAATTGGCCAACCAAAAATCATTGAACAAATGGTATGGTAGCAATATCGTAAAAGACCGCGCAGAAGTTAAGAATGCCTTTATGGCGGCCGACACAATTGTGACAGAACAACAATCCCTTTTTGCTTTGTTGTTGCAAGATAGCAGCTATGCAGTGGTTGAAAATGCTTTAGATAAGTTAATGAAGTGTAAAGACATTGCTGATAAAGAAAAACAAAAATACTTGGCCACTATCAGTAATGTGTATGGCTTAAACAACAATGTGCGTACTAAATATTTAGAATATTGCTTGCTATATAATACGAACATCGATGCGAAAGCTGAGTTAACTAAACTTTGCGGTCCAACTTACGAATTCAGAACAAGAGTAAATGCGGCCAATGCATTGAAAAGACAAAAGGTCTGCGATGAAGCGATTGTAAGAAATTTAATCAAAGCTGCACTGACATACAATGGAAGACTCTCTGGCCCATGTGGCGATGTGTTAAAAGCATTCAAAAAGGATGCAACCTTTAATGCCATGATTCAAAAATATATTAGTAGCTTAACTTCTGAAGAGCAAGAGCGTTTGAAAAAGGCTGAGATCAAAGACTAAATTCAATACTTAAGTGGATATTAAAAAAGGGGGTTTTTCAACCCCTTTTTTAAAACATGATAGGAATCAAGTAAATAAATTTAGAAATTATTTAGAAATATTCTAAATTGCGGCCCTATTTCAATGACAGCAGCCGATTTAAAAAAAGGAGAGCGCGCAATTATCACAGAAGTGATATACTGCGATTTGCAATGCAAGTTGCTTGAAATGGGCTGTTATTGTGGCAAGGACATTGAAATGTTATACAAAGCGCCTTTTGGCGATCCCATTGCATTTGACATTGACGGGTACACTTTAGGATTGAGAAAAGAAGAGGCCCTTAAATTGATTGTTGAACTTAAATAATTTGGACGAACTACCCCTTCATATTGTTTTAGTAGGCAATCCGAACACTGGCAAAACCACATTATTTAATACACTTACTGGGCAAAATCAAAAAGTTAGCAACCTGCCTGGTACCACTATCGAAGAGAAAAAAGGTTTCTTTGATTACGATGGTGTACATGTTAATATCACCGATTTGCCTGGTACCTACAGTTTGTATCCGAATGGTGAAGACGAGCAAATAACAACGCAATTTTTACTTCAGCATTCAGACAATAAAATAGATGCGATTGTATTTGTAGCCGATGCGAGCAACCTCGAGCGAAATTTATTGTTGTATACGCAAATAGCCGATCTTGGCGTTCCTACCATTATTGCACTCAACATGCTCGATGTATTAGAACAAAAACATATTGCCATCGATCTTGGAAAATTATCAGTTGAATTACAAGCTCTAATTTCACCAATCAACGCGCGCAATGGCAATGGCATTAAGCAATTAAAAAATACCATCCTCAAAACAAAGCTGGCTGTACAACGCAATTTTTTTAGTCCCACGGAGGAGCAAAAAAAGCTAATTGCTTTGCAAACAACTGAAGAAACCGACTATACGCGATGGCATATTATTTTCAATCAGTTTAAATACAATAAAATTGAAGGAGAAGCCCGCCAACAGTTTGAAGCTATTGTACCTTTCAGTGATAAAATAATTGCAGAGGAAACCTCTAAAAGGTTCTCCATCATTCATCCCATCGTTGAAAAAGTAACCCTTAAAAATACTGCCAAAGAAAAAACATTGACCCAAAAAATCGATGCAATTCTACTTCATCCAGTATGGGGCTTTCTTATTTTTTTTACGACCCTATTCTTAATTTTTCAATCCATTTTCCGATTGGCAGAAATTCCAAAAGGTTGGATTGAAGACCTGTTTTCGTGGGTAACTGTAATACTAAAAAACAACTTAACAGATAATACCTTCAGTCAGTTGTTGTGCGATGGCATACTGCCGGGTTTAGCTGGTGTAATGGTGTTTTTACCGCAAATCATTATTCTGTTTTTTATATTGGCCTTGTTAGAGGATAGTGGTTATATGACCAGGGTGAGTTTTATTACCGACCGTTTAATGCGCAAATTTGGCTTGAATGGTAAATCTGTTATTCCATTAATTGGTAGCATGGCCTGCGCCATCCCATCGATTATGGCCACCCGCAATATTGAAAATAAAAAAGACCGTCTCATCACAATACTAGTGACTCCATTAATGAGTTGTTCTGCCCGCTTACCTGTTTATACTTTATTAGCCGGCCTATTATTCATCGAACAAAACAATGCCATTATTGATTTGAGAGGCCTTCTGATTTTAGGCATGTACATTATTGGATTTGTGGTGGCCTTATTATTTGCCTTTCTTTTCAAACTCATTTTAAAACAAAAACAACGCAGTTTTTTTGTACTTGAATTGCCTGATTACAGGTTGCCAAAATGGAAAAACATCTCCATTACTTTAAAATTAAAAATCAAAGATTTTGTATTTAATGCTGGTAAAATTATTTTAATAGTGAGTGTCATTTTATGGTTTTTAGCGAGCCACGGACCCGCAAAAAAATTCGAGGCCATTAATCAAAAATACACCAACTATACTTTGGCAGACCGTGCGTTAAAAATCCAATCAGAGCGTTTAGAAGCAAGTTATGCAGGTAGCCTTGGCAAGACCATAGAACCCGCCATTAAACCGCTCGGATACGATTGGAAAATAGGCATTGCATTGATTACAAGTTTTGCGGCTCGCGAGGTATTTGTAGGGACTGTTGCTACCATTTACTCAGTGGGCAATGCCGATGACGAATCGGCCATTACAGCTACACTCTCTAAACAAACCAATGGCGAAACTGGCGAAAAAACCTATACCATCGCAGTGGTATTATCGCTCTTAATGTTTTATGCTTTTGCCATGCAATGCATCAGCACCATGGCGGTTACTTATAGAGAAACCAAGTCTATTAAATGGCCCATCATACAATTCTTATACATGAGTGGATTTGCTTATTTGTTAAGCTTTATTGTGTACCAACTTTTTAAATAGTTATACAAGGTATCTGTATTTCATGATTGGATACCAAACAACAGAAAACAGCAAATCAAAATGAGCGATCTTCTTAAAAAAAGAGAGGCGAGTGAACAAAAGTAAGCGATAGTAATGCACCATTAAACGGTTGTCTTTTGTTTTAATTGTACTTAAAACCTTTTTTATATTGTTGGCTTCCGACCACTTTACTTTATTAAACTTGTAGAGAAAATTTTGAAAAACTTTTTTCTGAATGGGCGCTAAATCAAGGTTCATATCTTTCCATTTTAAATCCCAAAGTAAATTGAGTTTTGTTTCAAAATCGTATTTTTCTAATTTTTTTTCCAGATTTCTTGACAGGGGCATGTGATACTTATTTAAAAAAGCAGGCACATTTGAAAAATTTTTAGTTTTAGATAAACGGTACCACAATTCATAATCTTCCATATAATCGAATTGAGGGTTGTAAAAAATGCTTTCCGCAACATAAAAATTCTTACTTAAAATACTTGGCTGTACCATGCAGTTTTTAAACCACAGATGGGCTTTGATTAAATGGCTTTTGGTTGGTAATTTTTTAAACGCGATAATCTTGCTATCTGTTGTAATCCATGTACCTACCACATCAATTTCAGGATGCTTTTCAAGGAATTCCATTTGTTTTTCAATTCTATCCTTGCCCATCAAATCATCGGCATCTAACCAGGCAATAAATTCGCCCTTTGCTTCCTTTAATAAACGGTTTCTAGAATTTGCAATGCCTAAATTTTGTTCATGGTTAATGACTCTAATCTTCCCAAATTTATTAATTTCAGTCGCAGTATAATCAATCGAACCATCATTTAATACCAAGATTTCAATATTGGTATAGGTTTGATTCATACAACTTTTAATTGCGATAGCAACTGTTCTATCGGCATTGAATGCTGGAATCAGAATTGAGACGAGTGGTTGCTGCATACTATTTCTAAATAGTTTGAGGTGTTTGACAAGTCGTATCTTTCGAAAAAATCTTGGTCGGGTAAAACCCATACTCCACCTTCAATGCAATTATAAGCTTCTTCAATTGAATTTACAATTGCGCTGTTACTTTCTTTCAATAAATCGCCCAAACCGCCACGTTTATAACCAACGACTGGCGTATTAACCAACAGACTTTCATGTGCAATTCTGTTCCAACCTTCATTTAAACGAATCAGTGCCAGAGTGCAAGTTGCTTTTGACATAGCTTCGAGGTAAAATGAGTGGGTTGGAAAATAAACAATTTCATAATTACCATTATACGGTTTAACCTCAGAAATATCGAGGGTTGCAAAATAACAATGGTAGTTTTTTTCGTTTAAAGATTTTGCCAAATCTGCAATTAAAGGATCATTTTTAGTGCTGTATTGTCCCAAAAAAACAGTGCGTTCTTTTTCAACTTTTCTATAAATTCCATAGGCTTTCACATCAAAAAAATTGGGAAATAAATACGTATGAGCGATGCACTTTTCGTTTTTAAAATAATCGACCCAATAGGGTGCCACTGCAATCACTTTAAAACGCTTGTTTTCTGCTCGAGACAATAGTTTGAATAACCATTGATAATAGATTCCTAACAGACGCGACTTATTATCGGTAGAATCAAAATTATGCAACACGATCCAAACCTCGTTTTTAGTAAACCAATTCCTAAGAATGGCCGATAACCCTGTCCTTGCTGTCACGATATTGATATTGGCATTGCTTTTAAAATACGCCCAAAACATTAAATCGAGATAACCCAAAAGCGATTTAAACAAGCGAGGCCTTCTAATCAATTGTCCATTCACTTCGCTGCTCCCCGACTTAAAAGCACGCAAAGCATCAAACAAACATTTTTCATGTCTATAGCCACCTGTTTTTACAACACCATAACTGATATAATTAATTTGCATGGACTTCAATTCAACTGCCACCGATACAAATTTGCGATATTTATGGCATTCGCATCATATTCCTTATTCACAAATTTTGTAAACGTATAAAAAAGTACATATTATGGCGTCCTAACTTTCATCATTTTAAGGTTGAACTATTTTCCAAATCATTACCTTTGCACTATGCAAAAAAAGCAAAAGGCTTTCCTGATGATTTTAGATGGCTGGGGCATTGGCAAAAAAGATTTTACCGATGCTATCTACAACGCCAATACACCCTATATAGATTCTTTATACCAAACGGCACCAAATACAACGCTTACGACTTTCGGCAATGCCGTAGGCTTGCCTGTTGGTCAAATGGGCAATAGCGAAGTTGGCCACATGAACCTTGGTGCTGGCAGAATTGTATGGCAACAATTGGCTTTAATTAACAAACAATTTGAAGATGGTTCTGCTGCAAAAAACGATACTTTAGAAAGCATTTCAAACTATTGTACTCAAAATAATAAACCCATGCACCTAATTGGTTTAGTGAGCAATGGTGGTGTGCACAGCAGTTTAGAACACTTGATTCAGCTTTGCAAAATATTTACTGAAAAAGGTATAAAGGAAATCTATATACATGCTTTTACTGATGGAAGAGATACCGATCCTCGCAGTGGTAAAAACTTTATTAGCGAATTAGAAACCCGCATCGCCAGTACCAATGCAAAAATCGCTTCGATCATTGGCCGCTACTACGGCATGGACCGCGACAAACGTTGGGAACGCACTGCTTTGGCTTATCATTTAATGATCAATGGACAAGGCGAACATTACAACACTGCAAGCGAAGCCATTGATGCCAATTACAAAGCAGGCTTGACAGATGAATTTGTAAAAGGATCGCTTATTTGCGATTCCAACGGTAACCCTATGGCGCAAATAAAAAATGGTGATGCCGTTTTTTGTTTTAATTTTAGAACGGATAGAGGTCGCCAAATCTCGCAAGTCTTAACCCAAATAGATGTGCCAGAGCAGCAGATGAAAACCATGGACATTAACTACACCACCATGACCGAGTACGACGAAACGTACAAGGGCGTTAACATTGTTTTCAAATCGCAACACACCCATAATACACTAGGTGAAATTTTAAGTAACAATGGATATACGCAATTGCGTTCAGCAGAAACAGAAAAATATCCGCATGTTACTTTCTTTTTTTCAGGCGGTAGAGAACAGGCCTTTGAAGGTGAAACAAGAATAATGGAACCTTCACCAAAAGTACCCACTTACGATTTACAACCTGAAATGAGTGCAATGCCGCTAACTGAAAAAATATTGTCAGCCATTGAAAGCGAAGCCCATGATTTTATTTGTTTGAATTTTGCCAATACCGATATGGTGGGTCATACTGGTGTTTGGGAAGCCATTGTCAAAGCGGCTGAAACCGTAGATGCTTGTGTGAAAAGAATTGTTGAAAAAGGCTTAGCACATGGCTATCAATTTATCATATTGGCCGACCATGGCAATGCCGATGAAGCGAAGAACCCTGACGGCACACCTAACACTGCACACAGCATGAATCCTGTGCCTTGCTTTATCATTAGCGACAAGTGCACTCGCATTCCTAACCAAGGTAAATTAGCAGATGTAGCACCTACAATTTTAAAACTATTAGGTCTCGAAAAACCTGCTGAAATGGATGGCGACTATTTATTTTAAAAAATCAAAGCATTGAATTTACACTTTTCTCCTAAAAAGCTACCGAACACCCTTTTCATCATTACCATGATGGCTCTGTTTGCTTGTCAAAACAAAGTAAAACAACCTTTGAAGCCAATCAATGTATTTGACTTCCAAGCGTTTTTTAATTCTGAAATCAAACTATTAAACGACCAACACTTGAGCTTAACAAGGACCATTGTCGACAAAGAAAATGTTTTTTCGAATAACGAAAAACAACCCAATTGGGCGAAAGAATTATTGGTGTTTAAATCGTTTTCCTTTATAAAACCGCAACAACGCGACCAATACGAAGTAGATACTTTAAGGTCAGAAAATGGCATCGTATTTATCACCTATAGCGCCAATAACCCAAGCCTTCAATTGCAGTTGGCCGAAGTAATGTACACCCCTGATAAAACCATCGAAAAAATAACTTTGGTAGTAAAATCTAACAGCAAAATAAGCGCGAATGATTTAACGTTAACCTATCTCCCGCAAAAGGGATATGGTATCAAAGGGGATGTCAACTCACGTGTTGCAGGCAATCGCCTAATTGACATCCACGTAGAATGTAATTAATTAATGAAGTGCTCTTCAATCCCTTGGGATTCCTCATCACTATCATCGCTGTATCTGAAATAAATGGCAGTAAAAGCAGCTATGAAGAACGCAGAAATGATGGCATTGGTAATGGTTTCAATTACTTGACCGATACACAACATTGTAAAGCTAGCACCTTCTGCATTCAAACCCATTAAATTGGTTAGCAATCCAATGATCATTCCCAATAAAGCTGATACGATAAAAGCTACAATGCCCATTAGGAAAAGCAAGGCTGCACGCTTCCAAGTAATGCTTCTAAAACTGTAATTAATCGATTCGAAAATACCCATGTTGCCATGCACCAATGCAGGCGAGGCGAACATAAAACGGATTAAGAAAATAGAGACCACAAAAAACAATATAAAACCGAAGATAATACCGATAAAAGCCGCAGCAGCATATAGCAAGTAAACGACAAGGGCATACACAAGAAATACTACTACCATTATTAATCCCAATACAAATGAAAGCCCTATCATAGAAAACATTTTTTCAGAAAAACCCTCTTTCAAGGCGGTTAAAAAACTGCGATTACCATGTCTTACCTCGTTGTCATTTAAACGGTAAAATGCCACATTTTTATAGCCTGAAACCAACAATGCAATAAGCCCCGCAAGAAAAATATAAGCATAATTGATAGCACCAAACAACTGCATAAAGCTTTCTAATGGGTTGCTACCAGGTGTAATATGACTGAACATTTCTTGAAGTTTTTGCCTAAAGCTCAACAAATCGGCCAACTCCCAACCTAAGCCATTTAATATTAATGGCAATAAAATGGCACCGCTCACCACAAAGATGAGCACATTCATCATGAGGTTCGATAGCAAAATACGTTTGTATAAACTAAAAGCACCTGTAAATGCCGAGCCTCTAAAAAGTTGTAGATATTCTTTCATATGATTAAAATTATTTGATTCAATATTAAATTATTTTTAATAATAAAGAATAAATTATTTCGATTAATTACATTTGCCTCGGACTAAAATTCCAACCATAGAAATGAAAAAAGCATACATATTTCCCGGTCAAGGCGCTCAGTTTGTAGGAATGGGCAAAGATTTATACGATCAATCCGAACTTGCAAAAGACTTATTTGAACAAGCAAATGCCATCTTAGGATTTAGAATAACAGATGAAATGTTTAACGGTACAGACGAAGGCCTAAAACAAACCAATATCACCCAACCTGCCATTTTTTTACATTCTGTCATTGCGGCCAAAGTACTAGGTAATGATTTCCAACCGGACATGGTGGCTGGTCATAGTTTAGGTGAATTTTCAGCCTTGGTTGCTAATAATACATTGACATTCGAAGCAGCTCTTAAGTTGGTGCACCAACGTGCATTGGCCATGCAAGAAGCCTGCACACTTAAGCCAAGCACAATGGCTGCAGTATTGGGTCTAGAAGATAGCAAAGTGGAAGAAATATGTGCCAGCATTACAAGTGGCATTGTTGTACCCGCCAATTATAACTGTCCTGGTCAATTGGTTATTTCAGGCGATATCGAAGCCATTAATGAGGCTTGCGAAAAACTAAAAGCAGCAGGCGCTAAACGCGCATTGGTATTGCCAGTAGGTGGTGCTTTCCACTCGCCGTTAATGAAACCAGCGGAAGAAAAATTAGCGATTGCCATTGAACAAACCTTATTTAGTCAACCAATTTGTGCTATCTACCAAAACGTAACCGCTACAGCTGTTAGCGACCCAATGGAAATAAAATCAAATCTTTTGAAACAATTGACTGCTCCGGTAAAATGGACCCAATGTGTACAAGCCATGGTAACCGATGGGGCGACTAACTTTATTGAATTAGGACCAGGCAAAGTATTACAAGGCTTGGTGAAAAAAATTGCACCAACTGCCGAATTGAACGCCTAGTTTAATTCATACAACAAATAGCCATCTATTTTTTTCTTACTGCTTATTTGATTGCATGCAGCGCTGTCTAGGTAAGACTCAAATTGTTTGATATAATCGGGCTTAACAACGATGTATTTAACAGGCAAATCAAAGCTATTTAGCTTTGGTTCTGATCCGCTGCTATCCTTCATCAATTGATACATTGGCTGAATGGTCTTATTGCTTTTGTATTGATCGAAATTGGCCTCACTCAAACGCGACAAATAACCACCAATAATAGGTTTCTGATGCACCGTTTGGTATAAGAAATCATCGGTATTAAATTTTCCAATTTCCTTAATGCCATCGCGGAAACCAAATGGTATCGGCAATAGGGTACCTGTCGGTTTCGTCGCTAGTGATTTATACACCATTGGCATTTCTTGGCTATCCATAAATACAAAGGATTTTGGACAATATTCAATAACTAAAAACAAACTAGCCACTATAATAATTCGCTTATTGGCGATTGAATACCACATGACAGTAAGTTGCTTCATTAGCACTGGCAGAAATAAAACCATGAACATGAGTTCATACCTTGGGGGTGTTCGCACATTGTTTAGGAATGGCACATAATACACCAAACCAAAAACATTGTAAAACAGACGATGCCCTAGTATCTTAAATTCAGGAAAACACAAAAGCAGAAAAATTACAGCGGCGATACCCATTAATCGCATCGTATAATCGATTCTTAACTGATTAATTTTGAGAAAAAATAAAAGCAATAACACAAAAAAACCATACCCCAAAAACATGACGAATTCAACACTCTGAGGGTATCTAAAATAATGATCTCTA
Organism: Bacteroidota bacterium; assembly: GCA_947496065.1. Lineage (GTDB taxonomy): Bacteria > Bacteroidota > Bacteroidia > NS11-12g > UBA955 > JABMMZ01. The sequence continues at coordinate 66,768 of CANMBF010000005.1, forward strand.
AAAGCGATTACGCCCGAAAAATCGCCATATAACCAACTGCTGGTATTCGGCACAAACAAGGAAGCCACATCGGCACTCCACCAAAAAGCACCCTTGTCATCAAAATTTAAAAGTACGAGGCCGCGAATTAAAAAATGACCGACAATGAAAACACCTAAAAGCAATAGCATGCCCTTGTTTGCTGACAATGCTGCGAGTCTAGGATAGATCCAATTCAAAAAACAGTATAACAAACCAAAATAAAACACATAAACTGAGTAATAATGATCCGTTAACAGACTTAAAACACTCAATGAAACTAAAACCAACAGGTACTTTTTAGACACCAATATTGGCAGTAACTTACCTGGTTCAAAGCGAAAAGTTTTTAAAATATAAAAGACAAAAAATGGGATTAAAGCCGTTAGTTCTAAATTAAAATGCTCTGGCAAATGCGCTGTTTTATAAGGGAAAAAAGCAAAAATAAAACCCCCTATTACACTTAAATATAAATTGACCTTAAAATAGCGCAATAAATTAAAAACACCCAAGCCACTGAAAGCAAAGCTTAAAAGCAAGACCAGGTTCATGGTTAGGATAGGACTATCAATAACAAGATTTAGAATACCTGCGATGGGTACCGAACTGTGCATTAAAATGCTTGAGCCCATAGGACTGAAAAGCATCTGGGTTTCGAATGGATTGAGGCCTTGGCCCAATGCATACTTAAAATGCCAAATACTCCATATATAGCTAGTAGAATCGCCATACAAAGGAATGCCCATGAATTGGGTGTCGAAATTCAAAACCAAAGGATAGGTGTAAAATAAATACACCAAACCATACAGCAAGAATGCTAGGATGGATAATCCTCGTTTTTTCGTCAATTCAGTTAACATGTTTGGCTGAACAAATAAAGCAAAATAAATCGACTTTTAACTACAATGCGCAAATGAAATATAGTCAACTTTATTGACTAATTTTAAATTTGAATCTGACCATCATACACTTTGGTGGCAGGACCAATTAACCAAACATCGGTAAACAGTCTATTTTGCTTATTGAACTTAACTTTTAAGTTACCACCTGGAGTCGATATATAAATGGTGTGCATCCCATCGCCTAACCCTGCAGCAATACTATAGGCAATGGCACAAGCAGCAACGCCCGTTCCACAACTCAAAGTTTCATCCTCTACCCCACGCTCATAAGTGCGTACTTTTAAAGAATTTGAACCCAATATTTCTGCAAAATTAACATTGATACCTTCGGACTTGTAGGTTTCATTATAACGAATGGCACGCGCCATCGATACAATGTCCATTCCTTCAATCGCCTTTTCGAATATGACATAGTGGGGCGAGCCCGTGTTTAATTCATAGGCCCCTACTAGGGTCTCAACATTTGGCACATTTTGCATTTGAAGTTCTACCATGGTTTTACTCCAATTCGCATCATGCCTGCCATCAATGGCTTTAAAAACCGTACGATCTTCAAAAAGGTTCAACCCTTTTGCAAAATCGACAATGCACCTGCCTCCATTACCACACATGCTGCTGATATTGCCATCGCTGTTGTAATACACCATTTCGAAATCAAAGCCTTCGGTATTTTGAAGTAACATTAAGCCATCGGCTCCAATCCCAAATTTAGGATGGCATAAACGGGCCACATCTAGGTGGTCATATTGCCTCGCTCTATTATCAATAATAATAAAATCGTTGCCAGCACCTTGGTATTTCTGAAATGGTAAATTCATTAATCTTGTTCTAATAATAATTCGCGAATGTCGTCATCCTGTGTCTGACTGAAAGCACAACCGTCAGTGCATTTTTTAATTTCGTATACAAGGCCATTCATTCTCAAATACAGTTGGTAATCTAATTTATATAGTTTTAAATTGGCTTGACTGTTAGCCAACCCATACAATTGCAAGGTATAGCCAACCAATTTATACCCTTTAAAGTTAATGGGCGATTGCCAAAATTCTATGGTGTATTGATCGGATTTTACCACTAAGGCTTTTGACTTTCTAACAACCATTGAATCTGAATAGTCTTCAGCTTTCTTGTTGTAATTATTGTTGTTATACACCCCTGGTATTTTTTTTGAAGCGGTCGATTTTTCAAGTTTATCGCCATCCTTGTTCAAGAATTTAGTGGCGGTATTATTGATGTACAACGCCAATAAAACGGTATCGCTTAATTTCCTTTCAGAAACAATTTTATACGACTCAGTTTCGGCCGAAGACACACCGGCACTTGGTGGTGCTTGATTATCGAGTTCCTTGAAATTAGCATCATCAACGCTTTCAAAAACGGGCGCTACCTTCTCTGCTTCTACATTCGCCATTACTGTTTCATTGGTTTCTTCTTTTTTTACCGCCTCCGTTTCTAAAAACTTTTGATCCTGTTTCACTGAAGTATCCATTTGTAAAACATCAGATTTTTGTTCAATCGCTATTTCCTTACTTTTCGTAGAATTTGAACTGTATTGCTGAAATACGAAAACCAAACCTATAATTAAAACAACTGAAGCTGCGATGGCATAAACACTTCTCATCACTTTCAGTTGTGTGCCATTGCCACTTCCCTTAACTTGCTCCTTCAAATAATTTTTGAGTTCGATTTTACCAAAATCTTGAATCCCTAAAACAAGCGTTTTATAGTCTGTAAAGGCTTTGTTAAATTCCGCATTGTTTATTAATTTTTCTTCAAACTGCGCAAGCTCATTCCCTTCTAAGGCATTGGTTAGATACAAATCAAAAAGGTCGATATTGTTATGGTGTTCGCTCAAATTAATTACCGATTAAATCATTCTTATTATAACTGCTTAAAACAAATCCTTGGAGCTGCTTAAAACATTGGTGCTTCTTGGCTTTAGCCGTATCTGCATTGCTGTATTGCAATTTTTGTGCAATGGTGTTCATATCAAAACCTTCGAAATAAAACATTAATAAAAGCGCCTTGCAATTGGCGCCTAACTTATCCATCATCTGCACGATTATTTGACGATTTTCAGTCGCAAAGGCATCATCACCCACTGACAAATTTTCAGTATGACTGTCATCAAGCTGACTGTTTTTACCCATTTTATGGAGCCTTTTTAACCAAAGATTTCTACTGATAGCAAACACAAATGTGCTGAGCTTTGCTTTTAGTTCTAATTCACCCTTTTTAATTTTTTCCCAAACTGCTACACAGGCATCTTGCAAGATATCTTCAGCATCATCACTGTTACCGCTGTTTTTCAAAATATAATTGCGAATAGCCATAACATTGTCTTTGTATAATTGAACGACTGCATCCTTATCGCCATTTCTTATCGCGATAATTAATTGCTCATCATTTAATTTTTTTCTTCCTAGCAACTGTTGGTGGTTTATTAATACCTATTAATCGATTAAGGTAAATGAGATATCCTAAAATTTTATCTCTTTGCGTCGACAAAAGTAATTAAAAAAATTTGGAACATTTTTTGAAAAAAAATTTAAAATAAACAGATTCTCTATGAAAAAAATATTAAGCATTTTTACCATTGCGGCACTAGGTGCACTCTTTGGGGTTGGTATCAATCATTTAGCCAATAATTACAGCCAATCCTCGGATTTCGAAGACATGCAAAAACGCCATGCGCGATTTGCAAGCACATTCTCTAGTAAAGAAGCTTCCGTTGGATTCGACTTTGTAAAGGTGGCCGAAACAAGTACCCCTGCTGTTGTGCACATTAAATCGCATTTTGAAGGCGAAAAAGCAAGTGCCAAAAAAGAACAAAACGGGCAAACAGATCCATTCGAATTTTTTAAAGACCATGGTTTTGATTTCGAAATGCCACGTGGACCCGGCATTGCCACCGGTAGTGGTGTGTTGATTGCACAAGATGGTTATATTGTTACCAATAACCACGTGATTGATAATGCCAATAAAATTGAAGTCACCTTGAACGACAAACGCACCTACATTGCTGAATTAATTGGTACCGATAAAACAACCGATTTGGCTTTGTTAAAAATCGATGAGAAAAATCTAAACTTTATGTCGTTCGGCAATAGCGATCAAGTAAAGGTAGGCGAATGGGTAGCCGCTGTTGGTAATCCTATGAATCTTACTAGCACAGTTACCGCAGGTATTGTAAGTGCCAAAGGGCGTAGCATTGATTTATTGCGCAGTGAAGACAACCAATATGCCATCGAAAACTTTATTCAAACCGATGCTGCGATCAACCCTGGCAACAGTGGTGGTGCCTTGGTAAGCATCAATGGCGAGCTCATTGGTATCAATACTGCCATCGCTTCTCAAACAGGTAGCTACACAGGTTATGGTTTTGCAATACCAGTTAACCTGGTAAAAAAGGTAATGGATGATTTATTGAAATTTGGCAAAGTGCAACGCGCTGTGCTAGGTGTTGCCATCCTTGAAATTTCGCAAGCGTTAGCCGAGAAAGAAGGCCTCAAAGAATTAAAAGGGGTATTGGTACAAGAAGTTACCGAAAATGGAGCCGCAGGCAAAGCTGGTATTAAAAAAGGCGATGTGATTGACAAAGTCGATGGCGTAGAAGTGAACAGTGTATCAGGTCTTCAAGAAGTCATTGGTAAATATCGCCCTGGCGATAAAGTAACCTTGACCATTAACCGCAAAGGCGAACGCAAAGAAATAGGCGCTGTACTAAAAGGATTAGATGGCAAAGAAACACCTGCCATTGCAGACAAAACAGAGGTAAACACCATTAAAGGTGCCACTTTTGCAACAGTAAGCAAAGAAGAAAAAGATAAATTGGGCATTAAAAACGGGGTAAAAATCCAAAGCATTGGCAGTGGCCCTTTTAAAGGCAAATTACAACCTGGTTTTATCATTACTAAAATCGACAAGCAAAGTATCTACAGTATACAGAATGTAAAAACCATTCTTGAAAGTGCCGATGGCGCCATTCTCATAGAAGGCAAAAATCCTGATGGCACCGACAACCTAGTGGGTTTAAAAATAGAAAAATAAGCAACATTTTTTTTTGATCATTTATAATTAAGGTAAAAGTCCTGGGCAATGTTCCAGGGCTTTTTTTTTAATCATAGACGTAAAGCATTGCTAACTCAAGGCAAGTATTGAAGCGCCTTCGTGGATTAAATTTAACTTTTAAACCAACTAAATTTCAAAACAAACGCCTTTTTACTTATTTTCGTTCCCTAATTATTTTTTTTAACACGTATTTATGAAGTATAAAGTAATCAACAACCTCATGGGTTGGCTAATGTTTGTGGTAGCGCTGGCTGTGTATTATATGACACTCGAGCCTTCTGTAAGTTTATGGGATTGTGGCGAGTTTATTTCTGCCTCAGACAAATTGCAAGTGGTTCACCCACCAGGAGCACCCTTCTTTTTATTGATGGGCCGTTTGTTTGCCATGTTTGCATCGAGCGATGCAGGGGTATCTGTAGCAGTGAATTTATTAAGTGCTATGTGCAGTGCCTTAACCGTTTTATTCACATTCTGGATTACTACCCACTTCGCACGCAAAATCGTTGGAAAAGACAATGACTCAACAGGGAATAGAATTGCCATTTTTGCAAGTGGTATTGTTGCAGCTTTAGCTTTAACCTTTAGCGATTCATTTTGGTTTAGTGCGGTTGAAGCAGAGGTTTATGCCATGTCATCATTCTTTACTGCCTTTACATTCTGGGCTGCATTGAGATGGGAAGAAAGCAACAGTCCTTATGCCGATAAATGGTTGATTTTAATTTTCTACTTTATTGGATTGGCAATAGGTACCCACTTATTGAACTTGTTGGTGATTCCAGCGGTGGCCTTTATTTATTACTTTAAAAACTATACCTATTCTCGCAAAGGCATCATTTATTGCTTCCTTGTGGGCTTGGGTGTTTTATTCTTTGTTCAAAAAGGCATCATTCCCGGTGTGCCGAACTTAATGGCCAAAATGGACCATTTCTTTGTCAACACCATGGGCTTCGGCTTTGGTTCAGGTTCTATGTTTGCCATCATTTTATTAGTGGCGGCTACAGGTTATGGCATGTATTATTTCAGTAAAGTTAAAATTCACCGCATGTGGAATGTAGCCTTTATTTGTATTGCTTATATACTTTTAGGGTATAGCAGTTATGCCATGGTGGTTGTGCGTTCTGCCGATAACCCACCGATTGACATGAACAATCCTGAAGAGCCTTTCAACTTATTGAGTTATATCAACCGTGAACAGTATGGCGACCGTCCTTTGGCCTATGGACCCTATTACAACGCGCCTGTAGCATACGATGACAATGGCTATCCTCAAATTGACGAGGGCAGCACCATCTATAGAAAAGATTCTACTGAGTATACTGAAATCGGAAAAAGACAAGAATATATCTACGACAAAACCTATTGCACCCCATTCCCGCGTATGGGTGATATGAACAAAGAAGGAGCCGAAAGTGGTTACCGTTTTTGGAGTGGTATGGCTGAACAAGATAATAAAATTAATATTTTAGAACAACAGGTTCAACAATCAAAAGACCCTAAAGAAAGAGAACAATTGAGTAATGAGTTGAAAGAAGCGAAGGCAGAAAAACCAACCATGATGAACAATATGGCGTTCTTGTTTAGATACCAATTGGGTCATATGTATTTTAGATACTTTATGTGGAATTTTGCTGGTCGCCAAAACGACAAACAAGGCCACAGCTTTAACCAATATACCGATGGTAACTGGATCAGTGGTATTCCTTTGGTAGACAATATGCGTTTAGGTCCTCAAGGTGAACAACCAGATTACATGGAGCACAACCAAGCCAAAAATAAGTACTTTTTCTTACCTTTAATTTTAGGTGTATTTGGTTTAATCTTCCATTTCAAAAAGAATAAAAACGATGCCATCGTAACAACCGTATTATTCGTATTCACTGGTATATTAATTATCATCTTTTTGAACCAACCGCCTTTCGAACCAAGAGAAAGAGATTACTCACACGTTGGTTCATTCCAAACCTTCTGCATTTGGATAGGCTTAGGCGTCTTATTCATTTGGGATAAATTAAAAAATAAAATGAATGCAACAAGTGCTGCTGTATTGGCAGGTGTGTTGTCATTAAGTGCGCCCGTATTAATGGGCGAACAAGGATGGGATGACCACGATAGAAGTGGTAGATACTTAGGCATCGATTTCGCTAAAAATTATTTAATGTCTTGTCCGCCTAATGCGATTCTATTTACCAATGGCGATAACGATACGTATCCATTGTGGTATGCACAAAACGTAGAAGGCATTCGTACAGATATTAGAATTATCAATCAAAGTTTATTGCCTACTGATTGGTATTCTCAAGTATTGTTAACTAAAGTATATGATAGTGAGCCATTGCCATTAACCATTACCAAACACCAGTTAGATGCAGGTGTCAATGATTATTTCCAATTCGATGGCAGCAATCCTAATCCAAGTCCTATGGACCTTAGAGCATTCTTAAATCAATTGGTGAACAGCAAAACCCCAACATTCAATACCAGAACATTTACCTTACCTACCAATATTAGCAAACAAGGCGCATTGGCCATGGGCATTAAAGATACCAATAATGTGGTGTCTAAAATAACCATTAATTTTCCCGGCAGAGGTTTAAACAAAGGCGACTTGGTATTATTAGATTTAGTAGCTACCAATGCCGAAAGAGGTTGGAAACGCCCTATCTGTTTCACCACAACTTCGGGTAGTGATGGTTTCTTAAACATGGAGCCTTACTTCGAACGCAGAGGTTTAATTTACCAATTAATACCTGTTAAAACAGAAGCTAGCAGAAACGATGTAACCCGCGTGAATGAAGATGTTTTGTATGATAATTTGATGAACAAATACCAATACAGTGGCATGAACAAGAAGAAACATTTCTTCTTAGATGATAAGGCAGAAATTGTGCCTTCAACCTTGCAACAATTGTTTGTTTCTTTGGCGGGCACTTACGTCAACAAAGTTGAAGAAATGAAATTCAATGATTCTACTTTATCTGGTGCCGAGGCGCAAGCCAAGGTTGCAGGCTACAGAAAAAAAGCGGGTGCTTTATTGGACAGATGCTCTGAAGTAATACCAGAAGAGGTATTGTTAACCAAAGGCAATATTAAATTCAGCATGGCCATGATTTACCACGAAATTGGACAAGATGAAAAAGCAGAAAAACACTTGAAAGGCTTATTCGAAACCGCCCGTCAAGAAGCGGCTTATTTTGTAAAATTCAATGGCAGAAGTCAAGCCAGCGATTATATGAAACAAGTAAACACCCAAGATGCGCTCGACTTTATGAAACGCGCTGCTGATTATGCAAAACGTTGGGGCTTTACCAAAACCCAGGCTGAGATGGAAAAAACATTGAAGACCCTTGAGCCAGCGGTTACCAGTTTCATTAATGGTTAAGCAAGATCAGATTAGACCTTATTTTTAAGATAACAAATTTAAGAATCCCCTTTTCACGAAGGGGATTTCCTTTAAAAGCCAATGGAAGATAAATATTACGACTCGACAATTATATTCGGTGTACACCCACTCGAAGAAGCCATATTGGCCAAAACTACTTTTCTAAAAGTATATGTTCAAAAAGGCATGGGCGATGGATTGAAATACATCAAACAAGTCCTGAATAAACATAAAATTATTTTCACCGAGGTACCCAAAGAAAAATTGGACTCCTTGAGTAAATTTAGCAACCACCAAGGGGTTGTTGCCAAGATATCACCTATTACTTTTAGTAATGCCGAAGAGTTGGTGAAAGACTTATTAGCAAAAGGCAAAAAGCCATTCCTAGTAGCCCTCGATAGAATTACCGATGTGCGCAATTTTGGCGCTATTGCGCGTACCGCTATGGCAGCAGGCGCCCATGCTATTATTATACCCGAAAAAGGCTCTGCAACGGTAACTGACGAAGCCATAAAGACTTCTGCAGGTGCATTGTTGCACCTACCCGTTTGCCGTTCTCAAAACATGTTTCAAACCATTAAGCATTTAAAAGACGATGGCTTGCAAATTATAGCAGCTACCGAAAAAGCCAATAAGGAATTGTATTACGAAAAATATGTAATGCCTTGTGTGGTATTGGTAGGAAGCGAAGAGGATGGTATTCAAAACGCCCTTTTAAAATTGGCCGACAAATTGGTTAAAATTCCTATGCGCTCCGAGCTCGACTCATTAAACGTATCTGTTGCTGCTGCTTTGGTAATGTACGAAGTGGTGAGGCAGGATATGGGAGAGTAAGGTTATTTTTGGATTTATTGAATTTAATTTCTACTTCTTGTTTGGGCAAAAAATAGGCAAAAAGCCCACCACGCATAGAAAATTTCAATTGGTCTTTGCCGCGCTAATCAACCCTTCATCTCTGACCAATTAAAATTTTTACGTCCCGATTGATATCGGGTTGGACCCAGCCCGCAACTACGGTCTCGCTGTTTCTCATTTTTTTAGTCTTTGAATTGAACTTTAATAAAGCTAAAGCGGCTATATAATTATTGTTTATTAATTTGCTGCAATATTCACGCTAATTCTAAGCATAAAAAAAGGGGCCTTAGCCCCTGTTCTTAATATTTTATGAATTGGCATTAATCCAATTTTCTTGCGATACTGGTTTCTTCGAATGCTTCGAAATTATCACCTACTTGCATGTCGCTGTAGTTCTTCAATGAGATACCACACTCAAAGCCTTTCATTACATCTTTAACATCGTCTTTAAATCGTTTCAGTGATTCTAATGCACCTGTATGAACCACCACACCATCGCGTATGATACGCACCTTACAAGCTCTTGTAATTTTACCATCCGTCACCATACAACCTGCAATGGCACCAACCTTCGTAATTTTAAATACTTCTCTTACTTCTACGTTACCAATAATGGTTTCTTTAATCACAGGACTTAACATACCCTCGATAGCAGATTTAATCTCATCGATGGCTTGGTAAATAATAGAGTAATGGCGAATATCGATTTGCTCAGCCTCGGCCAATTTCTTGGCACTAGGCGAAGGACGCACTTGGAAGCCGATAATGATGGCATCAGAAGCAGACGCTAACAATACATCGCTCTCTGTAATCTGACCAACCCCTCTGTGAATTACTTTTACCAATACTTCGCTATTGCCTAAGTTTAATAATGAATCGCTCAATGCTTCCACCGAACCGTTCACATCACCCTTCACAATTAAGTTCAACTCTTTGAAATTACCTACTGCTAAACGTCTACCAATCTCATCAAGTGTAATGTGCTTAGTGGTTCTAATACCTTGCTCACGCATTAATTGTTGGCGTTTGTTCGCCAAATCTTTTGCAGCATCTTCGGTATTAAATGCCACAATGGGATCGCCCGCAGATGGTGCATCACTGAATCCAAGCATACTTACAGGCGTACCCGGACCAGCAGCATCAACCCTTACGTTTCTTTCGTTGAACAATGCTTTTACTTTCGCATAATTCGGTCCAGCTACTAAGTGATCACCTACTTTTAAGGTACCTGTTTCAACCAATAGGTTTACCATGATACCGCGACCTTTATCTAAACGCGCTTCAACAATAGTACCTTTGGCATTTCTTGTTGGGTCGGCTTTTAAATCCAATAACTCAGCTTCGAGTAATATTTTCTCAAGTAACTTATCAATGTTTAAACCTTTTTTAGCAGAGATTTCTTGACTTTGGAACTTACCGCCCCACTCCTCTACTAATATATTCATACCGGCTAATGCCTCTCTGATTTTCTCGGCATTGGCACCGTCTTTATCCATTTTGTTAATGGCAAATACCATTGGTACATTGGCTGCTTGCGCGTGGCTAATTGCCTCACGGGTTTGTGGCATGATACTATCGTCGGCCGCTATCACAATAACTGCGATATCGGTAACCTTGGCACCCCTTGCACGCATCGCTGTAAAAGCTTCGTGACCAGGTGTATCAAGGAATGTTATTTTTTCGCCTTTCGGTAATGTTACCTCATAAGCTCCGATGTGCTGGGTGATACCACCCGCCTCACCAGCAATTACATTCGCATGACGGATATAATCCAGTAAGGATGTTTTACCATGATCGACGTGACCCATCACCGTTACAATTGGTGGACGCGGAACCAATTTGGTTACATCATCTTCCTCTTCATCAAATGCAATGGTTTCTTCGGCATCTACGAATTCTACTTCGAATCCAAACTCATCAGCTACAAGTGTAATGGTTTCTGCATCCAATCTTTGATTGATAGACACCATCATACCCAATGAGAAACACGCTGAAATAACATCTACTACTTGCGCATCCATCATTTTCGCCAAATCATTTGCAGTCAAGAATTCTGTTACCTTTAAGATTTTTTCTTCTTGCTCTAATCTATCTTGCTCATTCTGCCTGGTCTGGAAGTGATCGTCTCTCTTCTGACGTTTGAACTTCGATTTATTTGTTTTACCACGACCAAAAGAGCCAATTTTATTCAACGTTGTTTTTAACTTCGATTGAATTTCTTTTTGGGTAATTTCTTTTTTCGGTTCGTCTTTTTTCGGTAAGTTTTGTTTGTTAACTCTTATCTCTTGTTGGATATTAACCTTGATAGCACCCGATTTGCGTTTGCGTTTTTCTCTGTTCGCAGGACTCTCATAAGGTTGCTTAGGTTTCGCTACAGGCTCAGGTTTTAAATCAATTTTACCTCTGATGGTTAATCCGCCTAACTCTACTAAATTGGCTTTCACCAATTCTCTTTCCTCATCTGGGATCAGTTCTTCTATCACTGGAAGGGCTACTACCGTTGGTGCTTCAACTATTACCTCTGGCTTTTTAACCTCTGGCACCTCTTCAGGCTCAACAGATTTTTTAGCTATCTTAGTTTCAGGTTTCTCAGGTTTCTTTTTATCAAGTTCGATTTTACCTTTGACGTTTAAACCTAATTTTTGCGTTGGCGGTGTTTCAACCACCTCGGCTTTAGGTTCTGCTATAATTTCTTTTTTAACCGGTGGTGCTTCAACCACTTCTTCTTTTATAGCCTCTTTTACAGACGCACTGTTTTTAATAAACACCTCAGGTTCTTCAGGCGTTTCAACTTCTTCAACAACTTTCTTCTGAACAGGCTCTTCGACCTTAACGATATCTTCGCGCTTCTTAAGTTTCAGTCCTTGAGATTTAGACTCTTCTTTTGCGGCTTTATCAGAAACAAACAGGTTGGATACATACTGGTACATTTCTTCGTTAAGCTTTGCTGTAGGTTTATTTTCTATAGCAAATCCTTTCTTCTGCAAACTTTCTACTATCGTTTGCACACTTACATTTAATTCTGCTGCTGCTTTTACTAATCTAATTTCGGCCATTAAAGGTTATTTATAATTGGGGGCTAATTTTGCCAAATGCAAAGGTAAGGTTATGTAAGTATAAATCAAAAGGGGTGCATAATTTGTTTTTAATGTCCTAAGGCCCTCTTATTCAGAAAAAAGTAAATCTTGGGTCTACACATTGGTCATTAGCCACGCAGCTAACCATGGCAACAAAACGATTCTAAAGCCACTGTCTTGTTGTTGGCGTTGTTTTAAACTCTCTTTAATCACCCGAATAGCGATTGTAATCTGATTTTCAATCGTCTTCTCACTCAACTGCATTAAAGTGGCAATTTCTTTATTGGGCATACCCTCTCTGCGACTTAGTATGAAAATTTGTTTGCAACGTGGCGGCAATTTTTCTATGACCTCAAAAATCATTTTTTCTGTTTCTTTGGCCTGCAGATGCTCTACAATCGAGGTTTCTGAAGAAGCAATTTCATAGTCAGCTTCCAATACAATTGCGTCTAATTTTTTCTTTTTAAGCAGGTTTAAGCTCTTATTTCTAACAATGGTATACAAATAATTTTTAATGGAATCATCCAGTACCAATTCTTCCTTTTTATTCCAGGCGGCTAAAAAAGTATCGTTAACAATTTCATCAGCATCTTCAGCCGATTTTACATATTGCATGCAAAACCAATGCAAGCCTGGCTGATACTTGTAAAATAAATGTTCAAGATGAGGGAGTTGTGTATCCGTAATTGGTCAAAATTAAAGACTAATTCCGAGTAAAAAAATCTAACTAATTCACACTGGACACCGATTTGTTTTCAATAAAAGAAAATTAACCAATCGCAACATGGAATTACACTTATAAAAACAAGCCTTAATTGGCCATATCACTAATAAACTGTAGTCGCATTAACTGTAATTCTTCATATGAAAAGTCGTTGTCAAAATCTAGTACAGCTCTCTCCAAATCATCGTCTTCTTGACGTTTGAAGTATTCGAATATTTCCTCTTGAAACTCCTCTTCAATAATTTCATCGATGCAATAGTGCAAATCTAGACTAGTCCCCAAAGTTACCATTTGCTCCAGTTCGTCCATTAACTCTTGATACGCTAAGCCATTGCTACGGGCAATATCTTCAAGTGCCATTTTCTTATCAATATTTAAGATGATGGCAATTTTTTTCTTAGATTTTTCACCCGAAGTTTTCACCACTACATCCATAGGACGGTCAATATTATTGACTTTCACATATTGATCGATGTAGTCGATAAAAGGCTGACCATATTTAGCGGCTTTATTTTTCCCAACACCATGCACGGTCTCTAATTCCTCCATGGTAATTGGATATTTGGTCGCCATATCATCTAACGATGGATCCTGGAAAATTACATATGGTGGCAAGTTATTTTCTTTGGCAACCCGTTTGCGTAAATCCTTTAAGTCTGCAAACAATACCTCATCTGAGATACTTTCTAATACTGCATTTTCAAACGTATCATCTGTTACAAATGCAAATTCTGTATCCTTGGCCATCTCAAATTTCTTAGGATTGACAATGGCTTTATGGCCTTCTTCTGTCAAGCTTAACAAACCATATTTTTCAATATTTTTGTTGATATAACCGTTCAATAAACCAATACGGAAAACACCTTTCCAAAATATTTTGTCTTTGTCTTTTCCAGCGCCAAACAACGGAAAGTTCTCGTGTCCATGGTCTTTGATGGTGTCAGATTTTTTGCCAATGACATAATTTACAAGGTGGCTTAAATCGATTTCGCCTTTTAAACTATCTAAGGCTTTAAGCGCAATTACCACATCTTCGGTGACATCAACTTTTGGTTTTGGATGGCGACAGTTATCGCACATCGCGTTGCAATTTTCATCATCGAAGGATTCACCAAAATAGCTTAATAACAAACGTCTGCGGCATTGTGAACTTTCTGCAAAGGCCGAAGTCTCATCGAGCAGCAAAGTGCCAATTTCTCTTTCGGCTACAGGCTTGTCCTTCATAAATTTCTCTAACTTTTCTATATCGCTAGGATTGTAGAACAAAATGCAATCGCCTTCCATGCCATCTCTACCGCCTCTGCCAGTTTCTTGGTAGTAGCCTTCCAAACTCTTTGGCACATCGAAGTGAATAACGAATCGAACATCGGGCTTATCAATACCCATACCAAAGGCGATGGTTGCAACTATCACATTACAATCTTCCATTAAGAAAGCATCTTGGTTATTGGCCCTTGTTTTCGCATCTAGCCCAGCATGGTAAGGCAGCGCTTTCACACCATTTAAAGTAAGCATTTCTGCTATTTCTTCAACACGTTTTCTACTTAAACAGTATATAATCCCCGAACGGTTCGGTCTACTTTTAATGCATGAAATAATATCTTTAAAAACTTTTTCTTTGCTACCTTTTGGCTTTATTTCATAATATAAATTATCTCTATTAAAAGAAGATTTATAGATGACAGCCTCTTGCATACCTAAGTTTTTCTGAATATCACTTTGTACTTTTGGTGTGGCAGTAGCAGTTAAAGCGATCATTGGCACATCATTGATGTCTTTGATCATTTGTTTAATTCTGCGGTACTCAGGTCTAAAGTCATGTCCCCACTCACTGATACAGTGTGCTTCGTCGATGGCTACAAATGAAATAGTGATGCTTTTCAAGAATTCAATGGTCTCTTCCTTCTTTAAAGTTTCAGGTGCAACATATAATAATTTAGTATTACCATGACTCATGTCCTCCTTAACCTTGGTTATTTCAGTTTTTGAGAGCGATGAATTAAGAAAATGTGCCACGTGGTCGGTATCAGAAAAACCGCGAATGCTATCTACTTGGTTTTTCATTAACGCAATTAATGGAGAAATAATAATGGCTGTGCCTGGCATCATTAGAGCCGGCAATTGATAACACAATGATTTACCAGCGCCAGTTGGCATAATTACAAAACAGTCTTCCCCCCTCAAAACACTTTCAACAACTTGTTGTTGTGTACCCTTAAACCCATCGAATCCGAAAAACTCCTTTAATGCTAATTTAGCATCCATCTGTCGCTGCATTGTTGTCATTTCTATTCTATTATTATCTTGTTAATTTGTTAAAAATTTGATGACACTAAATTAATACTATTAGCACCATACCACCAAACCTTTTTTAAAAAAAAATTATTTTCCATTATTTTGGCTTTATTTTGCAATGTTTTTGAATTAAGTCCCCCGATGAAGAAATCAATTGAAGAAATAATTAACTTTGGTAAAACAACCATTCAATCCGAATTGGAAAATGTTGCAGACCTTGTTAATTTTATAGATGTAAGCTTTGCAAAAGTTATCCTTCTAATACTTGAATCAAATGGAAGAGTAGTTATTACAGGTATTGGCAAAAGTGCTATTATTGCTCAAAAAATTGTAGCTACATTGAACTCTACTGGCACCCCTTCGATCTTCATGCATGCAGCCGACGCTATTCATGGTGACCTCGGAATCATTCAAAAAGACGATGTAGTAATTGCCATTTCAAAAAGCGGAAATACACCAGAAATTAAAGCTTTGGCCCCCTTATTAAAACAATTTGGCAATAAATTAATTGCCATTGTTGGAAATATCGACTCAGTTTTAGCACATTCAGCAGATTTTATTTTAAACACAACAGTAGCGAAAGAAGCTTGCCCGAATAATTTAGCACCAACCACAAGCACAACTGCCCAACTTTTAATGGGTGATGCTTTGGCAGTCGCTTTATTGAAATGTAAAGATTTTTCATCCTCAGATTTCTCTAAATACCATCCAGGGGGTGCATTGGGCAAGCGACTCTATTTAACGATTAGAGATATAGCCACCCAAAACGAACAGCCAACGGTTCAACTCAACGATTCTATTCAAACTGTCATTGTGGAGATTTCTAAAAAACGATTAGGCGCAACAGTTGTATTAGAAAACGGCTTGATAAAAGGCATGATCACAGATGGCGACATTCGCAGACTAATAGAAAAAACAACCGATTTAAAAGGCATAGTGGCGGCCGATATTATGAATGGCACACCAAAAACCATCGAGGCAGATGAATTAGCAGTGAATGCGATAGAAATTATGAGGAATAATAAAATCAGTCAAATGATTGTGACCGATCATTCAAAGTACATTGGAATGGTGCATATTCACGATTTAAACAAAGAAGGCTTAATAGCTTAAAATTAAAACAAAGCATGAAGAAAAACAACAATCACTATGTGGTAATCATGGCAGGTGGAATCGGCAGCAGATTCTGGCCATTGAGCAAAAAGAATTACCCAAAACAATTTCACGATATATTAGGTGTTGGCAAATCGCTATTACAACTTACCTATGAGCGGTTTAAACGCATCATTCCTGAAGAAAATATTTATATCATTACCAATGCAGGTTATAGCTTATTGGTGAACGATCAATTACCAAATTTACCTGAGCAAAATATTTTAGCAGAACCCGCTGCTATGAATACAGCACCTTGTGTGGCCTATGCAAGTTATAAATTGTTTGCTAAAAACGAAAAAGCCAATATAATTTTTGCTCCAAGCGATCATTTGATTACAGATGATGCGGCATTTGAAGACAGCATACTTACTGCACTAAAACACACCGAATCGAACAAAGAATTGGTTACTTTGGGTATTAAACCTAACCGTCCTGATACCGGCTATGGCTACATTCAATTCAAAAACGATGAGAACAAAATAGGTGTGATTCCTGTTAAAACATTTACAGAAAAACCTTCACATGATTTGGCCATGACTTTCCTTGAAAGTGGCGATTTTTATTGGAACAGCGGTATTTTTATTTGGAAAGCAGCCGATATTTTAGAAGAATTTGCAGCTTACCAACCTGATATGCATGCCATCTTCAAAAAAGGACTTAAAAAATACAATACCCTCGAAGAACAAACCTTCATCAACAAGCAATATCCTTTTTGCAAATCAATTTCAATTGATTATGCCATCATGGAAAAAACAAAGATTGCATCCATACTTCCAGCTACTTTTGGTTGGAGCGATTTGGGTACTTGGAAATCGCTTTATGAATTGCGCAAAAAAGATAAAAATGGCAATTTGTTGCACGGCAAGAACATGCGCGTATACAATACCAACAACAGTTTAATTATTTGTGAATCGGGCAATGACAAATTAGTAGTTGTAGAAGGCATGGAAGGCGGTATGGTCATCGACACCGAAGATATTTTGTTCATTAGCAGTTTAAGCAAAGAACAAGAGGTCAGGGACATTACCAACGATATCAAGGAAAAATTCAAAGGAAAATTTTCATAATTTTAATGTGGGGATGCGATTAATCGCATCCCCACATTAAAACAAAAAGAAGGCACGCGATTAAACGCGTGCCTTCTTTTTGTTTGTATTAAATATTTTTTAATTAATTGAACCTCTTACCCTTTGGCTATATAAACGGACAGCTTGATTGATATTTATGTCCGTTTTGGCCATCTCTTCTTGACAAAAAACAGCGGCTAGGACATGTGTCAATTGCTCCCCTTCATCCTTGCCCTCAACAGTAATTTCTAAAGTCTCTTCGTTTAACAATGCCAGTTCTGCAATTTGCAATTGCTCGGTGGTATACGTTTCAACTAGATGTTTTATAATATTTATATTCATAAAGCAGATAACATTTCTACTAGGGATTCTTCCTTGGCAGTGCTTAGCGCTTTTATTAATTCTCCATTTTTAAAAGTTGTAAAAAATGGCAAGGTATCAACGCCTGCGAGCTTTCTGGCTTCAGGGCTGTGTTCAGCATCTACTTCTAAAAAAACAGTATCTGTAAAACGTTCATCACCACTTAATCTTTTAAATTTAGGTGAAAATAATTTGCAACTTCCACACCAATCGGCATAATATTTAATTACCACTTTGGAGTGTTCACTTAATTGTGTTTTTAGGGTTTCGTCGTTTGCTATTTCTACTGCCATCTTATTTATATTTTGAAACTAAATCATTTAACATTTTTTGGTCGTGGTAGCCCTCTTTGCGGTATAATACAGCGCCCTTTTTCAACAATATAACAGTTGGCAAATTAAAGATTTGGTATTCCTGAGCTAGTGCAACTTCTATGTCAGTATCAATGCTGTAAACCAACACATCCGAACTTCGCTCCTCTTTGATAATATCAACGAAAGGTTGCATTCTTCTGCAAGGACCACACCATGTGGCGTTGAAATCTACAAACACCAATTTATCACCATAAATGGCCGTTTTAAAATCAATGGGATTTGTTTCGATATGTTTTGAGGAGACTTGTGCAGAAGCCTTGGCTTCGACAGGCAATTGTGCAGCTTTCCATGCAATAATACCTCCACCTAAATTGTATAGATGTTTATACCCCAACTTTTTTAACAAATCATAGGCACTACCACTTCTTTTACCACTTCTGCAGTATAAAAATATTTTTTGGTCTTTGTCAAATTGCGTCATTGCAGTTTCAAAATCGCCAGCATTCCAATCAATGTTAATGGCGCCTTTAATAAATCCTTCGTTGTATTCTTCAGGCGTTCTAACATCAATCAATTTAACCTCTTCTGAGGTAATTTTTTTGTTGAAATCTGCAGGCGATAAGCCACTGTTAGATTGTGTTTTACAGGCAACTAAAAAAATTGCGATTGTAAGTGATAAAATGTATTTCATTAAGAATGCAAATTTAATGGTTTTTATATTATTGTTAAAATTTATATTTTTCATATTTATATAGTTAATATCTATTACTTGCCAAACAAGCCCATTAAACCTGGCATTCCACCGGCCATGGCACCTACCTCGGCCATGTTAGCCTTCTCAGCACTTTCTAAAGCTTTGTTGATTGCTTGAACCATATGGTCTTCCAATTGTGTTTTATCATTCAAAAGTTCGGTATCAATGTGTATTGACAATATTTTTCTATTGCCATTGCAATCAACTGTAATGCCATTATTATTTTCTGTAATGATAATGGCTTCGAGTTTGTTTTTTAACTCCTCGGCCTTCTTTTTCATTTCTAATAACTGTGAAATATTTCCTAACATATTGGTTTTTAAAATAGTCCTCGAAATTAACAGAAAATTTTCTGCTTTAATAATTCTATTCCTTATTTCTACTGAAATCATATCACTATAAATCGAACTCTCCACCCTGTCTATCGATTGGGAAACCCCTACATATCGAAGAATATGCATACGTTAGATGTGCCACACTGTCTAAAAATAGACGACAAATTCGTCGATTGCTTATGATTAACATCATTCAATTAATTAAGTTACCTCAAGCACTTGACATAAAAATGACATTCTGTATTGCAAAAAATATTAAATTTGGAACTTCAATACGAAAATGAAAAAAATTGTTTTAATGTCTTTGGCTTTGATTGCACTTTCACTCAATGCACAAGTTTCGAAAAATGAAATTGCCAAACGTTTGGGCAGCTATAAGGTTGTGAAACTTACAACAGATATCACTTCCCTGACGCCTTATCAACAAGCAGGCTTAAAGCACTTGCTCGATGCCGCCCGTGTGATGGACGATTTATTCTATGAACAAAGTTATGGCCCGCGCGCTTTGGTCGACTCAATTAAAGACGACAAAACAAGGACATTTGCGCAAATTAATTACGGTCCTTGGGATCGCTTGAATGATATGCAACCTTTCATTAAAGGTGTTGGGCCAAAACCAAAAGGGGCCAATTTCTATCCAAAAGACATGCGTGCTGCCGAATTTGATAGCCTGCAAGATCCAAAGAAAAGAGATCCTTACACGGTGATTGTAAGAGACGAAAAAGGCCAATTAAAAGTAGTGCCCTATTCTGAACATTATATGCAAGTGCACATGGCAGCAGCTTCTTTGCGAATGGCCGCCATTGCGCTTGAAGAGGATACCAGTTTTGCAAAATTTCTTCGACTTAGAGCAGAGGCACTCATCACCAATAATTACGATGCTAGCGATAGAGCATGGCTCGACTTAAAAGACAATGCCTTTGATATTATTATTGGTCCTATCGAAAATTATGAAGACCAACTATACGGCATTCGCACTTCATTCGAAGCGTATGTGTTAGTAAAAGATATTGTTTGGAGCAAAAAGCTTGAAAAATATGTAGAATACCTACCTGAATTGCAAAAAGGTTTGCCGGTAGACAAAAAATATAAAGCCGAAAAAGCAGGTAGCAGTAGTCAATTGAACGCCTACGATATTATTTATTATGCAGGCGAATGTAATTCCGGTAGCAAAACCATTGCAGTAAATTTACCAAATGATGAAAAACTGCAACTAGAAAAAGGCACACGCAGAAGTCAGTTGAAAAACTCTATTCGCGCCAAATACGAAAATATTATGGTACCAATTGCCAAAGAATTGATTGATACAGCCCAATTAAAATACATCACATTTGATGCATTTTTCTCTACGATTATGTTTCATGAAGTGGCCCACGGCTTAGGCATTAAGAACACTATCAATGGCAAAGGCACAGTGAAAGATGTTCTAGGCGCCGATTACAGTGCATTAGAAGAAGGCAAAGCAGATATTTTAGGCTTATATATGATTACCCAATTGTACGATAAAAAAGTACTGCAAGAGGGTCAACTAATGGACTATTATGTAACATTTATGGCAGGCATATTCCGCTCTGTGCGTTTTGGTGCATCAAGTGCACATGGTAAAGCCAATATGATCCGTTTTAATTATTTCAAAGAGAATGGAGCCTTTACAAGAAATGAGAAAACAGGACGATATACCATCAATTTTGAGAAAATGAAATTGGCCATGACTTCACTTTCGGCACTTATTTTGCAATTACAAGGTGATGGTGATGTTGACGGTGTTAAAAATCTTTTAAAAGAAAAAGGTGCAATTATGTCAGAATTGCAAAAAGATTTAGACAAGCTAAGTGCTAAAAACATTCCTGTAGATATCATTTTCGAACAGGGTGTCGATGTGCTTGGACTGAATGCAATTTCGAATCAATCATTACAGCCAATGGAACCTAAATTTATGCCAACGCCCCCTTTCCCTATTATCCGATGAAAAAAATAAAATATAGTTTAATCCTTTTGCCGCTAGCTGTATTACTTACACTAGCCTTTTGTTTTAGAAAAACACAACCAACCGACAATCCTATTTCAATAGCTGTTTTACAGGTATTAGAAAATTATCACTATGAGCCACGCGATGTGAATGATGAATTTTCTGAAAAGCTCTTTCATTTATATGTTAAACGATTAGACAATAGCAAACGCTTTTTTCTTCAATCCGATATTGATTCGCTTTCGGTGTATAAAACACTTTTGGATGATGAAGCTAAAACTGGCGAATACCAATACTTTGAAGCAACCAACAGAATGTATGCCCGCAGAGTGGAGGTGATTTCAAAATGGTATGCCGAAATTTTAGCTAAACCTTTCAATTTTAAAACAGATGAATATTTTGATATTGATGAAGACCATGCGGAGTTTTTAAATAACGATGTTGAGTTGAAAGAATTTTGGCGCAAATCCATAAAGCAGCAAGTATTGGAAAAATTAGCATCTAAACTCGATGCACAAGAAAAAGCACAAACACGTAAGGATACATTTGTAAAAATTAAACCTTATGACACCCTTGAAAGTATTGCACGCAAAGAGGTTTTGAAAACCCATAACGATTGGTTTAACCGATTGAAAAAATTTGACAAAAAAGAAAAATTAAGTTTATACATCAATTCTATTACCGAATTATTCGATCCTCACACCAGCTATTTTCCGCCTAAAGACAAAGAAAATTTTGATATTAGAATGAGTGGTAAACTCGAAGGAATTGGTGCGCAATTGCAAGAAAAAGATGGCTTCTTAAAAGTAGCTTCTATTGTACCAGGTTCACCAAGCTACAAACAAGGTGATTTAAAAGCTGGCGATATTATTTTAAAGGTAGCACAAGGCGCTGGCGAACCAGTAGATGTTACCAATATGAAGATTGATGATGCGATTCAGCTCATCCGTGGAAAAAAAGGAACCGAAGTGCGACTTACCGTTAAAAAATTGGATGAGTCCATTACCATTATTCCAATCATTCGCGATGTCGTGGTATTAGAAGATGGGTTTGCTAAATCAGCCATTGTTTTAAAAGATGGCAAAAAATATGGCTACATCAATCTTCCTACTTTCTATGTTGATATGAACGATAGAAGTGGTCGCTCATGCGCCAAAGACATTGCCATTGAAATTGAGAAATTAAAAGAAGACAAGGTGGATGGTATTATCCTCGACTTGCGCAACAATGGCGGAGGGTCTTTAGGCGATGTGATTGAAATTGGCGGCCTATTTATTAAAGATGGCCCTATCACAATGGTGAAAAGTAGAGGCAATAAAATTGAAATATATGGTGATGAAGATAAAAGTGTTTTATGGAACGGTCCATTAACCATTATGGTGAACGAAAACAGTGCATCAGCCTCGGAAATTTTAGCCGCTGCCATGCAAGATTATCACCGTGCAGCCATTATTGGCACCACTACTTTTGGTAAAGGCACAGTGCAACGCTTTATTGAATTAGACGATGCCTTTATGACACCAGAAAATGAGAAGATGGGTTCATTAAAAATCACCATTCAAAAATTCTATAGAATTAATGGTGGTACCACCCAATTGGCTGGTGTTACGCCAGATATATTAATTCCAGACAGATACCGTTACATTGAATATGGCGAAAAAGACAGTGAGCATCCACTAGGTGTCGATTTGATTAAAAAGGCGCCATACAGTAGCGATTTCGATTTTTCTAAACAAATTGCAAAAGCAAAAAAGAACAGCGATAAACGCATTGCACAAAGTCAAATATTTAATGAAATTGAGCGCCTAGCCTTAAAAATAAAAGCCCAAAGCAAACGCACCCATTTTACGCTAAGTATTGATAAATACCGTGCAGAACAAAAAGAAATGGACGCTGATAATAAAGCATTTGAAGAAGGTGTTAAAAAAATACAAGCCATGGATTACACCAATACAAGTTCCGACAATCAGTTAATTGGTGCAGATGCCGTAAAAATGAAAATGAAAACAGATTGGAACAAGGCCTTCGAAAAAGATATTTATATACAAGAGGCCGTTGAAGTTTTAAAAGATTTAAAATAATTACAATCACAAAAATCTAACAACAGCAGTTCGTATTTTTTAATATTGAACTGCTGATTGCTTTATAAAAGATGATAGAAGAAAAAATTAATTGGCCCGAATATGAATTGCTGGATAGCGGCAATTTTGAAAAACTAGAGCGTTTTGGAAAGTACATATTAATACGACCAGAACCACAAGCACTATGGCCAAAACAGCTCGATGCCAATGAATGGCAAAACTTGGCCCATGGTCGATTTGAAAGAGACAACACGAAGAAAAGTCACCGCGATAGTACCATCGAAAATGGGGGTTGGCAATTTTTCAAACCCATGCCCAAACAATGGGAAATAAGCTATGCGCCCTTGGGTTTAAAACTAAAATTAAGTTGCACCTCTTTCGGTCATTTAGGGGTATTTGTTGAACAAATTAGCAATTGGCATTTCATTGACGAACAAATTAAACGCATTGGCAACAGGCCAAAGGTGTTGAATTTATTTGC
The DNA here is from genome assembly GCA_947496065.1 of Bacteroidota bacterium. Lineage (GTDB taxonomy): Bacteria > Bacteroidota > Bacteroidia > NS11-12g > UBA955 > JABMMZ01. The sequence continues at coordinate 90,605 of CANMBF010000005.1, forward strand.
CTATACAGGCGCAGCAAGTATTGTTGCGGCCAATGCAGGTGCCGACGTTACACATTTAGATGCCGTCAAAAATGTAGTCACTTGGGCCAACGAGAACAAACAATTATCGAATGCGCCAGATATCCGTTGGTTGGTAGAAGATGCTTTGAAATATGTGAAACGCCAAGCCAATAAGGGTGCTATTTTTCAAGGCATCATTATCGATCCTCCTGCTTATGGTCGCGGACCAACAGGTGAGAAATGGATATTGGAAGAAAATCTTAACGAGCTTGTACAGCATTGTGCGGCCATTAGCGATCCAAAAAATTCTTTTATACTACTGAACTTATACAGCATGGGCTTAAGCGGCACCATTGGTTGTAATTTAATTAAAGCACATTATAAAAAGGAACCCACTTGGGGCGAGTGTATAGTGCCTGGAAAAAATGGTTTTGATTTACCGCTTTGCACTTGGGTGAGAGCCTAGTGAATCAAATTCACGAAAAATTTTTGTTTTTATATTTTGTATTGGCTATTTAATGCATTGTAAAAAGCATAGGCCTTTAAACACGATGTTAAAAAAATTCTACGCCTGCATCATAAAACGCTTTCATATTTCGTTACTTTTGCAAAAAGAATATTATTTGTTGAATGAAACCCTCTAAAGTATTACTATTTCTTGTTGTTTGCCTATTAACTCTCGGTGTTATTTCTCTCCTTTTTCCAGAGGCTGGCATAGGCTATGGTGATGGCAAAAAGATAAGTTTTCCGAACCTTAAATCTATTATTTCTCCTAAAATAGATTCAACCATCATAATTGCCGAACAAAAGAAAATTGAAGATAACAAAAGTTTGGTTGAAAAAAAAGAAGCCATTCTTAAAAAAGTGCACCGCTCATCGGCCGACACTTTAGTGTTAATGCAAGTAGATGCGACTGAAAGTCCAGCCCGTTTTTATTTTGCTAACGACGACCGCAAAGTCATGGACCAATTTTTCGAAGCACTCGAAAATTCAAGACGCGATAATACCACCTTTAGAATTATTCATTATGGCGACTCTCAAATTGAGATGGACCGCATTAGCAGCCATATTCGCGAACAATTACAACGCACCTATGGCGGCAGCGGTATGGGTTTATTGCCTGCTTTAGAAGTAACCCCTAAATACACCGTAGCCGAGGAAAATGCCGGCACCTGGGTGCGCAAATTGGCTTTCGGAACCGAAGATGGCCGCGCCAAACACAACCGTTATGGTCCTATGGCTTATTTCTGTCAAAAACAAAGTGAAGTGGCGAGTGTAATGATTACCGCAAGAGACAACACCTCTCATAAAAATAAAAACATTAAATCTTGTAAAGTGGTGGTTGGCAGCATTGCCAAACCCCTTGAAATTAGTTTGTCTGCCAATGGGAAAACCATCGGTACACAAACTTTGCAGCCTTCTTCAGCCGAGCAGTTGGCAGCATTCAATGTGGATAGCAGCAATGGTAAAATTGATTTGAAATTTTCTGGCGCTAATGCAGATATATTAGGGATAGCACTTGATGGCAGTGGTGGTATTTGTGTTGACAATGTGCCTATGCGCGGCTGTTCAGGCACTATTTTTAAACGCATTAATGCAGAAACTTTGCGCAAAACGTATAGTATGCTAGGTGTAAAAATGTTGATTTTACAATTTGGCGGGAATGCCCTTCCAGGCATGACATCAAAATCCAGTGCTGAGGCCTATGGTAAAAAATTTGCTGAAGAGCTAAGGTACTTAAGGTCGGTCGATCCAAATCTTATTTTGTTTGTCATTGGACCAGCCGACATGAGCATTAAAATTAACGGCACTTTCCAAACCCACCCTCAACTAGAAAATGTGCGCGATGCATTAAAGGCTGCAACCTTGCAAGTTGGCGGTGTTTTTTGGGACATGTACGAAGCAATGGGTGGCAGTGGCAGTATGGTTACCTGGGTGAAAACTAAACCAAGTTTAGGCTCGCCAGATTACATCCACTATACCCAAAAAGGTGCTGTCAAAATCTCTGAGATTTTTTATAGCTCTTTGATGAAAGAATACGAAATGTTTAAACTTAGAAAATCAATAGGCACATAATCTCTAGAATTTATATTGCGTTATTTTAAATTATATCTCCTTTCTATTTTGTGCCTTGGCAATGCATTGCTTTGTAAGGCCCAAGATGGCGCAGTTAATCTTGACAGGTATCCTTTTGTTAACTATGATATCAACGAGGTAAAATTTTTTAACGACAGTTTAGATTTTTATGGCTTTTTTAGAAAACTTGATAAACTTGTAACCACAGGTAAAGGCAAAATCAATATTGTACATTTTGGAGGCTCGCATGTACAAGCCGATATTTGGACAGGGAAATTGCGCGAAAATTTCAATGAATTCTTAAACCAAAAGCAAACTTCAAGGGGATGGGTTTATCCATTTAAAATGGGTTTTAAAAGCAATAACAATCCTGCCAATTATGGTTTTGAATGGACCGGCCGTTGGGAAGGTTGCAGAGCTGTTAACAGCTATTGCATTGGCAACATAGGCTTGAATGCACTCATTACAACGACCCACGATTCGGGTGCTACTTTCGGTGTCGTCATGAAACCAGAAGGCAAAACCGATTATGTGTTCAATCGCATTAAAGTATTTTACGACAACCATCACCAAAGCTTCCAAGTGGTGCTCGATTCGCCCTATTTCGCCAAACAAATAATCGATAACAAAGAAGCGGGTTACAGAGAATTCATTTTCGAAGAACCCATGCGACAAGTGAAATTTAAATGCATTAAAACCGATTCCATTCAAAACATCTTTACCTTGTATGGCCTGTTCTGCGATTTAGATGCACCTGGCATTCATTACAATGCCATTGGCGCCAACGGGGCTTCGGTACCGACGTACCTTAAAGCGAATATACTCGAAAGAGAAATTGCCGAACTGAAACCCGATTTGGTTATTTTTTCAATAGGTATCAATGATGCCTTTGCACCCGATTTTTGTCAGTCGTGTTTTGAGCGCAATTACGAAGAACTCATTCGCAGAATTAAAAAAGTAGCCCCCAACGCTGCTATTCTTTTTACCACCAATACCGATAGCTATAAAAAAAATAGAAAAGGTAAATTTTATCAAAATATTACTGGCTTAGAAGTAAAAGCTGCTATGCAAAACTTGGCTTCCAAATACAATGGTGGGGTGTGGGATTTGTTTTCTATCATGGGTGGCTTAGGCAGCATCGAATTTTGGGCCCGCAACGGCATGGCTTCCAACCGCGATAGGGTGCACCTTTCGGCCCGCGGATATCGACTTTTGGGCGACTTAATGTTTGTAGCGTTTATTAGAAAATATGAGGAATACTTAAAACTACCAGTTTCGAAAATTAAACATGATTGATAATCTAATCCATATCATTTCCTCCTTTTTCGTTTATTCAGAAACGAATCCTATTATTTTTACGTCGATTTCGTTTTGGGTATTTTTTACCTTTGTGTTTGCCATTTTTACAGTCATTCACAAACAATATACGCTGCGTAATTTATTTTTATTTCTGGTTAGTATTTTTTTCTATTACAAAACCAGTGGATTGTTTTTTCTCTTACTATTATTTACAATCACCAACGAATTTTTTGTTGCGCAGGCCATCTACAAATCAGACAACAAACTAAAACGAAAATTACTGATTTGCTACAGCGTTATCCTCAATCTTGGCTTTCTTTCTTATTTCAAATACGCCTATTTCTTTACCGATTCATTCAACAAAGTATTTTATACCAACAACCAGGTTGTCAATTATTTTTCATTGTGGAGCAACACCTTTGCAGGCACGCATTTTGAAATCGATAAAATTTTATTGCCTATCGGAATTTCATTTTATACTTTCCAAATATTAACCTACACGCTCGATGTTTACAGAGAAAAATTAAAGCCATTGACCAACTTCTTCGACTTTGGTTTCTTTGCCTCTTTCTTCCCACAAATACTCTCGGGTCCTATTGTAAAAGCGCGCGATTTTATTCCACAAATGTACAAGCCTTATAGCTTGAGTAAATACCAATTTGGATTGGCCCTTTTTATGATATTAAATGGCTTGATTAAAAAAATGGTGGTGGGCGATTATATCGCAACCAACTTTATCGATCGCATTTTTGGCAACCCCTTATTATTTACGGGTGTCGAAAATTTCTTTGCTGTTATCGGGTACTCATTACAGGTTTACCTTGATTTTTCAGGCTATACCGACATCGCCATTGGCATTGCCTTATTGATGGGTTACAAACTCAACAGCAATTTCAATTCCCCTTACAAAGCAAAAAATACGGGCGAATTTTGGAAGCGCTGGCATATCTCCCTCTCCTCGTGGTTGCAAGAAAATTTATACATTCCTTTGGGGGGTAACCGCAAGGGGAGCATAGCCTCTTATGTCATAATCACAATCCTTACAGTCTTTCTTGCCTTGCTGCTTGATGCAGTGATGGTATTATGGATTGTTGGCGGTATTGCTTTGGTATTAGTGGCGCTTTGCTACTATTCACCCAAAGTTAAACACCAAGTAGATACCAATATTAATTTAATGATCACCATGTTATTGGGTGGTTTATGGCACAATCCAACCGTTAATTTTTTGGTTTGGGGCGGCTTGAATGGCTTAGGCTTGGTGGTCTATAAATTTTGGAAGAAAATTAGTCCTTATCAAAACTTAAAAACATGGCCTGTACATTTTTGGAAAGTGTTCTCAACCTTCATGTTTATTACCTTTACGCGTATTTTCTTTAGGGCCGAAGACATGACCCAAGCCAACGAAGTGATTCAAAAAATCATGTACGATCTCAAATTTTCTCTTGCTCCCCAAATCATTGGCAATTTTTGGGAAGTCTTTAGTTTAATGGCCTTGGGATTCATTGTGCATTGGTTGCCTTCAGATATCAAATGGCAATACCGCAAGTACTTTATCAAATCGCCAGTAGCCATGAAACTGGCCATCATTGTTTTATGCGTATTTTTCATCTTCCAAACCATGTCAAGCGAGATGAAACCTTTTATCTATTTCCAATTTTAAGGAGTCGTTCTAAACCCCTTGTATTTCTGCCTTGTAGCACACTTAATTTTGTCATTTTTTTTTGACATATGCAATAAAATTATAGCAAACTTTGTTATATTCGCACTTTACACCTAATAATAGCCTATAGAATCGAGCGTTTACACAAAAAAATTTAGTATTGTCGTTTTCAAATAAAATATTTGTAGTGAATTCATTGCACCGTATTCAAAGGCTCTGGAATGTAAGGCTATTTGCTCTTTTCATTTCTGCACTTGCCATTCCTTTGTTCAGTTTACCTAGCAATCAAAAGGCAGTTTCTGTTGGCTATATTCCTTCAGAGGAGGAACTCAATTCAGATGTTTTAAAAAGCCATAAACGAATAACCACCCCACTTGCTAAAAAAGCTAGCACCCAAAAAATCACTGTAAATACGCCGTTCTTTTCGCCGCACGATAGTATCAAAAAATCTGGCAAAGACTCTGGCGATCTTAAATACCCTATCAAACAAAATACTGGTCGTGGCACTAACGATTTTCAAAACAACATCGATTTAAACGACCCCTCTGTAAAAACCCTTGTTGAATACAACGCGAATACAGGCAAATACGATGAATACCGCATTGTCGCTGGCAGAAAGACATTGACCCGCTCGCTCACCAAAGAGGAATATTTAGAAGAAAGCGCGCTAGAGGAAAGAAAAAAATATTTTGAACAAAGAAGCAAAAGTAATGCTGGCGGGAGCAGTTATAATAACAACAAGAAAATTGACTTAATCAAAACACCACCTGTTATCGATAAAATATTTAGAGGTGGGCTTATTGATATCCGTCCAAGTGGCTCGGCTGAACTTACCTTTGGTGGCAATTTCAATACCGTTAGAAATCCGATGTTCAGTGCCCGTCAGCAAAAAACAGGACAGTTCGATTTCGATCAAAAAATACAAATTAATGTTACTGGAAAAATTGGCAATGCGTTAAACTTAGGTATCAAATACGACACCGATGCGACCTTCGATTTTGATAACCAAACCAAATTAGATTGGGTAGGTAAAGAAGATCAAATCGTACAAAAAATAGAATTGGGTAATGTGAGTTTGCCTCTGAATGGCAGCCTTATTCAAGCTGGTCAATCCCTTTTTGGTATCAAAGCAGGTTTCAAATTTGGCAGATTAAAAGTTACTGCCATAGCAACCCAAAACAAAGGTCAACGGACTGAAACTACTGTGAATGGCGGTGCGCAAGTAACGAACTTTAATATCCAAGCCCACAACTACGATCAAAACAGACACTATTTCCTCTGCCAACAGTTTAAAGATAATTTCGATGTGGCCATGGGCAATTTGCCTTTGGTTTCTTCTAGTATCGTCATCAACCGTGTGGAGGTATGGGTTACCAACCGCAGTGGTAGTTATGACAATACCCGAGATATTTTGGCAACCATGGACCTCGGTGAAAAAAATCCATACAATAGCAATATTTCAGCTAGTGCAAGCTTAGGAGCCGACAACAATTCAAATTCACTATACGGTACATTGCTGTCTACCAACAATATCCGTAATTCCAAAACCTGTTTAGATGAAATGAACCGATTGCCTGCTACACAAAATTTAAAGCAGGGACTCGATTACGAATTGTTAACCTATGCCCGTCAGTTAACCGAAAATGAATTTAGTGTGAATTCGCGTTTGGGTTATATCTCTTTAAATTCATCACTCAACAACGATGAGATTTTAGCCGTTGCTTTCGAATACACCATGAACGGTAAAGCCTATAAAGTGGGCGAGTTTGCCTCTGAAATTGTCAGTGACCGCGCCAATAGCAAAGTGTTGATGGTAAAAATGTTGAAGGGCAATATCATTCGTACCCGCTTGCCAATGTGGGAACTGATGATGAAAAACATCTACTCACTTGGTTCTTTCAATATCAATGCGGCCGATTTAAAATTCGATGTTATTTATAATGACGACCCATCTGGTGCCGATTTGAACTACTTGCCAGTTAAAAATATTCCGGGTCTTAGCGATGGTATTCCTTTAATTCGTGTCATGAATATGGACCGCATTAACCGCCAACAAGAGCTTAAGGCCGATGGGGTATTCGATGTTATTGAAGGTGTTACTTTCCAATCGCAGCAAGGCCGTGTGATATTTCCTGTGCGTGAGCCTTTTGGCAATCACCTGCGAAGCAAATTTCCGATTGGCGACCCAATCGCAAATAAATATATTTTTGATGCCCTCTACGACAGCACCAAATGGTTGGCCGAACAAGATGTGGTGCACAATAAGTTCTTTCTGAAAGGCAATTACAAAGGCACCAGCAGCGCCGATATTTCTTTGAATGCATTAAACGTTCCGCAAGGCTCGGTGATTGTAACAGCCAATGGTACTAAGTTAACTGAGAATGTCGATTACACGGTCGATTACAACGCGGGCAAGGTTACCATTATTAACCAAGGCATATTGCAATCGGGCGCCATTATTAAAGTCTCAGCCGAAAGCAATAGCATGTTTAACATCCAACAAAAAACATTGCTTGGAGCGCGCTTTGACTATGCAGCCCATAAAAAATTATTGATCGGTGGTACCATCTTACACATGTATGAGCGCCCACTCACACCTAAAACCAATATTGGCGATGAGCCGCTTTTGAACACCATCATGGGAGCCGATTTTAGTTATGCTTCACCTTCACAATTCTTAACGAAATTAGTTGATAAGCTACCCTTTATTGAAACCAAAGTAGCCAGTAAATTAAGTGCGCAAGGCGAGTATGCCCGCATATTTCCTGGTAAAGCCAAAGGTCAAAACAATACCCGAGGTGTCAGTTATTTAGATGACTTTGAAGGCGCCGAAACCACTTTCGATTTGAAATTAAGTTCGAATTGGAAAATGGCCAGTTTGCCACAATACCAAAAAGACCTGTTCCCAGAATGGGATTTAGCCTTGCAAGACAAGCGCCCTTGGGGTTTCCAAAGAGCGCGTTTAGCTTGGTACACCATTGATCCTACCTTCTACCGTGCCGACCAATACACGCCAACGCACATCAAAAACGATGTGCAAATGCAAAGTAACCACTACATGCGCGAAGTATTGGTAACTGAGGTATTTCCTAATAAACAAATTCAACAAGGAGCGCCTTCTATTTTACCTACTCTAGACTTGGCTTATTTTCCACACGAAAAAGGCATGTACAATTACGATACGGCCGATCTTAATCCAGATGGTACTTTCAAAAAATCAACCAAATCGTGGGGTGGTATTATGCGCAGAATCGAAAGTAACGACTTTGAAGCTGCCAATATCGACTACATTGAAATATGGATGATGGACCCTTTCAAATACAACAGCACTGGCAGTAACAAAGGACAATTGTACATCGACCTAGGCAACGTAAGTGAAGATATTTTACCTGATAGAAGAAAGGCATTTGAAAATGGGTACAATGCAAAGGGACTGCATACCGACGAAGATGTGTCTAATTTTGGTAAAGTGCCATTGCTGCCTCAAATTAATAACGCCTTCGACAACGAACCTGCTTCAAGAGACTTTCAGGATTTAGGTTTGGATGGTATGAACGATGAAGATGAGCGCGTGCATTACAAATTGTATCTTGAAAAATTGGATACCATGTATGGCAAAAATTCTAAAATTTACCAAGATGCTTATGCCGATCCTTCGAACGATAATTATTTGCACAACCGAGAACCTAGCTACGATGGCAACCTCACCAATATCATCGACCGTTATAAACGCTACAACTCTTTAGAAGGCAATTCAACCTTAAATAAATTTGGCGACGGTTCTCCAAAATCTGCTACCAACGTGCCCGATAACGAAGACATCAACAGCGATTTTACCATGAACCAATCGGAGGATTATTTTCAATATAAAATTGATTTAAGTCCTAGCGATTTAGAAATAGGCAAAGGTTTTGTAACCGATGTTTCTGAAGTAGACAAACTTTTAAAAAATGGTAAAACCGAAAAGATAAAATGGATACAAATTAAAGTGCCCATTCGCCAGTTTACCAAGTCAGTAGGCAGTATCTCTGATTTTAAATCCATTCGTTTCATGCGCATGTACATGAAAGGTTTCGATAGTACCACCATCGTCAGATTTGCGCAAATGCAGTTGGTGAGAGCTGATTGGCGCAGATACACCCAATCATTGAATACAGCAGGTGCTGTGGTGCCTGTCGATCCTACAGACAACACGACTTTCGTTGTTTCAACTGTTAACATTGAAGAGAACGGCAAACGTTCGCCCATTCGCTATACTATGCCGCCGGGTATCAACCGTGTGCAAGATCCTACTTCACAAAATGTGGTGAAACAAAATGAGCAATCGCTTTCGTTGCGCGTTTGTAATTTAAAAGCTGGCGATTCAAGAGCTGCTTATAAGACCACTAATTCGGACATTAGAAACTACAAGAACATGAAAATGTTTGTGCATGCCGAAGGTAAGAATTTAAATGATGGCGATATTTCTGCTTTTGTTAGAATTGGGACTGATCTTGTGAACAACTATTACGAATATGAAATTCCATTGCGTATTACGGCCGATGGCACTTATGCACCCGATCAAATATGGAAATTAGAAAATGAATTCGACTTTCCGTTGTCCGATTTATTCAACTCAAAAGATTTGCGCTCTAATGCCTTGGTGCCGCTCAATCGACCTTTCTCCTATAACAATGGCAAAGGACACAAAATAACAGTGCTAGGATTGCCTGATTTGAGCAATGTGCGTGTCATGATGTTAGGCATACGCAACAATACCGATGTATCGCAATGTGGCGAGGTATGGTTCAATGAATTAAGGGTCACAGATATTTCGAACAAAGGTGGTTGGGCCACTACTGGTAGAGTGGTCGCACAAATGGCCGACTTTGCAACCCTTTCTGCCTCAGGCAACATTTCTACTATTGGTTTTGGTGGTGTCGACAAACGTTTGAACGAAAGAAATTTAAGTAACAATTACCAATACGATTTATCATCGAGCTTCGAATTGGGCAAGTTCTTCCCTCAAAAAGCTGGGGTTAATATTCCTTTGTTTATTGGGTATAGCGGAACCATTAGCCGCCCTAAATTCAACCCATTGAATCCCGATGTAGAATTAAAAGATGCGGTGTCGCGACTCAATTCAGTGGATGCAAAAGCCGTATTACACGCAGCCGAAGATTATAACAGTCGTTATAGTTTTAACTTAACCAATGTCAGAGTGAATCGCACTGGTACTGGCAAACTCATGCCTTGGGATATCTCTAATTTCAACCTCACCTACTCCTATATTTTATTAAAGAAAAGAAACATTCAAATAGAAGACAATTTTAGCAAAACATACTATGGCAGCGTTGGCTATAACTACGCTCCTAAAATCAAATATTGGGAGCCATTTAAATTTATTAAGAGCAAAAAATTCAATATTATTCGCGATATTAATTTGAATTATAAACCACAAAATATTTCGGTGAGAATGGATGCCAACCGTTACTATTCTGAAACCATGAATAGGAATAACGATGTATTCAAACAAGTAACCCCAAGGTTGTTTGATAAAAACTTTACATTGTTACGAAATTACAATGTTAATTTCCCTATCACCAAATCACTAAAACTCGATTATTCCGCTACCGTTAATGCGCGCGTACAAGAGCCATTCGGTCAATTGAATTCACAAGAAAAGAAAGACTCTGTCAAGCAACAGTTCTTTGCTTTGGGCAAAATGAGTAGCTATAATCAAATTGCCAACTTCAATTATACCTTACCATTCGAAAAAGTTGGTTTCTTAAATTGGATTAACACTTCGGTAAAATACGGCACCAATTATGGCTGGCAACAGGCGCCACCATCGTTTACAACTTTAGGCAACATCATTCAAAACAGTCGCGAGATTGCAGTAAACTCACAATTCAACTTAATGAGTTTATACAACAAAGTACCTTTCTTAAAACGTATTAATCAAGGTGGTAAAAAGAAACCAAGTGCTAAAGCCAAAGCCACCGAGAAAAAACCAGGTGACAAAAACAATGTAGCAAAAACAGAAGGCGAAGAAGAAGAAAAACCAACCAAGAAGAAAAAAGAAAAACAAATGTTTGGTACCAATTTCTTCAAGGCCTTAATGATGCTTAAAAATGTAAGCGTTACTTACAACCAAAAAGAAGGCACAATATTACCCGGCTTTAACTACCAAATCGATTATTTCGGTCAGAACTTTGCACACAACGCGCCAGGCTTAGGTTTTATTTTAGGTAGCCAAGATAAAAACAACCGGTATAATTTAGCCGAGCAAGGATCTTTAACCAACGATGAACGTTTGAACAATATGTTCATGCAAAACTCCTTGAAAAGTTTACAAGGTAATGCCACCATAGAACCATTTAAGGATTTTAAAATACAGGTGATCTTCAGTCAGAATCGCTCAAATAATTTACAATCGCTGTTCCGCTACGATACTGCTACGAGAGACTGGAGAGATATGCAAGTCACCGAAACGGGTAACTTTACCCAATCGGGTATCTTTATTCGCACAGCATTCGACAAGCAAGGAACTGCTAATAATTGGGTGAGCACCACCTACGATAATTTCGAGAATTCAAGAACCACCATTTCGAAACGCTTGGCCTTGGCCGATGAGCGCATCGCTAATAAGAATAGCATGGATGACACTTTTAAAGGTTACCACTCGGGCTATGGACCAAAATCACAAAGTGTATTGATACCATCTTTCTTAGCGGCCTATTCTGGCATCAATCAAAGCACGGCATCCCTCAGTCCTTTCCCTAAATTGCCTTTGCCAAACTGGAACATCAATTACAACGGCTTAACAAAAATTAAGGCCATAGGCAAACGTTTCTCAAATATTACCATACAACACCGTTACCAAGGTACTTATACTGTAGGTAGCTTTACAAGTAATTTAATGTACGATTCGAAGGCTGCGCCTATTCCTGGGAAAGACTTAATTAGCAAATATAACATCACCAATATTACGATTAGAGAATCCTTTAGTCCTTTAATTGGCATCGATGTAACCACTAAATCGGGCATAACAGGGGGCTTTAAAATAAGCCGCACCCGCAACGTTACTTTATTTGTTCCGAATGCCAACGTTACTGAAAATAATATTAAAGATTACACCTTTAACATGGCTTATAGAACCAATGGGGTTAAATTACCCATTAAATTCAATGGCAAGAAAGCGTATTTGGCCAATGATTTATCAATGCAATTAGAGGTAAGTATTCAGAACAACGTGAACATTGTGCGCAGGGTCGATCAAAACACCAATACCCCAACCGGTGGTCAGCGTGTGATGACCATCCGTCCGAACATCAACTACGCAATCAACACCAATGTAAACTTGCAAATTTTCTACGACCGACGTTCTTCTAAACCATTTGCATCGAACACCTTCCCTACGGCCTTAACCACTTTTGGCGCTAAATTACGCTACACTATTCAATAAAATATTTAGATAGTCAACTATATTGACTAAAAAAGTCAAACTGTTGCAGTTGGGCTTTTTTTTGACCTGTCTCTCGTCCTGAAATAGGTTGTCACATAAACAACTTATAAGATGAAAAAACAAGAAGAACAAAAGAAGAAACGTAGTCAGCGAGATTACAGTTTAGCCTTTAAACTACAGGTAGTGTCGGAAGTAG
>CANMBF010000006.1 GCA_947496065.1 Bacteroidota bacterium
GGGCTTTTACTCGCTTCTCTCATGAGAACGCCTTCGGCTTAGTTTTGGTTACTTTTTTGCCCACCAAGTATTCGCTTTGATGCCTTAATTTTAAATTAAATTATCAAAAAACAAAAAAGTAATAAAAGCTTAGTAGTTATTCGAAACCATATTTAAATGCACAACCTGCGCGCTAGGTCCATCGAGATTTCTATGCGTGGTGGGCTTTTACTCGCTTCTCTCATGAGAACGCCTTCGGCTTAGTTTTGGTTACTTTTTTGCCCACCAAGTATTCGCTTTGATGCCTTAATTTTAAATTAAATTATCAAAAAACAAAAAAGTAATAAAACCGTAGTTATTATGCGAAACCATATTTAATTGCAAAACCTGCGCGCTGAGGGTAAGCATGCGTGGACCCAGCCCGCATTAAAGTCACTGCTAATTTCGACATTTTAACTTTTGAAATTTGCGCCATATAATTAAGATTTGAATGACATTCCTTCATTGCAATATTATTTTTAAAAGGTTTGGAAAGTGTGAGAATAAAACACCCCAAAAAGATAAAAAAATACTTAACGATATATTATTTGCCTTATCCTCTCTATTTCGATAAATTTGCCACATTCACAGTTTGACCGATTTATCCATCATCATCGTTAACTACAACGTTAAAGCCTTGCTCGAGCAAACCCTGCTTTCGGTATACAAGGCCATACAACACCTACAAGTAGAAATTGTTGTGGTAGATAACCATTCGGCCGATGGCTCGTGCGAGATGGTGCAAGAGCGCTTCCCCAATGTTACACTCATAGCCAATAAAGACAACAAAGGCTTTAGCAAAGCCAATAACCAAGGCATACATATAGCCAAAGGGCGCAATGTGGTATTGCTCAATCCAGATACTGTGGTGAGTGAAGAAACCTTTGTTAAAACCGTTGCTTTTTTAGACAGTCATGCTGAAGCAGGGGCTTTAGGTGTGCGCATGATCGATGGGCGTGGGCAGTTTTTACCAGAATCGAAACGCGGTTTACCAACACCAGCTGTGGCCTTTTATAAAATGACTGGCTTGGCCAAATTGTTTCCCCAATCTAAAACTTTTGGTCAGTACCATTTAAGTTATCTTAACGAATTCGAAACCCATGAGGCCGATATTCTAAGTGGTGCTTTTATGATGATAAAAAAAGAAGTACTCGAAAAAGTGGGCTTGCTCGATGAAACCTTTTTCATGTATGGCGAGGACATTGATTTGAGTTATCGCATTGTAAAGGCTGGGTATAAAAATTACTATTTTGCCGATACCACTATCATCCATTACAAGGGTGAGAGTACCAAAAAGCACAGCATTAATTATGTTAAAATATTTTACCAAGCCATGGCCATTTTTGCTAAGAAACACTATAGCAAACAGCAGGGTTGGTGGTTTGCCTTTTTAATTTATGCGGCCATTTATGCGCGTGCATTCTTGGCTTTGGTCATCAGGTTTTTTAAGTCGGTTCAGTTTGTGGCCCTCGACTTTGTTTTTATTTTCACAGGCTTTTATGGCCTCATGCGTTATTGGGAAATTTACAATAAATATGTGGTCGGTGGTTTTTATCCGCCTGAATATTTGTACTACCATGTGCCGGCTTATATCTTGTTTTGGGTAGGGGGCATTTGGTTGAGTGGGGGCTATGCCAATCCATTTAGGTTGAATAAAACAGCTAGGGGCGTGATTGCAGGCTCTATGGTTTTATTATCGGTGTATGCTTTGTTGCCAGAGTATTTAAGGTTCTCGCGTGCCTTAATTCTATTGGGCTCGGTATGGGCCTTGTTGATAACGATAACACTGCGTTTGGTCTTCCATTTTATACGCTACAAACATTTGGATACCCAGGCCAGCCAGATATCGCAAGTGTTAATAGTGGGCGATATGCCCGAGTGCGAAAGGGTTCGCCATATCTTAAGCAATTATCCATTGCGATTTAAAATATTGGGTTTTGTAAAACCACAAGGTGTAACAACGCATGGCGAATGGGTGGGCAGTAGCGAAAACTTATCGATGTTGGCCGAGATTTATAAGGCCAACGAAATTATTTTTTGTGCCCGCGATGTAAGCAGTGCCGAGATTATGCAAACCATGGGCAATACCGATTTGCCCAAAGTAAAATTCAAAATCATGCCCGAGTCGGGCGACTATATTATTGGCAGTAATTCTAAAAATACAACAGGCGAATTTTACAGTGTAGACATTACGCCTTTATTGAAATTTAAATACATCCAAAAACGCAAACGCTTGCTAGATCTTTTGCTTTGTTTGTTATTCGTTTTGTTGTTGCCAGTGTTAGTTTTTCGTCCACGCTATTGTGCTACCATTTTTAAAAATTGGCTCAATGTTTTGCAAGGTCAAATGACTTGGGTGGGCTACGATACCAGTGTTGATACAGAGTTGTTGCCTAAACTCAAAGCCAGTGTTTTTTCAGTAACATCTGCTATTAAAAACAAAGGCTTACAAGCCTCGCTTGTTAGCAGTTTAAATTTATTGTACGCCACGCATTATAATGTTGGCAAAGATTGCGAGTTGTTGATCAAAGCTTTTTTTAAGGGACGATAATCCTTCATCGATGTAAAATAGTATTACATCCGTTACGCTCATTTTTAAACGAAATTTTGTCTCCTTTCACAGACTCATAAAGCCTTCGCGCGTTTGTATACTATAATTTTGAGTCCATGAAATATCTGATGCTTATTGGCAATAGCCTGCGCGAAAGACAACGATTGGTTCGTTTGTTCTCAGTGATTATTGCAGGTTGTGTGGCCCTTATTGGCTTGCGATTTATTGTGCATACCGATCGCACCTTTTTGTTCCTGTTATGGAATTTCTTTTTAGCTTTAATTCCTTTGGCTTTAAGTTCTTTGTTGGTGCAAATGAATCAACATAAAATGAGTGTAATATCAATGCTTTTTGTAGGTATATGTTGGATGTTATTTTTCCCCAATGCTCCTTATATGTTGACGGATTTTATACACTTGGCTTACGGGCATCCGCATTGGATGTTTTTAGATATTTTAACCATCAGTTGGTTTGCTGTTTCGGCTTTGTTAGCCGCCCTTATTTCTATGAATGATATATCGAATGTATTGCTCTCGAGGTACCACCGCAAAAGGGTATCGGTAATGGTTTTGGGTTTGAGTATGCTCACAGGTTTTGGTATTTATTTGGGTCGTTATTTAAGGTTTAACAGTTGGGACATAATAAACCAACCAGATGTTTTATTTTTGCAAATAGGAGAGCGTTTTATCGATCCTGTATCACATTCTAAAACTTGGTTGATTACCATTGGTTTTGGTATGCTCATTTACCTTGTGTACATGGGTTTGGTGTATGTTGGCAAAGAGATAAGCGAACAACAAAAAGTAAAAACAAAATAGAACTGTTATGGCCATTACAGATGCAACCCGTTTAAACATTTTCAATAAACTCAAAACACAACTCAATAAAATAGCACCACCCATGGTGGCCAAGTGCGATGATACTGCTATGGTCTATGAAATAATGGGCAATAAGCCAGTGCCCTATGGCCACGATAAAAAAATAGTGCCGGGCATGTACTTTGCTTCGATTGCGCAGCGCAAAGACTCAGTGGCTTTTTATTTTTTCCCTGCCTACATGAACGAAGGCATGCAAGCCCATGCCCCTTCGCTATTCAAATGTTTAAAGGGCAAAACCTGTTTTCATTTTAAGAAAGAAGAGCAGGTAGATGAAAAAGAATTAGCGAATCTATTGGAGGCAGGTGTAAAGGCTTGGTATGAATTGGGTTATATGCAATAGATTAAAAATCTTAGCAAGCATTGATTACTTAATTCGTCAATTTGGTAAATTGTTCCACACTTCAACGCTGTTTAAATTTGAGTGGCTGGTTTCGTTTTAAGGGGTAATCTAACTGACTTTAACCTATATCCTTTGGTCTTTATAATTTTATAATTGTATTTCGAGATGCGGTACCTAGGTCCATCGAATACACTGGCTGCTAAAGCAGTAATGGTGAGTCCAGCGGCAACACCCACAGGCGATTCAAACAAGCCAGAAAGAAGTGTTGTTGTAAGGCCTTGCATTAAAAAATAAATAGACAATATTTGGTATTCTGCGGCAGGGCGTCTTATCGTAGTGATGTATTTTATATTGAGAGTGTCAAATTCACCATCAAATCTATCTAAAAGGGCAATTTGTGAGTCATTCACAATTTTGAATTTACCACGGTAGCCTCGACCATTCAACGTTTTTACTTTAATCACCCTGCGATCAGGTATTACAATTGTCCTGCCTCGGTTATTTCTTGGCTCTATTAAAAGATATTTGCGTGTGAGCGTATCTACTTTCTTGGTTTGGGCCTGCGAAAGCAGTGGTAAGGCCATTAAAAAAACACAAAAGAATATTGACTTCAAAGACATAATCAAAACTAATGGTTTTGTCGAAATAAAAAAAATTCAGCCATCTCTGCTATTTTTCTTAAATTTGGCATCCTTTTTAAAGTATAATAATCAATATGCATAAAATAATAATTGCCTTCTTGCTGATTACTGGCATGGGCCTGCAAGCACAAATCCGTTATGGCACCTATGGCCAAGAGAAACACGGTAAGTATACGTATACCAAAGTGTCCAACGACCCTACCAACAGTCGCTGGTATGTCTTGTCAAACGGGTTAACCGTTATTCTTTCTGTGAACAAAGACCAACCGCGTGTTCAAACGTTAATTGCAACCAAAGCAGGTAGTAAAAATGATC
This sequence comes from Bacteroidota bacterium, assembly GCA_947496065.1. Lineage (GTDB taxonomy): Bacteria > Bacteroidota > Bacteroidia > NS11-12g > UBA955 > JABMMZ01. The sequence goes on from CANMBF010000006.1 coordinate 4,744, forward strand.
CAGCTGATAACACTGGTTTGGCGCATTACCTCGAGCATTTGTTGTTCAAAGGAACCGATCAATACGGTACACAAGATTATGCCAAAGAAAAAGTATACCTCGATCAGATTGATAATTTGTATGAGCAATACAACAAAACCACCGATGAGAAAAAACGCAAAAATATTTATCGTCAGATTGATAGCATCAGTGGCATGGCTGCTAAATTTAGCATTGCCAACGAGTACGATAAAATTTGTCAATCGCTAGGTGCCCAAGGTACCAATGCCTTTACAAGTGTTGAGCAAACAGTGTATGTTAATGATATACCGGCAAACCGCATTCACCAATGGATTGAGCTAGAAGCTGAGCGTTATAGAAATCCAGTGTTCCGTTTGTTTCATACCGAATTAGAGGCGGTGTATGAAGAAAAAAATATTTCACTAGACAACGATGGGGAAGAGGCTTACGAAAGATTATACGCTAGCTTGTTCCGCACCCATCCTTATGGCACACAAACTACCATTGGTACTGTTGAGCATTTAAAAAATCCTTCATTAATAAAAATTAGAAACTATTTTAATACCTATTATGTGCCGAACAACATGGCCATTATTATGTCGGGCGACATTGATCCAGAAGGTGTGATTGAAATGATAGACAAACATTTTGGTGGCTTGGTGAGCAAGCCAGTGCCAGCCTTTACGTTTAAACCAGAGTATCCACGTGGCCGTCCGGATAGTATTTCGGTGGTTGGTCCTGATGCTGCCAACCTCATGATGGCATGGCGTTTTGATGGTGCAGGCACTAAGCAAGCTATGATGGTACGCATCATCGATTTGATTTTGAACAACAGCAAAGCGGGTTTAATAGATTTGAATTTGGTGAAAGAACAGAAGGTTTTATCTGCTGGTTCATCACCCGATTTTATGAAAGATTATGCTGTGCACATGTTATTTGGTAAACCAAAAGAGGGTCAGACCCTAGAGCAATTGCGCGATTTGTTGTTGGCCCAATTAGATAATATTAAAAAAGGAAATTTTGATACCACTTTGTTGAAAGCCATTGTGGCGAATAGCAATGTTGAAGAGATTCAAAAATTAGAAAGCAATGAAGGCATTGCCTATACCCAACTAGATGCTTTTGTAACCGGTCGTAGATGGATTGATGTATTGAACAGCAATTTTGAATTGAGTAAGATTTCTAAAAAAGACATTGTCGATTTTGCCAATGAGTATTACACCAAAGGCTATTCTATCGTCTACAAGCGCACAGGCAAAGATGCCAAAAAAGAAAAAATTGAAAAGCCTACGATTACAGAAGTGGCTTTGAACAGAGATAAAACATCACCTTTTGTAACAGAATTAATCGAAGAAGAAGCCGATACCATTTACCCAGTGTTCATTGATTTCGAAAAAGACATGGAACGCGCCATGGTAGGCAATACAAAATTGTTGTACAAGAAAAATACAGCCAACCAGTTGTTCACCATGTATTATGTGGTAGACATGGGCCGTTTAAACGATAAGAAATTATCGATAGCACTTGATTATTTACAATTCTTAGGCACCGATAAAATGACTGCGGCCGACCTAGGGGCTAAGTTCTACCAATTGGCATGTAATTTCAATATCTCTGCAGGCGATAAAAGAAGTTATATTTCATTAACGGGTCCACAACAAAATTTCAACGAAGCTTTAAAATTATTTGAAGATTTATTGGCCAATGCCAAGCCCGATCAAGAAGCTTTGAATACTTATATCGATCGACAATTAAAGAACCGTACCGATGCCAAATTAAACAAGCGTGCCATCTCATCGGCCCTTACCACTTATGCATTGTATGGCAAAGTGAATCCACGCACTTACATTTTAAGCAATGCAGAATTAAAAATGTTGAAAGCCGAAGAATTGGTTGGCATTATTAAGAATGTTACCAAGCACCAGCACATGATCATGTACTTCGGGCCAGAGCCTATCAATGTTTTACAAGCGACTTTGTTGGCGAACCACAAAACAGTACCGAATTTAATTGTACCACCAGCCGCTTATGTGTTCAAACCATTAACTGCACTAACTAACCAAGTGTATTTTACCAATTACGAAATGGTACAAGCAGAAATCAACTGGCGCCATACAGCAGATGTGTTTGACATTAACAAAGCGCCTATTATTAAAGCTTACAACGAATATTTTGGCGGTGGCATGAGCAGTGTAGTATTCCAGGAAATCAGAGAGTCGCGCGCCTTGGCTTACTCAACGTATTCTGTATACAGCCAAGCAGCCGAAAAAGGCAAGAACGATATCTTGGTAGCTTATGTTGGTACCCAAGCCGATAAGTTAAATGACGCGATTACTGCCATGAATGAATTGTTGAACAATATGCCCGATAACGAGGAGAGTTTCAATCAAGCGAAACAATCTATATTGAGCAGCATCGAAGCCGAGCGCATCAACAAAACCGATGTGTTCTTTACTTACCTAGGTGCCCTCGATCAAGGCATTGATTTCGACAACCGCAAAGCCATATACAACGCCATACTTACCATTCAATACAAAGACATCAAGGCCTTCCAAGAACAACACGTAAAAGGTCAGAAATGGCTCATTAGCGTAGTGGGTTCAAAAGAAAAAATCAAGATGGACGATTTAAAAAAATACGGTGAGTTACACATCCTAACTTTAGAAGAAATTTTCGGGTATTAATTTATCCAAACACAACTAACAAAAAAACATACCAATCGGTATGTTTTTTTGTTTTAGGACCATTTGTAAAGAATATTGCGACTGTCAATTATGGAACACCTAATGTTATTATTGCATTTAAGAACCCCGAAGTGGTTCAATCTGAATAGCTCCGCAGGAGCGTTCATCCCAAGCAAGGGGTTTGGCGGTTTTTTTGCTCTGCAAAAAAAGTGACAAACCCTCCATCCCCACCTCCACCATCCACCACCCCCTTTTGCCTTTTCAAAAATTTTTCCTATAATTGTTCAACTAAACTATCAAACATGACTGAAATCAAACAATGCCTCGACTGCGGTAAACCCATCAACGGGCGCAGTGACAAGAAATTCTGCGATGATGCCTGTCGCAACAACTACAACAACAAACAACATTCCGATGCCAATACCTTTGTAAAAAAGGTGAACAATGCCTTGCGCAAAAACCGACGCATACTCGAAACCTTGATTCCTAAAGAAGGCAAGATTACTGTAAGTGAGAAAAAATTAAAAGAAGCTGATTTTAATTTCGATTTTCATACGGGCATTTACGAAACCAAAACAGGCACCATCTATCGCCTTTGCTACGAGTTTGGCTACATGCGCATCGAAGAAAATCGTTATATACTTGTAAAACGCGAGGCTTAAAAAGGACTCTTAAGCGCTGGATTGTTTAGGTAAGTGGTATCCGTTAAAGTCTTTAAAAATTCAACCAAATCGGCCTTCTGCTGCGAGCTCAAACTTAATTGTTTGGCGTGCGAGGCAATATTAATGTCGAGGTTCGGTGAATTCAACTGGATTCTGTCCGAATAAAAATCCATCACTTCTTCGAGGGTGGTAAAGCGACCGTCGTGCATGTAAGGCGATGTAACGGCCACGTTGCGCAATGAAGGAGTTTTGAATTTCCCAATGTCTGTCGATAGCCCCGTGATATTGCCAAACCCCTTGTCGTTATGCACCAAGTCGAGCCCATTGTTAGACATCGAACCATTCAAACTATTAATGCCAAAGAAAGGAATATTGCTATGGCAATGGAAACAATCGGCTCCACCAATTTGCGTGGGTTGCATAAATAAATTCAAACCGCGCAATGCCGAAGCACTAATCACATTCAAAGTATCGGTGCGGCCCCATAATTTATCAATGGGCGCGTTAAAAGAAATCATGGTGATCACAAATTGTTCTAAACCTTTAGCGATGTGTTGAGGTTCTATTTCATTGGTGTTAAAAGCCTTTTTAAATTGTGCTTGGTAACGGGGTGTTTTCGAAAGTTTTTTCACCAAAGCAAACAAGTTCATGTTCATTTCATCATGGGCTTGTATCGGCATCAACACTTGTTCTCTTAAAGTTTTAGCACGACCATCCCAAAAGAACAATTTATTCCACATGAGGTTGTGCAAGGGCATGGCTTGTCGGTTGCCCAACTGTCCTGTTATGCCTTTGCTCACCCTGCGTTGATCGCTAAAGCCTTTGGTTTGTCGGTGGCAACTCGCGCAACTTAAAGTACTATCACCCGAAAGTATAGGGTCGTAAAACAACATGCGACCAAGCATTACACCTTCTTCCGTCAATACATTATCGGCAGGTAAATTAAAGTGCGGATACCAAGGTTGATGCTCTAGAGTATAAAGCTTTGCTTTGGGTTCGTCGCCACCTGTAGGCGAAATATATTGGTCCTTCTTACAGCTTTTGGCAACAAGCAGTATAAGGAGGAGTGCTATGAATGAAATTTTTCTTATCATTTGAAACTTGTAAATTCTAAGACGCCACCAATGTTTTGCATAAATTTATCCATTACCGGATCAGGATCGCCAGAGTGCGAAAAATCACCATCCGTTTTTAAGCTGTAGTTAATCGTATTGCTAAAATATTTTTGCGCATCGACGTTAAATGTGAACTTGCCATTTTTGATTAAAGTATAATTGGTAACGAAACTATAGCGGCGTTTATTTTTATCGAGCGCCACATGAAAAGAGTAGGCTTTATCAAATCCTTTGTTCTTGTAATAACCTTCTATCACATTGAAAATATAACCGCCCGACCAGCCCCAGTGCATATCACTCACCGAAGGGTTCATGGGATGGTTGAGTGGCCATTGTTGCGGATTGGCGTGGTTCACAACTGAATCGATACCAACAAAAAAGCGAATGGATTTATAGTCACCTTTGGGCACATTTTTAATCACAAAACTGTCAATTTTTTCTGTTAAGCTCAAGAAACCATAAGCTTCTGGTACCGTTACAAATTCGCCCGTTGTTTTTTCAAGTATAAAACCCGACATCAAAAATTTAAGTTTACTTACCGCAATCGTATCGCCTGCAGTGCTGATGAAAGGTGCCGATAAAAATGAAGTGAATTTAAAGGTCAGTTCAACCGCATCACTCGGAGCCTCTTGCGGAGGGTCTATTGGTTTTTCGTCGCAAGCCACCATAAGCAGTGTGCTAAATGTCACCAATGCAATGGTTTTAAATTTTGATTGAAAGGATAAATATTTTTTAAATTTCATATTGTAATAGGGTTTAATAAATGATGAGTTGTTTGCTAATAGAGTTTGTTGGCGTGTTAAATTGTATAACATATGATCCGCCTGCAAGGTTTTTAAAATCGAGTGGAAGTATGCTGCCTTTTAATTTTTTCTCATTAAAAGTTTCACTGTAAATGGTTTTATAAGACGCATCGTACACTGTATACCCAATCAAATCGGTGTTGTTCAGCGCAGCATAAAAATTGCCAACGCCAGGATTTGGATATAAAATAATTTGGTCGTTGTTGTTATTTTTAGGAAAATTAAGGATGACCTTTCCCAATATCCATTCGGAAGGGTCGAACACCAATTCTTTCACAATAAATGGCAAATTGATTTCGAAGGTCTCAATAGCTTTGTTAATGGGTATGCGCAACAGTGTGTCAATGTTAAAGCCTTTTAATAAAATAGGCAAAGGCACATTGTACAATTCCACCGAAGGGTGACTCTGTGTTTGGATAATATCGATGATGACTTTATTGCCTTTTTGGGTCCATTTAATGTTGTGAATCGGATAGCCTTCGCCCACAATACAATCATTGAAATAATCGCTCAGGTTCATGCCCGAACTTTGTTCCATATAAAATTGTAAATTGTTTGATTTTGCAAACCCATAAGCCAATTGGTTGGCTTTTAAATAATTCCTGAGGCCTTCAAAAAAAGCTTGGTCGCCAATGAGCCAGCGCAATTGGTGCAATGCCATGGCACCTTTTTGATAGGTGGTGCGGTATTCGAACAAAGGGCCAGTATTTATGGTGTCTTGCGAGCGCACTGAGCCATAAGTTTGCGACAAGGCATCGCGTTTAAAATTGCGCAATAGGGTATACCATTCTTCACGTGGTTTTAAAAAATCATAACACAATAAATTGCAATAGGTCGCAAAGCTTTCGTTGAGCCATAAGTCGTGCCAAGTGCCGCAAGTTATTTTATCGCCAAACCATTGGTGGGCCAATTCGTGGGCAATCAAGTCGTAACCGAAATTACCAATAAAACTCATGGTTTGGTGCTCTATGCCACCGCCAACAGTGAATTGGGCATGACCGTATTTTTCTTTCTCAAAAGGATAGGCACCAAACAAACTGTCGAACAATTGCATCATAGGAATTGTGGCAGATGTTTTCGATCGCGCATCGGCTTCGTTGTGAGGAAAAACATAATTGAGTATTTCTAAATTCTTGCCACTTTTAAGCAAGGCATAATCGGAATAAACAGTGTATTTAGAGGCAGAAAAAGCAACCAAATAATTGGCGATAGGGTAGCGGTGTTTCCAATGGTAGGTGTGCAACGTATCGGCCAATGTGATGGATTGTAAGAGGCCATTCGATGCTACTTTGTAAGCCGTATCAACTGTTACACGCACATCGAGCGAATCAATCTTATCAATTAAATTATCACGACAAGGCCACCAATAAGGCGCGCCATAAGGTTCGGAGAGGGTGGCTATAATTGGTCCTGAAGCGGTTACATTTCTGGCGTAAGCGCGTGTGTTTTGCATCGGCATACCTTGGTAATAAATACGCACACTGTCGAGCCTACTGCTAGCAATGGTTTGATTAAAGGCAATGGTGATAATTTCATTCGCGCTATGCACAAAGATTAATTTTTCGTTACCGTGTTTAATGCTGTCAACGGTTAATTCATTTCTTAAATCGAACGTCAACTGATTGATGGGTGCACTGGTTGTAAAATAAAAATTAACATCGCCCTTCAAGTAGGCCGTTTTCATGTTGGGTTTTAAATTCAAACTGGCATAAACTAGATCAATGGGTTCTTTGCCACTGCGTTTGGAACTGTATGGCTTAAGCTTATAATACTGCGCTATTTCACTTTTAGCTAAACTCTCTAAATCAACTTGAGATTTTAATTGAAAGGTAAGACAGCTAAATAAAAACAATGCGCTTAAACGTATCATAACAATATTATAACAAAGTTACAAAAAAATGGTGGAATGTGACGCTAAAAATGGATTTTTGCAGTCGAATGAACGACTACCCAACTCTGAAACTGAATTCTGGTAAAGAAAAATCGCTACAACGTTTTCACCCTTGGGTGTTTAGCGGCGCCTTGGCCAAAGACATTAAACACACGCCAGAAGGCAGTTTGGTGAATGTTACGGACAATAAAGATAATTTTTTAGGGATTGGTTATGTGCAACATGGCAGCATCGCAGTTAGAATTCTTTCTTTTGTTGAAACTGATATCAATCAAGACTTTTGGAATGCCGCAGTGCAAAGTAGTTGGGATATGCGCCAACGTATGGGCTTTACCAATAATCCATTGACCAATTGTTTTCGTTTAATGCATGGCGAAGGCGATTATATTCCTGGTTTGGTCATCGATTATTACGAGGGTACCTGTGTCATTCAATGTCATACCAGTGGTATTTATGCCCACCGCGACTTGATAGCACAAGCCTTGATCAATGTTTTAGGCAAACAGTTAAAAGCTATTTACGATAAAAGTTTTGAAACTTTGCATGGAGCAGTGCCCGAAGCGGTTAATGGATTTTTATTCGGTGTGCAAGAGGATAAAATGGTGCTCGAAAATGGGCACCAATTTAAAGTCGATTTTACCAATGGTCAGAAGACTGGTTTCTTTATCGATCAACGCGATAACAGACAATTGGTGGGGCAATATTCCAAAGGCAAAACAGTATTGAATACGTTTGCTTATACAGGTGGATTTTCAGTATATGCTTTAATGAACCAGGCTTTGCAAGTCGATTCAGTAGATGTTTCAAAATCGGCCATCGAATTGTTGAATGAAAACATGGCAACAAATTCACCAAGTGCTACCAATCACCAAGGCATCGCAGCAGATACTTTTAATTATTTTAAAACACTCGAACAACCATACGATATTGTGATATTAGATCCACCTGCTTTTGCAAAAAACAGAGGGGCTAAACACAATGCTTTGATGGGCTACAAACGCCTGAACATGGAAGGGTTAAAATATGTCAAAAAAGGGGGCTTGTTGTTTACCTTTAGTTGCTCGCAAGTAATAGATAGTTTTACGTTTAATCAAACTATTTTATCGGCTGCGATTGAAAGCAAAAGACATATTAAAATATTGCATCGCTTAACCCAGCCGGCGGATCATCCTGTGAATATTTACCATCCTGAAAGCGAGTATTTGAAAGGCTTGGTCTTGATGGTGGATTAGGGACATCCTGTACCAGAGAGATTGTATAAATAAAATCTCACGATAAGTATAATTATCCACTTTAATAAATTTCAATACATTTTATTTTAGCTTTGTAAGGCCATCAAAAATGTGGTTTCAAAAAGAAACGTAACTGCCCATTTGATGACTTTACTATGAACACTTTTGAAGAAAATCCTGAACTAAAACTAGCCCTCGATTACGTTGAATATACGAATAAAAATATTTTTCTAACGGGCAAGGCTGGTACTGGTAAAACCACTTTTCTACACAATTTAAAAAAGCATTCGCCAAAGCGCATGGCAGTGGCAGCGCCCACTGGTGTAGCAGCCATTAACGCAGGTGGTGTTACCATCCATTCTTTTTTTCAGTTGCCTTTCGGTCCGCACATACCCGAGCATTTGCAAAAAGGCGCTAGCTTTAATCCGGGGGCACAGCAGAACAACAATAAAAAATTCAACCGCGAAAAAATCAAGCTTATTCAGAGTTTAGATTTATTGGTGATAGATGAAATCAGTATGGTGCGTGCCGATATGCTCGATGCCATCGACGAGGTTTTGCGCAGGTATAAAAACCATTACCAACCGTTTGGTGGGGTGCAGTTGTTAATGATTGGCGACTTGCATCAGTTATCGCCCGTTATCAAAGATGATGAGTGGCACATGCTCAAAGAATATTACGATACCGTTTATTTTTTTAGTAGCAAAGCCTTGCAAAAAACAGAGCCAATAAGCATTGAACTCAAACATATTTACAGACAATCCGATCAGTATTTTATCAAGATGCTCAACAGTATCAGAGATAACAATGTCGATTACGATTTGTTGAATGAATTAAACGAGCGCTACATCCCCGATTTTAAACCAGGCGATGATGAAGGTTATATCACCCTGACAACGCACAATAACAATGCGCAAACCATCAATCAAACCAAGCTCAGCGAATTGAAATTGGGATCGTTTTATTTCAATGCCGATATCAAAGATGATTTTCCGAGTTATGCGTATCCTACCGAGGTAACGCTGGAGTTGAAGGTGAATGCACAAGTGATGTTTGTGAAGAATGACAGCTCGCGCGATAAGAATTATTACAACGGAAAAATTGGACGTGTTACAAAAATAGAAGGCAAAGATATTTATGTCAAATGCGATAGCGATTTGGCCGAAATTGTGGTAGGGCAGGAGGAGTGGCAAAATATTAAATATATATTGAACCCCAACACCAAAGAAATTGAGGAACAAGTACTCGGTACATTTAAACAATACCCTTTAAAATTGGCTTGGGCCATCACCATTCACAAGAGTCAGGGTTTAACCTTCGAGAAAGCCATTATCGATGCCAATGCGGCCTTTGCACATGGTCAGGTGTATGTGGCGCTCAGCCGTTGTAAAACATTCGAAGGCATGGTGCTCAGTACGCCTATTATTGGCAATAGTATTAAGACCGATGAAGTAGTGGCTGAATTTACAAAAGATATACATCGCAACTTACCCAATGCCGGTGATTTGAAAGAATCTAAAACGCGTTTTCAACAAATGCTATTGGCCGATTTATTTGATTTTTCGGTCATAGAAAAAGACATCCGATATTTCAATAAACTAATAGAAGGCAATAGTGCTATTTTGCATGGCAATTTGGAGCCAGAAATCAAATTATTGAACGATGCCTATACCAAGGAGATTCATGCGGTGAACGGAAAATTCAAAGTGCAGATGGCCCAATTATTAGCCGATGAATCTTTACCCGAAACCAACACGGAATTACAAGAGCGTGTGAAAAAAGCCAGTGCTTATTTTGCGCACCGATTAGATGTTGAGTTTTATGAAAAAACCAAAGAGATTATTATCGATTCGGATAATAAATTGGTGAAGGAATCGGTATATGAAGGCTTAGAAGATTTTCAGCGCAATGTGTTTGTAAAAATTCAGTGTTTCAAAAAAATGATGTTTGGTTTTGTAGCGTCTGATTATATGCATGCCAAAGCCAATGCCGAAATTGATTTTAAACCGATTATTAAGAGTCAGGTGTTGGCCAAAGTATATGTACCTAAAACCATGCAGCATGGCGAGTTGTACATCAGTTTGAAACAATGGCGCGATGAGATGGCGAGCGATAAAGACTTGGATCCCTACATGATTTTAGCCCAAAAAGTATTGATAGAAATAGTGAGTAAATTGCCGGTGACCGAATCTGAATTAATGGCCATTAAAGGCTTGGGTAAAAAGAAAATTGCACAATTCGGTAGCGCTATCATTGCGATTATCAAAGACTATTGCATTGATCATAAGATTGAAAAAACGTTTCAAGAATCGGTAATGGACATGCCGATGAAAACGGAGAAAGAAAAACCTAAACAAGCCGCCCAAACAGCTGGCGATTCAATGCAAACTACCTATACGTTGTTTCAACAAGGACTTAATATGGAGCAAATCGCTGCGCAACGCAACCTTTCGCCCTCTACCATTGCCACCCATTTGGCCGACCTAATCAGCATGGGGCAAGTGAGCATTGATGCCCTGGTCAACGAGGAAAATGTAGCCTTAATTGCCAAGGTTTTTAAGGCGAGTCCTGATAAAACATTAACAGAAATTAAAGGTATATTAGGAGATACATTTACCTACAATGAATTGAGGTATGTAAGAAATTATCTTGAATACATTGGTTTGATAAGCAATGAAAAAAAGTAAAACCTGAAGAAGCAAGCTTATAAACTATCCCTTAAAATACTTGAGATTATCTGATGCCCGGCCTCATTAATATGTCCATCTCCATGGTAGTAATTTCTGATTCCTGCGACATTGAATTGGGTTAGAACATTGATGGAAGGAATATTGTTTTTTATCAGATTCTGATAGATGCAATTGTAGTTTTTTAAATTGATGGAGGATAAATTATCATTAGCTGAATAAACTTCTTTATCCGGTAAAATGACCACTGTCAATGGCAGTCCTTGTTCGGTAAAAAATGCAATCTTTTTTTTCAGTTGGACTATATTGTCTTTTATAAAAGTTGTATCGGGTCTTTTGCCGTAAAAGTGGTAATTACCATCACATTTTTTAAATAAACCTATTAGACTTTTCTTTATTTTTCTGCCTGCATGGTTTTCATTGATATGGGTAAGACTTTGATCAAATTGGCTGTATTCTATCAAATGAATGGTCTTCTTTTCAAAGCAATCTTTATCCGAAAATAAACGGGCTACCATGACGTAGAAAATGCGTCTGACTTTTTTTGGTTTTTCAAGATTGTAAATCATGGTGAGATAATCGAGGGTGTAATCAGGAGCGCAATTATAAACACTGGTTGCGCCTTTGTTAAGCAAACCAGAAAATGTGAAATCGTAATCGGTGTTGCACCCTTGCGTATTTGAGCATCCTGCTAAAACAAGAGTAGCATCAGTGATTTTTGTTTTGTTCCTAAAACCATATTGATCTGTGAACCAATGGATAGGCTTTTTAACCGAACAATTCATGTTGTGATTCTGATCGCCGGCATCATAAGAGGTATAATCCAAATGGGGTGTATACTGTGGTAATGACAAGTCTTTTTGTCCATTTTTCAAAAGGCCTTCTCTTTCCCAAAAACGGAAATAGATAAATGAATCGGGAGTGAACTGTATTACTAAGCACAGGAGAATAAAGCACGTCGATTTCAAGATAAAATGTTTCATTAGAATTGGAAATAAATAAACTCCTTGGAAGTTGTGTTGATATAAATAGAAACTAATAACAGCAGAACTGCATAAACGGTATAGCGTAGCGCTTTATTTTTAATGACTCTAAGTCTTCTTTCATCCCTTCTTAACCACCAGTCGGATAATAGTAAAACAAGGATATAAAACATAGACATTTGCAATGTGCTGCTCGTAAAACTATTGGTAGTTGGCAGATGTAATAATTGAGCAGGATATTCAAAAATACTGACAGCGATTTGTCTCAGAAAGGCAACGGCAGATTTTAAATCATCCGCCCTGAAAAACACCCATGCCAACGTAACGAATGCGAAAGTCCACAGCATCTGTCTTAGCTCCTTAAAAGTAGGAAAAGCACGGTCCTGAGCAACAACAGTTGTTACAAATTGCCGGTTGCGGTTGCGCAACAGCAATGGTAAAAATGCCAGTGCATGCAAAGCGCCCCAGACGATGAAATTCCAGCTTGCGCCATGCCAAAAACCACTCACTAAAAATATGATAAAGGTATTGCGAACAGCTTTCGATTTGCCTTCTTTTGAACCACCTAAAGGGATGTATAAGTAATCGCGGAACCAAGAAGAAAGCGAAATATGCCAGCGTCTCCAAAACTCTGCGATGTCGCGCGAGAAATAAGGAAATTTAAAATTGCTGAGCAGTTCGAACCCGAATAATTTGGCAGTGCCCAAGGCAATATCCGAATAACCACTAAAATCGCCATATATCTGAAAGGAAAAAGCGATGGCCCCCATCGCCAAAGTTACGCCATTTTCTTCCTCATAATGATCGAAAATCTCATCTACCGAACTGGCCAGTGTATCGGCGATTACCACCTTCTTAAACAAGCCCCAAAGGATCAACCTACAGCCTTCAACAGCTTGGGTGTAATTGAAGAAACGAGATTTTTGAACCTGTGGTAACAAATGGTTGGCACGTTCTATTGGTCCTGCCACTAGAAGCGGAAAAAAGCTGACGAATACTGCATAATCAATAAAACTTTTTACGGGCTTTTGATGTCCTCTATAAATATCGAACACATAGGACATACCATGAAATGTATAGAATGAAATACCGATGGGTAATGCAACTTGTAAAAGAATGGGGTTAGTATGCAGACCTAATAAATCAAAACCATTTTGGAATTGGGTAGCAAAGAAGTTGTAGTATTTAAATACACCAAGAATTCCAAGATTATTAATGATACTTAACCAAAGAAATAATTTGGCTTTCTTTCGATTAGCAGAGGCAACCCAAAAGCCGTAGGCGTAATCCAAAGCTGTGCTGAGCATGAGTAAACCCATGAAATTCCAGCTCCACCAGCCGTAGAAAAAATAACTAGCAAATAAAATTAATCCATTTTGCCAACTCAGTTTTTTATTAAAAACAAACCAATACAGAATAAAAACGATTGGCAGAAAAAGTAAAAATTCAAAAGAATTAAATAACACGTATTAATTATTAGGTTTTATCTATTTGGGGATTTTTTTTCCAACATTGAATAATCATAATCAAACGAAACTAATAAATAATCTGCAATATGTGAAATAATTGTTTTTCAGGAAAGTGATTTTTAATTTAATTGTTTTAATAATGGGGCCTTATTAGACAAAGTCTTTAAGGGCAGACCTGATAAAATATTAATAGAAATTAAAGTGTTTGGAGGAGCCATTTGACAAGTAATAACTTTAGAAATGGTAAATTAAAAATGATGATGTGCGTTTTATATTTTTCATAAGACTAATGGCAGATGGGAATCAATTTTCTGTCTGCCATTTTCTATTTATTTAAAGTATTTTATTCCAACAAATAAAACACTTTCACACAATGGTTTATTAGGTTGGTGGTAGTTCATACCTTAAATCTATCCTTTCGTGGTAGTAAAGGGCACTTTCACCTTCTCTGACCTTCCTTTGGTTGATTTATTTTTTAAAGAATGGAATTAAGGTTAATATTATATTAGTTTATTAAAAAATATGAAAAAAATAATACTAAGTATGTTCCTTGTAGGGACTTTATTAAATGCCAATGCACAGGTGCCAGGATATGTTCCAAGCAGCGGTTTGGCGGGTTGGTATCCTTTTAATGGTAATGCAAACGATGAAAGTGGAAATGGGCGTAATGGAACATTAAATGGCGCAACAATATCAAGTGATAGAATTGGGAAATTAAATAGTGTGTATGATTTTGATGGAATAAATGACTTTATTTCGGTTTCAAACGCACCTTTCACTAACTATCCATTTACAATATCTGCTTGGATATATATGAGGGATGTTAATAATTCTATTAATCCTATTGTAGGATTAGGAGATTTTAGTAGTGACTATTTACATAAATTATATTTTTCTCCAAATGGCAATGGAACTGGGAAGCCTCAAATTGGTACAGCAGGGTTAAACGATATTACAAGTACTTCAAATGCTATATCAATTAATAATTGGAAGCATATTGTTCTAGTATTTAATTCCTATTCAAATTCTGGTATTCAATTTTATGTAAATGGCGTTCTATTGAGTTCAAACACAGCGGGTGGCTCTAATAATCCTATACCTTTAAATGCAACTGGTTTTAATATTGGCAAACATACAATGGGAAATGGAACTAACTATTTTAAAGGTAAGATTGATGAATTAGGGTTATGGAATCGTGCACTTAGTTCTTCAGAAATCACAGATTTGTATATCGGATGTCAATTATCAGTCTCTACCGAACCAGTCAATCAATCTTCAAGCATCAATGCTCAAGCCCAGTTCAATGTAGCTTTAAATGATACAACCGCCTCTTACCAATGGCAGTCAAACCATGCCAATTTGGGATGGTCAAACATACCATCAAGTACATATTATTCAGGTGTTGCATCAAAAAAATTAACAGTAAATAATGTTCAAGTAAATAATCACAAACAACTCTTCAGAGTTATTGCTTCTAAAAATACTTGTAAAGATACTTCAGTTGTTGCAATGTTAACGGTTAATGATACCTGTATCACAAGTACCAGAGATACTCTTTATATCAAGGTTAATACAAGCAGTTTAAGTAATCCTGTTTACAACACGGTAAAGGTGTATCCTAACCCGAGTAGCACCCAAGTTATTATTGATAACGGCAACTACAGCACAATGGGTTCTTATACAGCTAAGATTGTTAATTCAATAGGTCAACAGGTGTTTCAATCTGTTATCAATCAACAACAGTTTGTAATAGATGTCAAAACATTGGGTGGAGCAGGTGTTTACACACTTTATATCACCGATGCTAACAACAAGGTGGTTGGTGTTAAGAAAATCGTTTTACAGTAAAAAATATGAAAAAAATAATATTATATTCAATCGTTCTTATTATTTCCGGTTGTGATAAAAAATATGATAAGAATAAGTTTAACATAAAAGAATTTATATCTGACCACAAAGATGAAATACTTGAAGAATATAAAAATGAGGGTATAGATACAGCATACCTTCAATTTGTAGGTTTTGCGAAAAAAGAAAATATCGAGGATTATAAATCCAATCCTACAATCTCGTATGACTTAATAATCAACATCCCTGATTTAAGAAAGATAGATTTATCAATGCCCATTTTTTTAGTAAATATGTCTTGTCTAAGACATTTTGAGGGGAATGGCTATCGTGATGCTGGAATTACTTTAGATGATTTGGATAGAGAATTAAATTCAGATTTAAATACCGCTAATTATATATATTCAGGAAAGGATTATAAATATGATGAGGTTTTTTATAACTGTGCTATAGCCACTATTGTTGATGGCAAATTTATTATTTTAAATGAAATTGAAAGTAAATATTTCCGTATTCTTTTGAAAATGGATTATGATATTATTTTATGGAATAAGTTTATTAAAAATAAGCCTCTAAAAAATGAATATGAAAAAATATTTGCTGATTTAAATGGTCTACAAGTAGAAACTTGGATGAAAGGGAGCCAGGATTTTGAAACACAAATATCAAATGAAACTGAATTATCGAATTGGGTTAAAAAATGTATCGTAAATCCACTCGAAACTAAATTAAATGATAGCGTTCGAGATACTGCAGCTAGTCCTGTCAAAGCTGACGCATTGATGGCCACTCCCTGATTCAAACCAAACTTTATTATAAACATTTAGTAAACTTTATTAATTAGCAAGATGGAATTAACACAATACCTCTAAAAAGATTTTAAATAATCATAATAGACAAATTCAACAGGTTTATTAGACACAAAAACATCAATATACTATTAAAATAAAATGAAAAATAAAATAAAAGTTGGGAGAATAATTGGATTCCTATTCGTGATTTTCCTTGCTAGTTGTGATGGAGGAAAATCACCTAAAGAATTTGCTAAAGAAATGTGCAATGAAATGGATAACGGCTCAGGTATAATGCAAATTGCCAAGAAAGTTGGAAAAGAGAGAAATAAACATAGTGCTAGTTGGTTTGAAGAATATAAAGAAGAGGTAAATAGACTCGGCTGCGCGCATCAAAACCCTTATTAATTACTATCTATAGAAGGGATAACTTGAAATTATCAGCTGATTTATTACTATTAATTTCAAACTAATATTTACCACTTAACCTAATCAGATAATTGAAAGCTTGCACCTAAAAAGTGCAACCTTTTTTTGTTTAACTTTCTTTAGTATATAATGATGAAAACCTACTTAAAATTCAACAAAAAGGTGACACAGAAAAGTGACACAAAATAGAAAAACCACTTACTATATTTTTACTTAGAATAACTTACTGTCCCGTGTTAGAGTCCGAACGGATTTTCGGACACACCACGGGACAACAAAAAATAAAAAAACCGCCTCAAGGGCGGTTTTAATTTTTTGTAGCGGAGGGGAGTCCGCCGCGGCGGACCCGGTCTTAGGGTTATGAATAAGGGAATAAAAAAACCGCCTGAAGGCGGTTTTAATTTTTTGTAGCGAAGGGGAGTCCGCCGCGGCGGACCCGGTCTTAGGGTTATGAATAAGGGAATAAAAAAACCGCCTGAAGGCGGTTTTAATTTTTTGTAGCGGAGGGGAGAGTTGAACTCCCGGCCTTAGGGTTATGAATCCTACGCTCTAACCACCTGAGCTACCCCGCCATTGTTTATTTTAGAACTATTTTGAGAGTTGAACTCTCGTCCGCCTGCGGCGGATATGAATCCTACGCTTTAACACTCCCGATAGCTATCGAGACTATCCTGCTATTTTTAATTGGAGTGCAAAAGTAAGAATTTTTTTAAAAATTGGCAAATTTTTGTGAAATAAAGCCAATTTAAATAGGAAATACAGCATCAAAGCAGCTTAAAATTTCAGTTTATTTTTAAGGTGTATATGACCAAAGTCATACCTTTTTAGAGAGTTTAGTAGGTTGCGATAATTCCCTATGAAGTACATTTGCCATTGACTTACAAAAGCAACAAAATGGAAATAACAATCAACGGCACTAGCACCCTTAGCCAAATTCAAGAAGCTTTTAAATCACATTATCCGTATTTGAAATTGGCGTTTTTTAAAACGACCCACGGCGGCTCTCAAATATTCAATAAAGCCCATTTAATAAGTGATCAAATGGCTACCATAAAAAGTTTAAGTACTGTTGATACCCAAGAAAGTCTTAGTATTAACGGGCATTTAAAGGTCAGTACATTGGAGCAGCATTTTATGGAACAATTTGGGATTCCTGTCCAGGTATTTCGCAAATCGGGCTCGGCTTGGTTACAAACCAATACCAGCGACAATGAAACACTTGCAGAGCAAAATGCTAAAGGCCAGTTGACTAGCACTGCCAATAATGAACATGGTGATGCAGATTATGATCTATACCACGAACAAGTCTAAATTTTTGCAAAAAATTATTCTGAGGATGTCCTACATTTGTTTCCACTCACAACAAATTAGGAATTATGCCCGAATATTATCATCTAAAAAAAGGAATGGCCGATAGCGAAGCACTTTTTCAACATGCCACCGAAGGCATACTTGTTGTCAATCAGCAAGGCGATATCGTGCGTTTCAATCCGAGTGCCGAAAAATTATTTGGTTATGCCAATGCCGAACTGCTAGGAAAGAAAATAGAAATATTGATTCCTCAGCGTTTCGCACACAACCATACAAATCATCGCGACAAATACGCCAATAATCCGCATTCACGCCCAATGGGTTTGGGAATGGAATTATGGGGTCTGAAAAAAGATGGTTCGGAGTTTCCTTTGGAAATAAGTTTAAGTCCTTTTCAATCACCAGATGATGGCCGATATATCATGGCCTTCATTATGGACATTACCGTTCGAAAGCAAGCCGAAGAAAAGCAAAAAAACTATTCCGTTGAACTTGAACGCCAAGTTAAAAACAGAACCCTTATTTTAGAGGAGGCCATACAAGAACTCGAGAAAACAAAAAAGGAATTACACCTCGCCCTTCAAAAAGAAAAGGAGTTGAATGAATTAAAGTCGCGCTTTGTCTCCATGGCCTCGCACGAATTTAGAACACCACTTACCACTATGATGTCTTCGCTCTCTTTGGTTACACGCTATGGCGAGAATAATGATACAGACAACCAACTCAAACACGTTGGCAAAATCAAAAATGCCATCAATAATTTAACAGATATCCTCAACGATTTTCTCTCCGTTAGTAAATTGGAAGAAGGCAAAGTCGAAAATTTGCCAGAGCGCTTAGATATCAAAATTTTTATGAGCGAAATTATTTCTGATATGCAATCGATGGCAAGTGCCGAACAAATCATCGTACAACAACACGTTGGCAAAGCACAGGTGAATATCGACCGCAAGTTATTAAAGAATATATTGTTCAATTTAATTTCAAATGCCATCAAATTTTCGCCAACGAAAGCCACCATCGATATCCATACACAAGTCAATAATTCAACCATTCGCATTGATGTGCGCGACCATGGTATTGGTATTTCAAAAGAAGATCAAAAACATTTATTTGAGCGCTTTTTTAGAGGGCATAATGCCACCCATATTCAAGGTACCGGCTTAGGATTAAACATTGTCTCCCAATATGCCGAATTAATGAATGCATCACTCGATTTTGTAACAGAAGAGAACAAAGGCACAACATTTACGATTATCATTCCACAATAAATTAAATACAAATCAAAGGCAGTATGAAAAAAATATTATTAATTGAAGACAATACAGATGTAAGAGAAAACACTTCGGAAATTTTGCGTTTAGCACAATACGAAGTCATTACAGCGGTTAATGGTAAGGAAGGCGTTGAAAAGGCGCAATCAGAAAAGCCAGACATTATTATATGTGATATTATGATGCCCATACTCGATGGTCATGGGGTGCTGCACATGCTTTCGAAGCAAGAAGAAACCGCTAGCATTCCTTTTATATTTTTAACTGCTAAAGCCGAGCGAAGCGATATGAGAAAGGGCATGGAAATGGGTGCAGATGATTATTTAACCAAACCCTTCGATGATGTAGAATTGTTAAATGCCATTGAAAGCAGGCTTAAAAAAAATGATATTTTAAGGAAAGAATTTACTAAAAATATTGGGGGTTACAATGAATTTGTACAAGAGGCCAAAGGCTTCGAATCGCTCAAAGAATTGTCATTACAACACGAGAAAAAACTAATTAAAAAGAAAGATGATATTTATGCTGAAGGCAGCTTTCCAAAAGGCATTTACTTTATCAATAAAGGCAAAGTAAAAACCTACCAATCGAACGAACAAGGCAAAGAATTAATCACCGAATTGTACAAAGAAGGCGAATTTTTTGGTTATTTATCGCTTTTGCAAAACGAAGCATATACCAACTCTGCTGGGGCTTTAGAAGATTCAGAAATTTATTTAATACCCAAAGACGACTTTTTTGCATTGATGTATAAAAATATAGAAGTGTCGAAAAAATTTATTGAAATGCTTTCAAACGATTTGCGTGAAAACGAAAAGCAATTGGTAAAATTGGCCTATAATTCTGTTAGAAAAAGAGTGGCCGAAGCACTCGTTAAATTATCTGATAAATATAAAACAGCAGGCACAGAAAAGTTTAGCATGAACCTTTCGCGCGAGGATTTAGCCAACATGGTAGGTACCGCTACCGAAACCGTTATTAGAACCCTCAGTGATTTCAAAGAAGAAAAATACATAGAAGTAGCAGGTGGCACCATCAGTATTATCAACTACGATAAGTTGTCGCACATGAAGAATTAAAAGGCTATTCGCCTGTTTGCTGATTATTGTCATTTCGACCGCTGACCCTACTCATAATATAATTTAAGCGGCTGGTCTAAATTTGTAAGAACTTGATTTAAATACAATCGATAACCATTGATAGTGTATCCAAAAATTAAGAAAACTTTCAACCATGCACCGCCACATTATCAACCACTCGTTTCCGAATAAGTCGCTGCAAGCACTTATGCATTATAAGTACAGTACTTTTTATAAAAACAAAGCGCAGGCAAATGGTTTAATCAACATGGCACTGATAACCCTCGCGATGTTTTCAATATCCCTCTCTAAGGGCGCAGGTAATGGTGTTTTGGCATTTGTTTTAGAGGCCATTGTTTTTATCTTTTTGGTGCGTAAAATTAAGTTATAAGGCCAATGATTCATCATAGTTTTAAGATCGATGAGAACAAAAAGCTCTTCATAATTCAAGAAGAGTTTAACAATACCTACCCCTATTTAAAGTTGGCGTTTTTCTTGCGCTCAGGTAAGCTTGAAAGCAATTTTATATTGGCCCGCAGACCCTTTAATCAAACAAACAAAACGCTGAAAGAATGCAGAACATTAGTATCCGATTTACACATTGTGATAGCGCCACAAATGACAGTTTTAGATTTGGATCAACAGTTCCAGAACGCCTATGGTATTGGCGTGTTGGTTTATCGTCATTCGGGTAAAGTATGGCTTGAAACGACATTAACCGATGCCTGGACTTTAGAAGAACAAAACGGGCAAGGCGAGGCCTTGAGCACCTGAAGTTAGCATTCCCATCTGGTCAAAAGTTTTTTTTCAAAGGCACCTTTTTTCTCCTATATTTTGTCCACATTGCGTTGTTAAACGCCAATGCTTTTGTATTTTTGCCAAATTTTATTCTTTTATGCCCAAAGATCTATCCATCAAATCAGTCTTAATAATAGGGAGTGGTCCCATCATCATCGGTCAAGCTTGCGAATTCGATTATTCAGGTAGCCAAGCCGCACGCTCATTGAGAGAAGAGGGTATTGAGGTATCGCTTATCAACAGCAATCCGGCCACTATCATGACCGATAAAGTAACAGCCGATCATGTTTATTTATTGCCCCTCACTTGTCAGTCGATTGAAAAAATATTACAAGAAAGACATATTGATGCCGTATTGCCTACCATGGGTGGTCAAACAGCCTTAAACCTTTGTATTGAAGCCGAAGATTTAGGTCTTTGGGAAAAATACAATATCCGTATCATTGGGGTTGATACAGCGGCCATTCAAAATACAGAAAACAGAGAATTGTTTCGCCAATTAATGATTGATATTGGTATAGGGGTTGCTACCAGTGGGGTTGCTAATTCACTATTGGAAGGTAAAGAAATTGCGCAGCGCATTGGTTATCCTTTGGTTATTCGCCCTTCGTTCACCTTAGGTGGTACAGGTGGTGGATTTGTAAAAACAAAAAATGAATTAGATGAAGCCTTGCGAATTGGTTTAGAAGCTTCGCCAACACATGAAGTACTGGTTGAACAGGCGGTATTGGGTTGGAAAGAGTATGAATTGGAATTGTTACGCGATAATAAAAATGATATCGCAGTTATTTGTACCATCGAGAATTTAGATCCAATGGGCATCCATACAGGCGATAGTATTACCATAGCACCTGCCATGACATTGAGCGATACTTGCTATCAAAACATGCGCAACATGGCCTTTAGTATGATGCGCAGCATTGGCAATTTTGCAGGTGGTTGTAACGTGCAGTTTGCTGTAAATCCAGAGAATGAAGAAATCATCGCCATCGAAATCAATCCGCGTGTATCGCGTTCATCGGCGTTGGCAAGTAAAGCCACTGGTTATCCGATTGCAAAAATTGCTGCTAAATTATCCATTGGGTATAATTTAGATGAGCTTAAAAATCCAGTAACCAAAACGACTTCAGCCTTCTTCGAACCAGCCATTGATTATGTCATTATCAAAATTCCAAGATGGAACTTCGATAAATTTAAAGGAGCCGATAAGAGCCTTGGTTTGCAAATGAAATCAGTAGGCGAGGTAATGGCCATTGGTCGCAGTTTTCAAGAAGCTTTACAAAAAGCATGTCAATCTTTAGAAATTAGAAAACACGGTTTAGGTGCCGATGGCAACGGCATTAGAAATTTAGAGGAAATTGCCCACAGTTTGGAGAACCCTAGTTGGGACCGTTTGTTTCACGTTAAAGATGCCATTGATATGGGTGTGCCTTTAACAACAATTCAAAAATTAACGCGCATTGATCGCTGGTATTTAGAACAAATGCTCGACTTGACCAACACTGAAAAGGAAATTAGAAGATTCACCCTCGATACTTTGCCAGAAGCGTTAATGCGTTCTGCTAAGAAAAAGGGTTATAGCGATTACCAAATTGCTTACTTAATTAAGAATTGTACCGAGGATGATGTGTATGCAAAACGCAAAGGCATGGGCATTACCCGTACTTATAAAATGGTAGATACCTGCGCTGCCGAGTTTCCTTCGCCAACCAACTATTTCTACTCTTGTTTTGAAGGCGAAAATGAAAGCATTGTATCAGATAAAAAGAAAATCATCGTATTGGGCAGTGGGCCTAACAGAATTGGTCAAGGGATAGAGTTCGATTATAGTTGTGTACACGGTCTTTTAGCCGCCAAAGAAACGGGCTTCGAAGCCATCATGGTGAACTGCAATCCTGAAACGGTAAGTACCGATTTCGATATGGCTAATAAATTGTATTTCGAGCCAGTATATTGGGAACATTTATGGGAGATCATAGAACTCGAAAAACCAGAAGGGGTTATTGTACAATTAGGCGGTCAAACCGCCTTGAAATTGGCAGAGAAATTACATGAACGTGGCATTAAAATTATAGGGACTTCTTTCCCTGACATGGACATGAGGGAAGACCGCGGTTTGTGCAGTGATTTATTGAAAAAATTAGACATTCCTTATCCTAAATACGGTGTAACAGAAACAGCAGAAGAGGCAGTCAATATTGCACACGAAGTAGGTTATCCTGTATTGGTTCGCCCGAGTTATGTTTTAGGCGGACAAGGGATGAAAATTGTTATCAATGACGAAGATCTTGAAAATGCAGTCATTGGATTATTGGGTGATTTACCTGGCAACCGTGTATTGATTGATCACTTCTTAGACCGAGCAGAAGAAGCCGAATGTGATGTAATATGCGATGGCGAAGATTGCCATGTGATAGGCATGATGGAACATATTGAGCCAGCAGGTATTCACAGTGGCGATAGCAGCGCAGTATTACCACCCTTTAGCTTAAGTGAAAATGTAAAACAACGCATGGAAGAGTATAGCAGAAAGCTAGCATTCTCAATGAATATTCGCGGTTTGTTAAACATTCAATTTGCAGTTAAAGATGAGAAGGTTTATGTAATCGAAGCCAATCCAAGAGCGAGTAGAACAGTACCATTTATTTGCAAAGCATACGACGTGCCTTATATTAATATTGCAACTAAAATAATGTTAGGGGTGAATAAATTAAAAGACTTTAACATCGTTAGAAAAGAGCAAGGGTATGCCATTAAATTGCCTGTGTTCTCATTTAATAAATTTCCGAATGTCAACCGTGAATTGGGTCCTGAGATGAAAAGTACTGGCGAATCAATTTTGTTTGTAAAAGACACCAAAGACCCTGAATTCCGAGAAATTTACAGCAAGAAAAGCATGTATTTGAGTCGCTAGAGAAGCATTAACTTTGTTAAACATTAACTTATTAAATTGTGAACGTGTTTAACAATAAAAAATCGCTCTTCGTTTTTTTAAGTATCGCTGTTTGGCTCATCCTTTATGGGGTTGGTCTTGCTAAGCATGAGTATTGGCGAGATGAAATGAGGGCCTTGTCCATTGCTATAAGTGCTCCTGCATTTTCCGATTTGCCATTGTATTTAAAAAATGAAGGCCATCCTATCTTATGGTACGCCATCCTTAAATTGGCCTTTGATTGTTTTCAGGCCACTTGGGTATTGCCACTTTGCAGTTTTATTTTTAGTTTTGGCATTTTGGTATTGGTCATGTTCCGATCGCCATTTCCTTTATTGATAAAATTGCTATTAATTTTTGGTGTTTATTGTTTATATGAATATGGCATCAATGCGCGCAATTATGGCATCGGTGCATTTTTTATGTTGCTATTTGCAGACTCCTTTTCTCGTTATCCCAAAAATATTTTTCTTGCTTTTTTATGCTTGTCCATGGCAGCGCTCACCAATGTTTATGCCACTATGATGGTAGGTTTGATAGGTGTTTACACCATTCTTGAATACAAGAATACAAACGGATTAACAACGCCTTTAAAACTATCTATCCTAATTTTAATAACGGCCATTGGTTTTAGTTTGTATACCATGTTGCCTGATGCAAATTCTTTGGTGGCGTCTAAAAAAATCATTGACTTTGTTTCTATTAAAGAACTCTGGGTAGTGGGTAATGGTTTCGATGATTATTTGAATTACAAAATGCACTTTAGTGCCTACTTTTTGAGTGTAGTTTTGACTGGCGGTTTGCTTTTGTTTTTACCCAATTGGAGAACAATGCTTTTCTTAATACTTGCTTTAATTGCCATGGTATTTTTCTCCCTGTGCATCAAAGGTAATTTAATGCACCACCAAGGCATGTATTTTTATACGGTGGTGGTGTTTGCTTGGTTGCAATACGATACTATACAAGCAGTGTTGGCGCGAAAAAACATGGTCAGTGGTATAGTGTTTATTGGCCTTGTTATCAATGTTTTTGTTTTGGCAATACAAGTATTAAAAGGGTACGAAAAGTATAAGGATGATATCGTGTCAATCCGAAGCGAGAGCAAAAGGTTTGGTCAGTGGTGTCAACAGAACCTAACAGATACTTCTATTTTA
The DNA here is from genome assembly GCA_947496065.1 of Bacteroidota bacterium. Lineage (GTDB taxonomy): Bacteria > Bacteroidota > Bacteroidia > NS11-12g > UBA955 > JABMMZ01. The sequence continues at coordinate 29,886 of CANMBF010000006.1, forward strand.
ATAGCCGAACCCGACTATACAATAGAGGGGGTCATGTATTATCATAATCAAGCATTTTACATTTCCCGCGAAAACCGCTACGGCACTTATGTGCATTTTACAAAAGCCAACCAAGCCTACCTCAATTTAGAAACTTTGATGTTTAAGGCCAATCAATTGAGCCAAATAAAGGAAAAAGTTTTTGTGGTATTTGATAAAAAAATACAAGTTTTAGACACCATTTACAGCTATTCTTATGGTAAAAAATTTATCGTTTCTAAGCAGACAAGTCTAGCATTTACTGGGCAATACCAATTGATTGATTCCTTCAATCAGAACTTTTACAACGAGGAAAATTATTTTATTTATCAAAAAAATAAGGTAGGCCGTTAAAACATACTAAGCGGTATGTTTTTAATTGATTATAAAATCAAAGGCATTTTTCTTAATGCATTCATGATAATAATCAGTATGATTTTAGTAGTATGGTATAAACTTTGCCGTAGTAAATTAAACACATGAAGATTAAATTTTCTGCCATCCTTTTTGTTTCCTTTGCTTCATTTCTATTCTTAACGAATTGTACCAGCGAGGTAGCCACTCCCAATATCTGTTTTAAGGAAGATATATTGCCGTTATTCGTTTCGAATTGCACCCAATCAGGTTGTCACAATGGAATCGATAAAGAGGAGGATCTCGATTTAAGTAACTACGAAGGCATCATGAAAAGCATCAGAGCTAATCACCCGTACCAAAGCGAATCGTGGACGCAAATTAACTCAGGTGAAATGCCACCCTCACCGTATCATAAATTTACAAAATATGAGAATAATCAAATTAAGCATTGGATCAAATCAGGTGCGCCTAATAGTTCGAATTGCAAAACATGTGATTCGACATTTACCTACAAAGCGAGAATTGAGCCCATTTTGAATAAATGGTGCGTTGGTTGTCATTCTGCAACGTATGCAGGCGGAGGCTATGATTTATCAAGCTATGACAAAACGATTTTAGCCATTCCCTACAGTAAGCTAGAAGGGTCGATACTTCATTCAGCCGGCTATTCAGCCATGCCAAAAAATGCAGGCAGTTTGTCCGATTGCGATATCACGGCGATTAAAAGTTGGTTGGCCGCTGGCCATCCTAATAACTAGGTTTTAAGATATAATCTCTTATTTTTAAATCCTAAGGTTACCCTATGTAGCTAAATGGTATTATATTGAAATTAGATATCGAAAGTGTCTGAGGAGATATTCAAATTCTTTCCCCTAACTTTGTTTTGACTTTGTTCAATGCATCAAAATTTAAATACCCTATTTCGCAGTCTTATTTGCTTCATAATAGCTATTGGTTTTAGTGCCAATGTTAAGGGCATGGGTTTACCTCCAAGCAGTTTAATTTTATCATTGGGTGCCAGTCGCATCAGTATGAAACCAGCCAAAGATTCTTCTATTGGGGGATTCAAACTACCTAAGCCCGGTATTTATGTAAAATTATCGGCCGAGAGTTATTTCAATTTTCGTGATTTTGTGCATGTCGATTTGAACATGAGTATCAACAAGGGGATTATGGACAATGGCTATATGAAGGAGAGTCGCCTGTGCTTTAATTATGGGTTTGGTAGGACCTACAAAATAGCTAAGTTTTCTATAAGTCCAGGCCTTTGTTACAGCTCGGTAGGTTACGAAAACACCCTTACAAAAAAATCCATTGTCGAAACCCGTTTTGCGCCTTCATTGGGAATGCAAACAGATTTAATAATTGTCAGTTCGGACTATCGGTACCTTGGTTTGTTTGTAGAAGGTTCTATTATGTTCGCTACACCCTCGCGTTGGGTGCACCAATTAACAGTAGGCCTTGCCTGGAAACCTAGCTTCCGCAAACCTGACAAAGATATTTATTTACCACAATAATTGTAAATCTAGTGAACTCCATTTACCTTTCTCTTAAATAACTGCCACTTTATTGAATTTGGCTTTTAAAACCATGTGGTATTTGCTACTTTATTTTTATTAGATTTGCCTTGTAATGGCAAGCAATAAAAAGGCAACAATACGCACCTATTCTGAAACCATACAAGGCGTTGATTTTTCCATAGATAAAAGCGATCGATTAGAATATGAAAATTGCGAGTTCACCAATTGTATTTTTTCCACCTTATCGGATGTTAATTTTATCGACTGTCAATTCACCAATTGCAACTTGAGTAATATGCGTTTTAATTTCTGCGGCTTACAAAACATTCTTTTTAAAGATTGTAAATTAATGGGAGCCGATTGCTCGCCTTCTAAAGATTTTTTGTTCGAAGTGCATTTTAAAAATTGCAACATGGATTACACCTCATTCGATAAAAAAAGAATGAACAAAAGCAGTTTCGATAACTGTAAAATTCATGGTGCTAACTTTACACAGGCCGATTTATCAAAGGCTGTAATAGCTAATTGCGACTGGCATGATTCTATTTTTATCAATACTGATTTATCTGGTCTCGATTTTTCAACTTCACGTAACTTTTTAATCGACCCCACCATGAATACATTAAAGAAAACAAAATTCTCTAAAATGGATTTAACTGGGTTGCTCTTTCGCCTCGATATTATCATAGAATAAATAGGGATTGACAAAAATTTCAATTTAACCAAAGCAAAAAAAATGCTAAAAGGTTTTATTCCTTCGCTTAACTTTGTGCCATGAATCTATCGAATAAAATTGCTGTGGTAACAGGCGTAAGCAAAGGCATTGGTGCAGCTTTATGTCAACAATTGTTAGAAGAGGGTGCCATGGTGTTTGGCCTTGGTCGCAATCCCTATCCCGAACAACATCCTAATTTCACTTTTATTCCCACGGATGTAAGAAATTATGAAGCCGTTGAAAAAGCATGGCATCAGATTTTTATGGCAAGCAATCAACACATCGATATTTTGATTAACAATGCTGGCTTAGGTTATTTTGGGAATGTCGAAGATTTATCCATGTTGGAATGGGACGAAATGATGCAAACCAATGTAAATGCCATGTTTTATTGCACGCGATTAGCGGTACCAAAAATGAAAGCCAATGGCATTGGTCATATCATAAACATTGCTAGCACAGCTGGTTTAGAGGGCATGCCCATGGTGAGTGGCTATTGCGCAACCAAATGGGCAGTGAAAGGTTTTTCGGAGAGTTTATGGCGCGAGTTAAGAGATTTTAAAATTAAAGTGACATGTGTGTACCCAGGTTCAACTAAAACCGATTTCTTTCGCAACAGTCCGAATATCCAACCCCACGATTACATGTTAATGCCCCAAGATGTGGCCGCAATGATGGTATATGCTTTAAAAACACCCGACAATTTTCACCAAGTGAATTTAGAGGTACGACCGCTTCAGCCCAAAGGGCCTAAGCAATAATGAATCTCAAAGTTCTCGGGTCGGTACTTGCTGCTTTTTAAAAATGGCAACGGATTTCAATTGGTAATTCACCAAGTAAATAATTTTATTGCAAATGCTGATTATTCGTTACCTTTGCAATCAATTAAATAAATTAATAATATGGGAAATCTAGGAGCAACTGAAATTATCTTAATAATTGTTGCGATTCTTATTCTTTTCGGTGGTAAAAAAATTCCAGAATTAATGCGTGGTGTTGGCCAAGGAATGCGTGAATTTCAAAATGCTAAAAACAATGTTAAAAGCGAAATTGAAAAGGGCATGCAAGAAAAACCTCAGGACAAATCAACTGACGTTAAATAAATTCTGTATTTTTTTAGTGCATGAAAAAACGTTTTTCATCACTGGCAGACATTCAATCTGAAATTTCTGCTAGTCAACTTACCTTACCGGCTTTAGTCGATTATTATCTCGAGCAAATCAATCAGCACGTTGGTTTAAATGCCTTTTTAGAAGTTTTTTCTGAAGAAGCCAAAGCCAATGCGATTTCTATTCAGCAAAAAATAGATAACAAAACTGCCGGTAAATTAGCGGGTATGGTCATTGCGATTAAAGATAATATCGTATACAAAGGCCATCATTCATCTGCATCATCCAAAATATTAGGGGGCTTTACCTCTCTTTTTTCTGCAACTGTGGTTGAACGCTTATTAGCCGAAGACGCTATTATCATTGGCCGCACCAATTGCGATGAATTTGCCATGGGCGCTTCGAATGAAAATTCTGCATTCGGTCCTGTTTTAAATGCAGCTGATACCAGCCGTGTGCCAGGAGGCAGTAGTGGTGGAAGTGCTGTAGCAGTTCAAGCCGACATGTGTTTGGCTTCTTTGGGCAGCGACACTGGTGGTTCTATCAGGCAGCCTGCAGCATTTACGGGTCTTTATGGTCTTTATCCAACCTATGGTCGTATCAGTCGCTGGGGCTTAATCGCCTTTGCAAGTAGCTTCGATCAAATTGGTCCGTTTACAGCCAGTATACACGACATGGCTTTGTTGATGAGCATTATTGCAGGTGAAGACGAAAACGATGCCACCATGGCCAAAAGAAAGGCTGATAGTAGCGAAGTAAAAGTTCAAAGTAAACCATTGAAAATTGCTTACATCAACGATTGTTTAAATAATAAGGGCCTCGATCCTCAAATTAAGGCGAGTACCGAAAGTTATATTCAGTTATTAAAAGACAAGGGACATGAAGTGCATGGAATCAATTTTCCATACCTAGATGCCATGGTGCCATGCTACCAAGTCTTAACAACGGCCGAAGCGAGCAGTAATTTAAGTCGCTTTTCTGGTTTAATGTACGGCTATAGAAGTGCAAACGCTACCGATTTAGAAAGTACGTTTAAGAAAAGTAGAACCGAAGGATTTGGTCCGGAAGTGCAACGCAGAATCATGTTGGGTACTTTTGTTTTGAGCAGCGATTACTATGATGCTTATTATACCAAAGCACAAAAAGTAAGACAACTCATTCGTCAAAAAACGTTAGATATTTTTGAAACGTATGATTTAATATTAACACCAACTACAAGTACGCCTGCCTTTAAGCTAGGCGAAAAAGCCAGCGATCCTGTAGCCATGTACTTGGCCGATTTGTTTACCGTACAAGCTAATTTGGCGGGCATTCCTGCCATTTCTATTCCTGCTGGCATAGATAGATTAACCAATATGCCAATAGGCTTACAATTGATGGCTAAGCCGTTTGAAGAGGCATTGTTATACAGCGTTGCTGAACAACTTAAATAAGTTGTAGAAAATTATTCAAATCTTATTTCAAATTTTTGCTTTTCTTTGCATCAAAGTTTTGGGGTGCTGAAAATATTTAGCTGAGATTAAACCCACAATACCTGGATAAGTGTAATTACTGCGACAGGAAAAACTAGAATTAGTAGCCAATGTTCTCTTGTGTTATTAATTTCAAACCCCACAACTTTATTTTTTAAAAATCAAATGAAAATAAAGTTCACCCTTATCCTGATGTTGGCATGCCTCAGTGCAAATGCTCAAAACAAAACCCCACAGTTTAATTTCACATTTACCTGTGTTGATGAAGACAGCAATGCGGTCACAGATTTTTATTCCAAAATAATTGGAACCGATTCTAGTAATTTTATTCCCAATAAAAATCAATACAATTTAATGCCAGGTCAATCCTATGTATTGGTGATTCAAAAATTTGGCTATTGGGAGTCGCGCACAATCATCCAATCAACAGGTATTGAGCAAACCATCCGATTAAAAGAAAAATCCATAGAGCAGGCAGGTTATATTCTAAAAGCGACAAGGGTCGATAAAAACAATGCCTTTGCCTATACCAATATCGATGCAAAGGAATTAAGGTCACAGAATTTAGGACAAGACTTTACTTACTTAATTGGCAATACACCATCGGCTGTCACTACAAGTGATGCGGGCGCTGGCGTTGGTTATACAGGTATTAGAATTAGGGGCAGCGATGCCACACGTATTAATGTCACCATTAATGGAGTACCCGTTAACGATGCCGAAAGCCATGGGGTGTATTGGGTGAACATGCCCGACCTGGCCAGTTCAACCAACAGTGTGCAAGTACAACGCGGGGTGGGAACTAGTACCAATGGCAACGGTTCATTTGGCGCCAATATCAGCATCAATAATATTGAGAATAGCAGCATGCCAGGTTTTCAAATGCAACAATCGTATGGTTCATTCAATACATCAAAAAGTAACTTAAAATTCAGTACCGGTAGAATTGGTAATTTTTCTTTCAGTGGGCGTTTGTCTAAAATAGTATCAGATGGTTATATTGATAGAGCAAGCAGTAATTTATCGGCCTTTCAATTCAATTTAAATTATTATAAGAACAAATGGGCCATTAATGCGGTTAGTTTTGGTGGTAAAGAAAAAACCTACCAATCATGGTATGGCACCCCTCAAAGCAGATATGAAAATGACCAAGCAGGTGTCAAAGCATTTATTGAAAGGAATCCAACCACTATTACAACCCATCAACAAGCCGAAAACTTATTAAACAGCGGCAGAACCTATAATTACTATAAGTATAAAAATCAAACAGATAATTATTGGCAGAACCATTACCAATTGCACATAGGCAAACAATTTAATAAGCTGAACTTTAAATCTTCGTTTTTTACAACTACAGGGAAAGGGTATTACGAAGAGTTTAAAGACGGTGCTACTTTTTTGAATTATGGTGTCAATAATTATATAAGTTCTAAAAAAGATACGGTAACATCTACTGATTTGATCCGTCAAAAATGGTTAGACAATATTTACTTTGGTAATTTTTCTTCGCTCGATTACAATGGTACTAATTTAAAATTGAATGCAGGCATAGGCGCAACCAGTTACCGCGGTAAGCATTTTGGAAAAGTTATTTGGGCAGATATTGCCCAACCTTTTGGCAACAACCAAGACTATTACCACGCAACAAGCGAAAAGAATGAAATCAATGGATTCTTAAAAGGGGAGTACACGTTATTAAAGGGGCTAAAAGCATTAGCAGAATTGCAATTCAGGAAAATTAATTATAGTAGCTCAGGTATTGGTTCTGATTTAAACATTGTAAATTTTAAACAATCTTACAATTTCTTCAATCCAAAGGTTGGCTTCAACTACCAATTGAATAGAGCGAATCAAACATATGCGAGTTATAGTAGGGGTAACAGAGAGCCTGTGCGCAGCGACTTTACAGACAATGTCAATAAAGATATTCCGAAGTCCGAACAATTGGCAGATTATGAATTGGGTTGGATTAACAAAGGCCGTACCCATTTTATACAATTGAATGCCTATTATATGAACTACATTAATCAATTGGTACTGACCGGTGCTGTCAATGATGTGGGAAATCCTATTAGAAAGAATGTCGATGCTTCTTTTAGAAGAGGAATAGAATTGATAGCAATGAAATCGATTATGAAAGGAAAGCTCAGCTTCGAGGGCAATTTAACCTTGAGCCAAAATAAGATCAAATCATTTAGCGATATCTATTATGATTATGGTGATAGCGGCGAACGCTATGATGAAATTAAAGTAGTTCATCAAAACACTGATATTTCATTTTCGCCAAACGTTATTGGCTATTTTGGAATAACAGATAAGCACATCAAAAATTTGCAAATGGGAATTAACCTAAAATATGTTGGCAAACAGTATCTCGATAACACCAAAAATGAGGGTCAAAAATTGAATTCTTATGGCATAATTAACCTCAATTTTCAGAAGGAAATCAAAATAAAGAATGCGCCAACGCTAGTATTTAGAGGGGTTGTAGGCAACCTTGGTAGTATTAATTACACAAACAATGGGTATACTTTCAAATATGTATGGAAGAAGGAAACCATCACCGAAAATTTTTATTACCCTCAAAGTAAAATTAATTTTTTGTTCGGACTCGATGTCAAGTTTTAAAATTGTTTAATAAATTAAAATAAAAATTAAACAAAAAGTTCTTTATTCACTCTTTTTTAACACACTAAAACAAATTAAATCGACTGTAAATCAATCAACTATAATAAATTTTTGAAAAAAAAAGCATCATTTTTAAAAGGATTGTGGTAATAATTTTTTGATGCTAACTTGAACATATTATCAATCAAGAGATATGAAAAGTTTTAGTTTAAAAAGTTTAGTTTTAGTAGTTTTAATTTTGTTGGGTAAAAACACTTATGCGTGCAACATCGCACCAGCGTTCACTTATTCAACTACCCACACATGTGGTTTACCGTATATCGTAAAGGTTAAAAACACCTCTACTGGTAGTTATAAAAATAAAGCCACCTTTTGGTGGAAAATCAACAATATTTTAGTCGATTCAACCAAAGGGTTAGATTCAACTACTTTATTACTTAAAAAAGTAGGCAGCAATAGTATTAAATTGTTTGTAAAAGATTCAAGTGGTTGCATCGATTCATCGTCTGCTGCTTCTATTACTGTTACAAGTAATGCAAAATCTGTTATCGATCAATCGGGGAATGGTACTTATAATCCTTTTTGGATTAACTGTATTCAATACATTGCCGATCCTGATACTTTTTCTGTAAAAATAGAATCGAGCGATACCTTAAAGAAATTAAAAATATTTTGGGGCGATGGTTCTATGGATACCACCGGTGCTGATTTTGCGCCAGGCAAAGTAAAAACACATTTATACAATCAACTCGGTGTGTTCACTTTTAAAGTGGTAACCAAAAATGGTACTTGTATCGATACTGTATATGGCACTGCTTACAATCAAAGACAACCTACCGCGGGTATCGTGGGTCCTCCTTCAGGTTCTAACAGAGGTTGTGTACCTTTCGTTTTAAGAATTGTAAATGCTTCTTATAATATTTCTGACAATACCACTTTCGATATCGATTGGGGCAATGGCGATAAAGAAACCAAATCTGCTGCAAGTTTTGCAGATACCATTTACCACAAATATGTAAAAGGCGTTTGTAATGCGATTTTGCAAATCAAAGCGAAAAATGCTTGCGGTAGTTCATTAGCTACTTGGAATCCAGTAGATGTGAGCGATAAGGATAAAGCTTTATGGACTGTTACGACCACTTGCGATCCAACAAAGAATTTTATTTTCCAAAATGCTACTGATGACAAATATTGTTTATTGCCAGATTTAAAAGAATACTTTTGGAATTTTGGTGATGGCACAACTGTAGGTTGGACCACTAGCAAAGCCGATCAATACCACAAGTATGCTAAAGAAGGTGATTATGTCATTACCTTGATTGCAAAAAATGGTTGCGGAAAAGATACTTTCAAATCATTGCTTAGAGTTTATCATCAGCCTAAAGCAGGTTTTGTCTATAACATTAACAGAGGTTGCAAGCCTTTGAATGTAAATGTTAAAGATACTTCTAAAGGCAGAGGTTATACCCGCACTTGGACCATTACAGATAAAAACGGTTCAACCAAATATACTGATTCATTATTGTCTTATTCATTTAACAATGCTGGTGTTTATACCATCAAGTTAATTGTTGCGAATAAATGTGGTGCCGATTCAGTGATTAAAACTTTCCGTGTGAACGATAAGCCAACTGCAAAATTTGCAAAAATCGCTAGCACTTGTATTCCTCAAACAGTTAATTTCACCAATACGTCTACTTCTTACTTTGTAAATCCTTCTTATGCTTGGGATTTCGGCGATGGTACAAAAAGTACGACAGCTAACCCAGCTTCGAAAGTGTACACCACTGCTGGTAACTACACAGTGCGTTTAATCGTTAGCGATACATGTGGATTAGATACTTTTAGTCAAACATTTACTGCTTATGGTTTACCTAAAGCAAAATTATCTGGTGATACTGCCGGTTGTACCTTCGATTCACTGCTTTTCAACAACCAATCAATTAATTCTAATCAATACAATTGGACCTTTGGCGATAATACTTCAGTTTCAGATACAGTGAAAGGCGTCTACAAACATGTATACACAACTGCTGGTTTATTCAATGTGCGTTTAATTGCTGGTACAGGTGCTGGTTGTAAAGATACCACATACCATACTGTAAGAATTAAGCCAGGCGCAAAAGCACAATTCACCATCAATCAGAATTATGCATGTACCCCTGCTACATTTAAATTTCTAAATACTAGTATTTATGGTAAAGATTTTAGATGGTATGCTAACAATAAGTTAATTTCTACTGCTATCAATTTAACAGACTCTATCCTTTATAACGATACCACTATTGTTCGTTTGAAATTAATTGCGACAAGTGCTTCTTCTTGTCAAGGCGATTCAATGGAGAAAGTATACTTCACACCTAAAAATCCTAAAGCCATTATTTCTAATAAAGATTCAGGTTGTGGTATTTTAAAAGTCATTTTCAAAAATGTTTCAACCAATGCCTACACTAACACATGGAAACTAGGCAATGGTTCAACTAGCACCAGTGTTAATCCAACTGCTTATTATGCATCTGCTAAAAAAAGAGATACTACTTACACTATAAAATTAAATGTTACCAACTGGACAGGTTGCAAAGATTCTACTTCAGTAATTGTGAAAGTATTTCCTGGTCCTACAGCAGCATTTGTTTCAAATAAAGTTAATGGTTGTGGTCCATTAGGCGTAAGTTTTACAAACCAATCAACCACCAACAATAGCAACAACAAAAACACTTTACAATACAAATGGATTTTTAATAATGGGGGCACTTCAACTACTACCAATCCATCTGCTACTTTCAATGCAAGCAAAACAAAAGATACTTTTTACACAATTTCTTTGAAAACTACAACTGCGAATGGTTGCTATGATTCAATTTCAAAAAGCATTCAAGTTTATCCTCAACCTTTCGTTAATTTTGTGGCCGATAAAACAAGCGGTTGTCAGTTGTTAAAAGTTAATTTCAACAACCAATCTAATCCACGTGATACTGGCTCAATCGCCATCATATCTTTCAAATGGAATGCGGGAAATGGTCAAATAGGTAGTACTAAAAATTTCAGCGCATCATTCAAAGCAGCAGTTTCTAGAGATACTATTTATAAAACCAAATTGGTTGGTTACAGCGAACATGGTTGTAAAGACAGTAGCACGATAAACATTACAGTTCACCCTGATCCGAAAGCACAATTCAATTTAAATGTTGTAAAAGGTTGCACCCCTTTGAATGTTAAGACCCTTAATAATTCTGTAGCCTACGATGGTGGTGCTTTAACCCATAGCTGGAAATTTGGTAATTCATTAATCAGCTTTGCTGGCGATGATTCTTTGGTTTATTACAATTACAAAAATAAAGATACCACTTACAAAGTATGGTACGAAACAACAAGTCAGTATGGTTGTAAAGACACTGCTACTAGTTTAGTAACTGTGCATCCTAAGCCAATTGCAGCTTTCACCATGTCAACTAAAAAAGGTTGCGCACCTTTACAAGTGAATTTAACCGATGCTTCTGTTAATCCTAATAGTTATTTCTGGGGAATTGGCGCACAAATGAGTGGCGCTGGTGCAACTAAAACAATTGTGTTACCAGGCATTAAAATTTTCGATACTACATACTATATCAACCATGCGGTTACTTCTTCTTATGGTTGTTTAAGCGATACTGTTTACCAACAAGCATTGGTGCTTGGCCGTCCGGATGCCGATTTCGATTTAGCGAAAGATTCATTGTGTTCTAAAGAGTATGTAAACTTTATTAACAATACGTTGGGAGGTTTTAAATACACTTGGAAATTTGGCGACAATACGACTTCAAGTTCAATTAACCCACGTCATAAATTTTATATCAATCCTTTGAACTACCGCGATACTATTTATCGTGTAACACTTGAAGTGTTATCTTCTGCAGGTTGCAAAGACACTACAAAACAAGATGTGTACATTGTTAACAAACCAAAAGATTTAATGGTATTGGATAAAACCGTTGGTTGTACAGATTTAACCATTAAAATGAGCCAAAGCTCAAAAGCTTACAAAACTGATTACTGGGAGTTTGGTGATAATACCGGTGAAGCGTATACCGATGTTGTAACACACACTTATACCAACGTTTCAAATATTACCTATTCTCCAAAAGTAACCTTGCGCAGATCACGTTTTAATTGCTATGATACTGCAAAGACTATCTTATTGGTTTATCCACGTCCTACTGCCGATTTAAAAGCATCAAGAAACAATCCTTGCGATATTGGCTACTACCAATTCGTTAACAAGTCTAAAAACTTCTCTCAAAACGAATGGACTTTCAATGATGGAAGTGTATATGCAGCGTCTAGTTTCTCAAAGGTATTACCTTCTTCAGAAGTGGTAGATACTTTCTATTCTGTTCAATTAATTGTTAAGAACAATTATGGTTGTGCTGATACTGCTGATATGACCATTAAAGTAAAACCTAAAATGAAAATTCGTTTTAGCAAAAATCAAGTTGAAGCTTGCGAAAAAGGAGTTGTTGATTTTAAAAATGAATCAGTGAATGGCGTTAGATATTTTTGGAAGTTTGGTGATGGTGGTTTATCTACCGAAATCAATCCTTCATATGTATACAATCAATTCGGTTCTTACAGCATTATCTTATTTGGTTACGACAAAGATGGTTGTGTAGATAGTACAAGCGGAAATGATGTATTCAATGTAATTGAACGTCCACATGCCGACTTCGATTATTTAATGAGAAAACCAATGTTACCAAATGCTATTGTTGGATTTGTAGGCAAGCCTATGATTACTTCAACCAATGTCAATAACTTAAAATATGAGTGGGATTTTGGTGATGGTTCTGTTAACAATGCAAGTAACTTTGTAAAAGATCCTGACCACACTTATGTGAGCGCTGGTAATGTTGAAGTAAGATTTACAGTTTACAATAAGCAATGTTCTGATTTTATTGTTAAACCTATCTTTATTCAAAATGCTAAACCAATCGTAAAATTCAGTGCTGATAAATTCGAAGGTTGTGCACCATTAAATGTTAAATTTATTAATACTTCTACACACGCTACCAGCTACCGTTGGATATTTGGTGATGGTTCAGCAGATTCAGAAGAAGAGAATCCAGTACACAAATTTGAATTTGCAGGTACTTGGGATGTTACTTTAATTGCAACTGGTGTGGGTGGTTCTACTACAGTTACCTACCCAGGAATGATTACAGTAAACCCAACGCCTAAAGCTGACTTTACAGTTGATCAACGTTTCATGAGTTTGCCAAATGCAAATTTCTTTATCAATAACAAAACGAATAATTCAATCGCTCAAAAATGGACTTTAACAGATAGTGTTGGCAATGTTTTAAATACGTCGAATATGAGAAACCCTAACTTCACTTTAAATGTAAGCGGTAGATTCGGTGTAACCTTAATTGCAACCAATGGTTACAATTGTTCTGATACTTTATTTAAGCCTTCTTACTTAACCACCATGTTGCCAGGTTATTGCTATGTGCCAACAGCCTTTACCCCAAATAACAATGGAAGAAATGATGGATTTAAGCCTTCATTGGTAAGTGTTAAAAATGGCAATTATACCTTTAGCATCTTCACCAGATGGGGACAAAAAGTATTTGAAACCAACGACATTAATGAAGAGTGGGATGGTATATTTAACGGTCAGTTATGCGAGCAAGAAAATTATGTGTGGAAAGTAACTGGTCAATTTGAAAACAATGATGAATTTACCTTCAGAGGAATGGTCGTCCTTTTGAGATAAGATATTTTGTGAATTTTATCGGCTGACTACCGGTACTTATTTAATATGGTTGATAAATGAGGGTTGTTCGAAAGAGCGACCCTTTTTTAATTTTGTTGATAGTGTCATTATTAGACAACGTATGGTTGCGGTTGGTTAAAGGAGGCATTATGATGCATGTCATAGGCGATGCTAATGATTTGTCTTATATTTGTTAGACAATAATTAACAATACGATGGCCACTTCTTCAAAAAAAACAGTTCAAAAACCATTGCTTGCAAGAATTGCAGAGCAGCTATTAAAAGACCAACAGGAACTCGATCATTTAGCCGTTCAACTCTCCTTAGGAAAAGTGGAGGTTAAAGATAGGTTTGAAGCATTGAAGCAAAAGCTGAAAACCAGTGTTCATGATTTTAAGGTCGACCTAAAAGAGGTATACAATGAAAACAAAGAATGGTCAATTGGTTTTAAGGAAAAATTGAATCATCTTGATGAGCAACTCTCGGCTTCGAAAGCAGAGACCAAAGAAGTATTTAAAGCCCAAAAGAAAAACATTGTCCATGCCATGGATTTGGTAAAAGAGGAAATCAAAAAAAATCCTGAAGTCCATAAGGTTTCCGATTTTTTTACAGCCGCTTCTGAAAAAGCAAGATTGCAAATCCGTTTATTCGAAATGAAGTGGGGCAGTAAAGAGAAAGTATTGACAGGCTTTAGAACGGAAATGAAAAAGGCCTCTGAAAAAGTAGATGAAATAATAGCCGATGCAAAGGTGAATAAACAAAAAGCTGAAGTGAAATTAAAAGGATTTAACACAGAGATTCACGAGGCTTATGGCCATTTTAAAAAGGCCATAAAATCATTGTAATATTTTTACTAAGGTGGAAATACCTGTGATTAAAATAAGTAATAAAACCAAAGATTTAAATTGTTTGTCGTTCACCTTAGTGAGTATTTTTTTACCAATATAAGTGCCCACAACACTGACAATAAAAAGTATGGGAATGAGGTATAAATCGTGGTAATGCACATACCCATTAAAAAAATAAACGACACTTCGCGAAGCATCAATTCCTAAATCAATAATGGCAGAGGTGGCGATGAACACTTCGGTACTTAGGCCATAAGCGGCCAAGGTTAATCCGCGAATAGCGCCACCAGTACCTACCAAGCCGGCAAACAAGCCTGAAAGCACACCACCTGCAACTGAATTGTTAGTTGTTGGTTGAATGCGTATGTTTTTAAAAATTAGGAAAAACAAGCTAAGCAGTATGAGGAAAATAGAGAGGATAAATTCAAGTTTGATTGAACCAATAAACGTACTTAAATAGGCGCCTATAATGACAAAAATTACGGCAGGTATACCAATGTTTAACAAAAGTTTTTTATCGACCCCCTCTCTAAAAAAAAATATTTTTGTGAGGTTGCTCGAGACATGGAACAGTGCAGTAATACCTAAAACTGAATGAAAATCGAGGAAGTATCCAGCAATTGGAATGAAAAACAGAGAAGATCCAAATCCACCAACAGTTCCAAGGATCTCTGCAACCAAAGCAAGCAAAATAAAGTAAAAAAGATAATCCATTAGTAATGTTTATTTGAAGTCAAATGTACATTTTTATTTAAAAAAAAAGGCATTGCCATCTATTGAAAAGAGGTGATAAGTTATTCAGAAGGCCTTTCCAATAAGAAAGGCCCCTGAATATTCAACAACAACACTACACTAATTATCTTAAGAGGTGAAAAGTGCCCCGGTGTTTATTATAAGCATGCGAAGGGCAGCCATATTCAATAACATAGACATAGACATCCATTTGACAAACCTTGTTGTTATTAGATAACGCTAAGTCTATCCATATCTTGTTATACAATAAAAAACATACCAACTAGTATGTTTATTTTAAGTTGATAAATTTCAGAGGTTTAAAAACATGATAAAGGTGGTTACAATTAAAATTAAATTTAAGGAACATCATTAACCTTGTTGGCCCAATTGTTCTTAATATTTATGAGTACTAAAACCGAACCTAATAATCCACCCAATAATTCTCCCCAAATGGAGCCTCCTACCCAAGCATATTTCATTTGTTCAATTGCATCAGTTGGGGTCCAAGGGAAATGCGAGCGATAAAATTCGGGACTTAATCGCACCAACATTACTGCTAACAAGCCACCAATGGTCCAGCAAGCCAATACAATAATGGCAATGCGTATAATATTTTTGAAAGCAAATGCATAATTAGCTTTGCCTTTTGTAATCATGCCAAATCCAATGGTAAAGATGATGGCAAAAAACACGCCATGAAATAGGCCTTCTAAAACACCTTGCGCCACACTTGCTATCCATATCTCTTTAAAACCCCAATTCATGGTTGTTTTAAAATAATAGGGACTTACAGCACCATTTACCATGTTAGTTATTGCGCCAATTGTTCCACCCATCAATATGCAAGTAAGCGCAATTAAGAAAATATTTTGAATACCCGAATTTTGCTTTATCATACTTTTGCTTTAATTGGCTGTCTTTCTTTTGTAGTAGCATATCGCAGGAGGGGATTGCATGAAATCATAGAAGATAATTTCTAATCTTTTTTCCGAAATATAAGAGATAATGCAATCATAGGGTGGCCAATTAATTGCCATACCTTTAGTACTTACTTGGGTGCTATCCTTTAAATTAAAACTAAAGGGATTGACATGTACTTTTGGCAATAAATGGACATCATATTTTGTTACTATAAATTCAATTTTACTATGAAAAGTGTCTTGTGATTCCCACTCCCCTTTTAAAAGTGACACATTTATAAATTTGTCTTTATTCGCATTGATCATACTGTCTAAATTAACTTGTGCTTTGATTGAAGAACTCAAAAAAACAAACCGCTCAACACGCCATATTTTAAAAATTCTATCATTATATTTAGATTCAGTTTCATTTTTAACAAAGATAATTCCTTTGTTATGTATTTTTTTAGTTTATTTAGAGTTCAGCAATATCAATACTAAAGCCGATATTAAACGTTTATAAACGGTTCTATTCGACTGTAAGTACTTAATTACCGACTCTAGAAATCTAACATCCCCAACTTTGCACTGAACCAGAAAGGTCTAGGGTTTTTGAAACAAGCATTCCTATAGGGTTCTAAAGATAATAAAATATGAATAAAAAAGAAATGACCTCACGGTTCAGCGCAAGCATCAATAAATCGGAACTATTGTGTTTTAATTTCAAATTCACTCACAGTATTACGACTAAAAGCAAAAAATTTAAATACATATATATCATGAAAAATTTAATCAATTCAGTACGTCTAATGGGCAATGTAGGAGCAACTCCTGAAGTAAAAATGTTTGACAATGGCAGTAAGGTTGCTAAGTTAAGATTAGCCACTAACGAGAAACAAAAAAACGCAAAAGGCGAAACCATCGCTATCACCCATTGGCACAATTTAGTGTTCTGGGGCAAGCAAGCCGAGCTTATTGAAAAGTACATCGACAAAGGAGAGCGCATTGCCATCGAAGGCACATTGGCCAACCGCTTTTATGAAACAAATACTGGTGAAAAGCGACAGATTACAGAAGTCAAAGTAGATAGCTTCGAATTTGTGAGTCGCAAAGTTCAGAACAATCAGGTTGCCAATGAATCAATAGTGCCAGCGGATCTTCCATTCTAATTTAATAATTAAAAAGTGTAAGCAATCAATTTAAAAATAGTAAAAAATTTAAATACATATATATCATGAAAAGTTTAATCAATTCAGTACGTCTAATGGGCAATGTAGGAGCAACTCCTGAAGTAAAAAGTTTCGACAATGGAAACAAAGTAGCAAAATTAAGATTGGCAACAAACGAAAAACAAAAAAATGCAAAAGGTGAAACGGTTGAAATCACCCATTGGCACAATTTAGTATTTTGGGGCAAGTCGGCAGAGCTTATCGAAAAGTACATCGACAAGGGCGAACGCATTGCCATCGAAGGTACGCTTGCCAACCGTTTTTATGAGACCAAAACAGGCGATAAAAGACAAATCACCGAAGTGCGTGTGGAGAGTTTTGAGATGGTGGGAAGAAAGAACCAAACGAATTCACCGGTTGTGGAGTTTACGGTAGCAGATGATCTGCCGTTTTAAAATAATGATTAGTAGTTTGTTTTTTCCTTTTTTTTGATGAAGGATTGAAGTTGTGTTAAGCTAAAAAGGTGCTCCGTTAGGAGCACCCTTTTGGCGTCTTTATACAGCATATATAAAAATATTTTAATGCGCAATTACAAATTTCATAACCATGTCACTAATACTGGCGAAATATAAACCTTTTTTCCATGTTTCTTTATCAATTTTATCAATGTGTGCTATTTAAATACCAGATGCTCGCATTTAGAATGCCTGCAAAACTAACCCATAAGAGGTAAGGCAACTGAAGCCAGGCCGCTGTTCTGTTTAGGGTGTAAAAGCTTGTTATCATTAGTAAAATGCTCATCCACATCAATCCAATTTCAAATAAAGCAAGTCCTAAAAGATGGAGTTGAAAAAACAAAAAACTCCAACAAAAATTCAAAAATAGTTGAAACCAGAAAATCCCTATTGCATTTGCTCTTTTGGTTTTTGTGCTAGAATTCAAAATTAAATTAAAAGAAATACCCATTAATAAATAGAGTAGGGTCCATACAGGACCAAATAAATAATTGGGTGGATTAAAGCTCGGTTTATTGAGATGGACATACCAAGTGCTGATATTATTGGCTGTGGCGATGCCACTAATCGCCCCTACTGCAAAAGGACTTAGTAAGCAAAGTAAAAATTGTAAGACTTTGTGCATCGCATATATTTAACAAACAAAATATTAAAAAAGATTTAGAATTGGTCATAAATAGTCAAAAAACAAAGTTGACTAAAATTATTCTTGAATGGCTTCAATGCCTTGGGCTTTTAGGTCCGCCAATCGGTCCTTCATTTTTTGCAGTTGTTCTTTTGTATGACCTTCCCAAACCGTTAATTCATCGACGATTTTTAATGGGTGGCCGCTGCGGTAAGATCTGGTAGGATTGCCTGAAAATTTCTTGTTTGTTAAATTAGGATCGTCTTCAAATTGAGGAACCATGGGTTCTACAATAAAGATTCTACTAGGGCCATCACCTAATGCCAATTCAGCACCCCAAATAGCAGCATCGAGGGTGGCAGTGAAGTAGACAAAATTGGCTTTATTATTTTGCCCATAATTAGATGCGTAACCTGGCACTATATAATTGCCAATTTTGAGATTGGCTTTGGTGCCATGGTAATAGGTGGAGAAGTTACCCAGGCTGTCTTTTTGTGCTTCCATATTGAATTTTACAGGTTAAATTGTTACAGTTAAAATTTACTGTTTACTAAATAATTCATTTATGATTTTTGCCACGGTATTACTTGCTTCTATCGGGTTTAATGCAGTATCAGAAATGCCTGACACAACCTTTGTTATATCATGATCAATAACACCCTTTGAATTCCATTTTAAACTTTCAGCAACGGTTAAGTAGGCCGAAAAATTATGATGTTCAGACCCTGGTCGTTCGCCAATAATATGTAGAATGCCATGTTTTTTAGGTGTTGAATTATTGCTGCCAAACAATATTTCTCCGCACGCATAACCAGCTCTCACACGGCCATTGTTTATGAAGATTTGATTATTTCCTAATGTATAATTATCATCACTAAGCATTTTAATTAGGTTAGACAAAAAGGGCGCAAGGTGCCCATGGTCCATAATTGCTTTTACATTCAATCCATCAGAAATTACAATTTGGATGTCAGGTATATTTTTTTGCCAATTGGTTTTAATTGCCTTAAGCTTTTTAACGGCATTTGCGTTTAAAACTTCGCCAGAAGCAGGGTGATAAACATAATCTTTTCTATTTAGAGACCGCGTGTTAATTGGAACAGTCGCTTTTAAATTATTAATAAAAGAAGGATCCATTTCTGTCCATAAACAAACTTTCGCATCCTCGTATAAATAATGAACCCTTTTATCTAAAGCGTCTGGGAGGTCCCAATAATTTTTGCCATAGCCTTGAGCAATTGGTACCCCTCGGCTTTCAATTCTTGAAATCGCTGCTTTGCCTTCTTGATAGATATCGCTGATGGACTTTGCACCTTTTTTGGTTTGTAGATATTTGTAATAAACCCAAATTGGATCTCCAAAATGTTCTGTAGGTTGTCCATTGGCATCAATGATTTCAAGTTTTTTGTAGAAGTCCCACATGGCATCGTTCACCTTATAGCCAAATTGTTTTCTAATTTTTACGTGGTTGTTAAAAGCGGTTGTAAGATAACTTAACATGGGGTCATTTTTGGTTGGCAAGGCCATTAAGTATGCAGGATTGGCGGGCATTACTTGATCAATGCACCAATCTAAATCATCTAAGGTAACATCCATATGCAGGGTAGAACAGATATCTAAACCAATTGTATGTCCATGCAGTTTGCCCATAACAGTATCTTCTAAACAACAACGTACCAATTGTTCTTTGGTTCTGAAAACCTCTGGTCCAATAAATCCCGCCACATCATTAACATGCACCCAAGCATTGGTTTCATTTTTAAGTTTCATTATTTTTTGTTTGAGCACTCTTAAAAAGCCATACTTGCGCGATTCATGAATCACCATGTCAAACCCTTCACCGTGGCCATTGGTCATATCGGCACCTTGTCCAGTTTCTGCATAAAATCCATAGTGGCCATTTCTTAGTGCGGCATATTTCATCATTTTTTCTATGGTTACATCGAAGGTTTTATTGGCATTTACAGTGCTTGCAAGGCTTTGAAACCAGATGCCCGTGCTTCCTGGGTTTTGTTTCTCTACCTCTGCTTGCACATCAACATGCGAAAGCACACAGTGGGGTATAATTTCTTCTAAATCAAAACTTTTAATTATTTCAAAAAGTGCGTTTTCAATTTTGGCAACAGATGCTGGTTCGCTTGAAACAGGATTGGTGCCTAAAACGACATCGCCAACTGCATAAGCCCAAGCATTAAATACTTGCCAGGTGATGTCTTCAATATCGTCTGTTGGTGAATTGGGTTGCACCCTAGCACCCATGTACCCTTTCTCACCAATATTGCTATTGGGAAGTGGATTAAAAATCTTTTTACTAAGCAGTACGAGTTCTTCATTGCTCAATAATTTTACTAAACAGGCAATCACATCGCTGCTTAGGCAAGGCATAATGCCTTTAATTTTTTCTTCTGTTTCTGTTAGCAGAAAGTTTTTTAATTCTTTGAAAGTCCAACTCTCAATGGTTTGATTTTGCAACGTTGCTTGTTGCATCAGAATCAAAAGTTCATCTGAATAAACTACATTTTTATTGAGGTCGCCTAATTTTGTATTACCTAACAATACTCTGGCATTTAGTCTCGAAGCCTCGTTAGCAGCTGCAATTTTCAATGATTCATCACCCTCTTTGAATTCATTTGCAGCGCCTAAAATTTGTTTATAGAGGGTGTTACTAAATGAGCCATTTGTGCGCTGAATATATCCAAATATATCTTCACCTAATGCGGGTGTTTCAATAATGGGTGCAATGGTACTTTGGCTAAAACTTTGTTCTTTTTTGCCAAAGAGATTGCAACTACTTAACAATAAAACGGAAGCACTCGCATAGCTTGTTTGTTGTATGAATTTTTTTCTGTTCATATTGAATGGCTTAATTCTTTCGAAATTGTTTTTTATTGTTTTACTTTTTTTATGAATTTGATGAGTCCATTGAAGTATGTTTTTTGATCGTCGTAATAGCAAAAATGACTGCCATTTGGACACAATAAAAATTCGCCTTTGGGTATTTGTTGACTCATCCATTCCAAATATTTGGGGTCCATGGTATCGTATGTAGCACCTATCACAAGACAAGGCACTTGAATGTTTTTTAATTCAGCACTCACATCCCAATTGGCGAGTTTGCCAGCCACACCAAATTCACTAGGACCTTGCATATTATTGTAAAGTTCGTAGTTTAATTTGCTCATGAATCTGTTCACTGGTTCGGGCCATTCTTTTAAACGGATGATGTGTTTAGAATAAAAATGGGGATTTAATAATTCCATGTATTTGGGGTTTTGGAAATCACCATTTTTTTCTATTGTGCGAATAGTATCTAAAACCGCAGGTGGCATTTGTTTGGCCAATACTTCATTGGCATATTGTCCATAGGCGGGGCAACTGGCCATCATATCTGAAATGATTAATCCCTTCAAATGCGATTGGTATTTGAGGGCGTATTGCATGGCCAAGATACCACCCCAAGAATGACCTAATAAATAAAAATTATTATTGTCTAAATTTAATGCAATACGCACTTGCTCAAGTTCTTCAACAAAACGCGGCAAATCATAAAAAGCGGTATCTTTTGGATTGTCCGAATTGCCAGAGGCCAATTTGGCGTAATAAATAAATTCAATATTTTCTTTTGGTAAAAAATTTTCGAAACATTCAAATGCATCGTGCGAGCCGCCTGGTCCGCCGTGTAGCAGAAGTACACGCACAGTTGGATTGTTGCCCATGCGCTTGGTCCATACCTTAAAGGGACCCTTAGGGGTATTAATGGTAATTAATTTCACGCCACCTACCTGTACGCCAGAATCGGGGTTGTTAAAATAAGTTGAATGAAGACTATCTGCCGATGATTTGCTATTGGCTGTTGAGCATGCTTGTAAGCTAGAAATAAGGAGGATAATTAGGAGGCATTTTATGCTATAATAGTTCATAAAGGATTCAATTATTTTTTGAGCGAATTTAGGGGAAAAGTGGATACCGCCAAAGGAAATAAAAGGATAACAACTGAATCGCGAAATCGTTACACAAAAAGTATAGTTTAAGATGTTTATGCTTTTGGAATTTGCACGGGTTCCCCTAAAAATTTCGGGGTGGTGCCAAAGAGGTCATCTACAAACACTTTAACCCGCGCCATTTTTTCTCTCATTTGTGTTTTCAAGCCTTGCCGAGTACTGACATCTTTGGCATTAAATCCAATGGCATATATACCTTCTTTTTCGGCAATGTAGAGGGCCCTTTCATTATGGAATTTTTGCGAAATAACAGTGACTGAATCTTGACCGAAAATGGCTTTTAATCGGACGACAGAATCGAAGGTTCTAAAGCCAGCATAATCCAAAAAAATTAGGTTCGAATCAATGCCCATATTAATAAGATCTTCGCGCATCATGTCTGGTTCGCTGTAGGTTTTTCGCCCATTGTCACCACTGATTAAAACATACTTTATTTTGCCTGTTTTCAACAATGCGAAGGTCGCTTCAATGCGCCTATCGTAGTAAGGGTTGTGATGGCCGTTTCTGCCGTCTCTTGAAGTTCCTAATAGGAGGCCAACTTTTGAATAAGGAATCTCATCAGTTGAAGCATAGAGACGGTCTTTTGCCGAAGCTATAATAACATGGTTACAAATGAAAGTAATTAAGATTCCGATGGCTAAAAGAATTGTTCCATGGAAAACTAAAAATTTACGTTTGAAAAGGGGGCGTATCATTTTTCTGATTTACAAAGTTGGCTCTTGTTCGGTATTCGAAAATTTAGTTTGAACACCTTTCTACAAAACTACATTAAAATTAAGAATAAGTAAAATTGGAAACACAATGTTCAATATGATTTGTTTGAAAAACATACCAATTGGAATTTTTTTAATATGCATTCACAAAATATAGTGTAGGAAGTTGAGGGCATGGTGCAATCATACTTCTATAAAAAGTCTCTGAAAATCAAATGTTTATATTTTTTTAATGTTTTGTCTAGACGTATGTTTAATATTTCATTTATAATTGCATAAAACTATAAAACAATGCAATGTTCCAAAACACATCCATTCAATTTGAACTTTTAAAAAAGCGCGCCTTTAATTTAAGGTGGGCCGCGGTTCCTGAAGGGGTTATTCCACTCACAGCGGCCGATCCGGATTTTCCGAGTGCGCCCGAAATAGCAGAAGCAATTAGTGGATTCGCCAAAGAGAAATATTATTGTTATGTTGCTCCCGAAGGCATGACGGATTTCAAAGAAAGCATTGCGCATTATTTTCAAACTAAGCGCCATGTGCCTGTTTCGCCTGCATTAGCATTTCCGGTTAACAGCGCTGCGCATGGGATATACCTCACGTGTAAAGCCTTTTTAAATCCTGGTGATGAGGCGATTATTTTTGATCCTGTCGATTTTTTATTTAGGTATTCCATCGAAGCAGTGAATGCCAAAGCGGTAAGCTTTGCAATTCCTGCAGGCATAGCAAACGTTAATTTCGAAGAACTTGAAACATTGATTACACCGCGAACAAAAATGATTTGCTTGTGTAATCCTCTAAATCCGACTGGAAAGGTTTTTACCAAGGCAGAATTAACGCAATTGGCCAAAATAGTTAGTCAACATGGTTTACTAATTTTATCTGATGAAATTTGGAGTGATATTGTTTTTGAACCCGCTGTATTTACAAGCATGGCCTCTATTGATGAAGCCATCAGGCAACAAACCATCACCATTACAGGTTTTAGTAAGTCGTATGGATTAGCTGGCTTGAGAATAGGGGCAGTGATTGCCCATAATCAAAAACATTTTCAAATGTTAATGGACGCTTCGCTCCATTATTCCACCATTCATGGGGTGAGTGTGCTCTCGCAAGTGGCGGCTACCACTGCTTTAAACCAATGTGACTATTGGTTAAAAGGATTTGTAAATCACCTGACCAATATGAAAAATTTACTGGTCAATGAATTGAACACCATTCCTGGTTTTAAATGCATAGCACCCGAAGGCTGTTATGTTGCGTTTACAGATATTCAACAAACAAATTTAACAAGTCAAGCACTCTATGAACGCTTATTAAACGAAGCCAAAGTAGCTGTGGTGCCTGGCCTAAAACAATGGTTTGGCGAAGGAGCCGAAGGGCATATTCGCATGAGTTTTGCGACTTCTGAAGTTGTATTGAGAGAAGCCATGCAAAGAATCAAAAGGGAGGTTAAGGGATGAAGGCAGTAATCATAGGTGGGGGTATTGCTGGCCTAACCATGGCCTTACACCTTCAACGCAACCAATGGGAAGTGGTGGTTTGTGAAAAAGCAAATAGCCTTAAAACCCGCGGTCATGCTTTCTTAATTAATTATGAAGGGCTCTTAGTGTTGTCAGAATTTTTTAAGGAAACATCCCATAAATTATTAAAGCAAAGGGTTGATTTATTCAGTTTAAAACGGCCCGATGGGGAGGAAAAAATTAAGATACAATTGATTGATTGGTATTGCATGAAACGCATTGATTTGATTGCATTTTTAAATTCGTTTTTTACAAAAAAAACACTCAGAGAAGGCAATGCCTTTTCGCATTTCTTGTACAATGGCGAAAAGGCCATTGCTGCTGTATTTGAGAATGGTAGCATGGAATATGGCGATTTGTTTATAGGGGCCGATGGTAGTAATTCTAAAGTGAGACAAGTAATTCATTGCAAAACCAATTACAGTAAGATTGAAGTAAATGAAGTGGTAGGCACATCGAAAAAGCAATTGAACAATGCGACCAAAGAATTTTTATTTCAAAAAATTCAAAGCGAGGAAAAAGGACTTGCCTTTGGTTACATACCAGCATCTGAAGACGAGATGGTGTGGTTTATGCAATATGATGTAAAATTATCAAATGGGAAGGAGATTAGTCACCCAGAAGAATTAAAAGCTTTTTGTACTGCAATGATGAAGGATTTTCCGGAAGATGTGCATGCGGTTTTAGAGGCTACCGATTTTAGAAATGCCTATATTTGGAAGACGAGAGATTTTGATTTAATTCCAGGTTTTCATAAAGAAAATGTTGTTTTAATTGGAGATGCTGCGCATTTGGCTTTGCCTTTTACCAGCGCTGGTACTTCGAACGCCATTGCCGATGCCAAATGTCTTTCTGAATGTCTGCAACATCATGCTAATTTTGAAACGGCTTTTCAAAATTATTACACCCTTCGGTCAGAAAAAGTTAAGAGTCATATTGAACAAGGGAGAGTACTCAAAAAAATATTTTTAAATCCCCGAAAATACAGTGAACGCGGTTTCCTTATGCCATTGGTTTCTCAAACTGATAATTATAAAAAATTTAAGGACAAGGAACATTTAACGATCATGTATTTCACCGATCCAATATGCTCTACCTGTTGGATTGCACAGCCTATATTAAGAAGATTAGAAGTAGAGTATGGGGCCTATTTAAAATTTGAATATCACATGGGTGGATTATTGCCATCATGGAAAGATTATGCCAGAGGAGAAATAAAGACACCCATAGATGCAGCAAAACATTGGGCAGAAGTTAACGATTCTCAGAATATGATTTTAGATGGCGATGTATGGATTGAAGATCCTATACATTCTTCCTATCCGCCTTCTATAGCTTTCAAAGCTGCACAATTGCAAGACAATGATAAAGCCATTACTTTTTTAAGGCGTTTAAAAGAATTTGTATTTTTAGAAAAGCGCAACATTACCCGTTGGAAAATAATAGAGAACGCAGCACTTACCAGTGGATTAGATGCAGCATTGCTAAAGAAGGATATTGAAATTAATGGCTTAAAATTATTTAAAGAAGATTTGGTCTTAACAAAGGAAATGGAAGTAGTGATGTTCCCAACGTTCTTTTTTTTACAAAATGGAATTATAAAAAATACCATTAAGGGCTGCGAGACTTATGAAGTTTTTGAAGAAATTATTAAGAAATTATTGCCAGATGTAAAGAAAGAAACAGAGCGCTTATCGCCTGTGGCTATTTTCTCACGTTTTCACAACATGACAGAAGATGAATATGCATTTGTAACCTATACGACTATTGAGGAAACGCGTATTATTTTAAATCAATTACATGAACAATTATTCATCAATAAATTCTACAGCAAACACGGGGTGGTATGGATGTTTAATTTGAATGCAAGTATCTAGTTTTTAAGATGGATTGACCATCGTAGTCCAAATTAAGAAGAAAGCATGTATTTTCTATACCCCTTCTATATTTTTTAAATCACCATGGCGTGTCCATGGCCCAATTCAAAGTGTGATATTAACAATTGGCACTTTCAGTTGCTTTAAGGGTCTTACTAATTGACGGGCTTAGTTGGATAGTTGCGCTGCTGCGATGGTGTATTGAATGGCTGCTTCTAATACTTTCATATGAATGTCCTTTAAACTTTTGAACTTAATGCAATAATAATTAACTGTGGCTTTGCCAATAGCAGGACCATAGACGCTGGCCAAATAATTTTTATCGGTTATTAACATACCGAATGGTATGTTTTCCATAGCCTATGTTAGGATTGGATACAACTTTGCCATCACTATTTTTACCATCTAAAAACCATCATTGGGCATGTGGCCTAATTGCCAAAATGCGATCGTTGAGGGTTTGCAAGTCGCTGCGTTTGGGTTCCGTTTGACTGTCAATATAGGCCTTGATTTGTGCTTCGATGGGCATAGGATTGATGCCTGGCAATAACACCTTAACGATTGGTTATATTCGCTTCAAGTAAAAACGATTTAACAGATGCCCAATGAATGTTGGCATATCGATCGTTATCATACTTTTGAAAAATTATCCTACCTTCCATCATATCTCTCATGTATTGCATGCCTTGCCAAGCGGGATAAAGTTCTCCGTTTGAAGGTGAAATAAATTTAGTTACACGAATGAGAAAATTTAAAAGACCAATGCCACCGGGTTTCAATAGTTTAAATTTTGTTGTTGTTAGTTCAGTAAGCAGTTTTACAAATTGATGACAAGAAAGCCTATCGCCAGCAATTCTTAAATATCTTGGCGTGTTGTCATCCATTGCGGCTTCTGCAGTGAAATTTGCAACGTTATAAGTGGTGGTCAATTCTATGATTTGATCGGCATTTCCCCAACATAAAATTCTTTTCTGTTTAAAAAGGATTAATGGCATATCGGTGGTTAATAAATCCATAAAAGGCCCATTAAATATAGTTGTTGCCTTGATTGGTTGTTTGTCAAGATAGCTATGAAATGTTCTTCTTAAGTCTAAATTTCTATTTTTACCGGCTTTTAAGTTGGTGAAATCAATGGAATAATCGCTTGGTATAAATCTTTGGACGTTTGCATCAATGGCAGCGTCTAAAAATATTTTTTGAGCGTCCATTATCGATTCACTTAAGCCGGCCAAAGCTGATACAAGGCAATGAGCGCCTATACAATGCTTTGAAATTTCGGCTTTATTTTTTGTGTCAACTTGAAATACTTTAACACCTTTTTGTTCTAATTCTTTTATTTTTATTGGGTCTGTTTCTAAACGTACAATTGCTCTTATTTTGGCACCTTTAGCTAATAAGGCAGTTACAATTTTACTGCCTAAATTTCCTGTTGCGCCTGCAACTACTATTATTTTTTTCATTTAAGCTTTCAATAAAAAGGATAGGACTTATTTTACTAAATTAATGTTTGTGTTTGTGGTCATGGGAATGGTTGTGATCATGGGAATGATTGTTTTCTTTTTTATCAAAAGGGAAATAATCAATCACATCATATTTCCATACATTGGTTGGAAATATCACGACAAGGTTTGCTGTTTTTCTGCCAATATTTTTAAAGGCATGCGGCACCATAGAAGGAATATTAATGATGTATGGGGCTTTAACGGTAAACATGGTATCACCCAGCGCATAGAGTATTTCTCCTTCTAGAAGCACATGGGATTCTTCTCCTTCGTGTGTATGCATTGGTGGCGCTCCGCCAGGAAATGTTTCAGTAATGCCAATGACCAAGTTTTGATATCCGTTCTTATGGCCTTCCATCACATGCACATATTCGCCGGCTCCCGGATTAATAACAGGTAGATCCTCAACTTTTTTGACATAATCTTTCCAATATTTCATGTTAGAGGTTTCGTAACCCGATGGAATCGTCCTTCTTTCAAGGACCTTAAAAGAATGGTGTTGTGCATGAAGGTATTCGATGATAGAGTCAGGAACGGTTTTGACTTCTTGTACCAGATTTGATATTGAAAATGTTTCTTTAATAGAGTCTTTAAGATTAGCGTCTGTATTGATTTTATTCGCCTTATTTAAACAAGAATTGAAGAATAATGTAGTGACAATTCCTGCAATTAATACGGTCGTTTTTTTCATTTTATTTTGATTGATTAAAGCGAAATTAAAACTTAAAATTGAGAAAAACTAAAACAGTGGAATAGAATCAGAATCTGACTGTTTTTGAACTTGCCTGAAAAGAAAACCATTGTAAAAAATACTTGCCATGGCTTACTTCCATCGCCCAATTTCCAACTATTTTGTGCGTTTGTTTTCTTATGGCAGTATCACATAAGGTGGTTAAGTTATAAAAAAAACAGCTAAAGTAACTTACTTTAGCTGTTCCTATCAATAGGCTGTTAATGCTTATTTTGAAGCGTCATTATAAATTGTAATGGCTGGGGTACCCAATACGCCGGCATCTACCATTATTTTTTTAAGTGCTGGATTAGCTAATCTTGCTTTTGCTTTGGTTATATCAGATACCTCAAAAACAACATAGACTAAATTGGGGTCATCCACACCCTGTCCAAGAAATAAATCGTTCATACCATTTTCGGCTCTTGTGGCGGTTCCTTCGGCATCATATCCTTTAAGCCAAACATCAAAATCCTTTACTTTATGGACGATTTCCACACGGATGCCGTCTGTTTTTTGATTTTCTGCATTGTATCTTATTATGCTATAGAAATTTGCTATAGGTTTAGAAATTACACCTAGTTTTCCCATAACCTCCTTTAATCTCGGATCAATAATAAATAATTTTGCTTTTTCCATATCTGGCGTTGCAAAAGACATTTTAATGTCATTGGGTTTATCTGAAGATTTTTCAAGCGATATAAAAGATAAGCCACTTGCCTGTCTTGCGGCTGAATCATTATTAAAACCTGGACGCCATAAACTGTAATCTTTTATGCCATGATAAATAACTAACATATTCATTGGTAGCGAGGGACCAGTTTTAATAGGCTCTGCAACGGTTGTTGTTGCACTGTCTGCGTTTTCTGCTGTCGTAGTTGTTGTTTTGTTGCCATTGTTGCAAGACATTATAACTAACGTTATACTCAATGCAATTAATAAATTGATTTTTTTCATTTTCATTTTTTTTATATTGCCTACTCTTAACGGTTTTCGGCTTCTCCGTTTTTTTAATTAATAATACATGTTACAGTATTTATGCAGTAATGCCAAACACACAGCATATATTGGTTTAATTTGCACGGAAATTATGCTAAAAAATTTGAACATAAAAATATATTTAACAAATTCAAACCTTGTATTATAATAGTACCAAACACCAATAGCAAAAAAACATTGTTATGAGTAGCTTTAAAGAGGATAATAGAATTTAATTTCTCAAAAGAATGGGATGAAGAAAAATAAAATTGGACAATATTTTGCGTTTAAAATATTGATTCCACTTGCAATCTAGCAGTCTATTAAGTTTCATGATTGTGCTAGCTGACTATAGATAAGACTGTAAAAAAATGCTTGTGTCAAACGAACCGATTAAAAACAGATGCAATTAAAAACTTAATATTGCTATTCACAGGAGGGCATGTTCGTGCTTTTTGAAAGCAGAATTTGATATCGTTTTTCTGATGGCTTCGTTCCATGCATGTTTTATTTTGCATTTTTGAATAACACAAAAAACGGCAATGTCGATTAGTTGCGTGTATTGTCATTGCCCTTTTTTACCGCAATGGCAAAAGCAACACCAAATAACAGTGTAATAAGTGATGCGAAGTAGGGGATTAAATCAGTCATTCTTGGAATTGTTAATTAATTTTAGATAAATACCAAAAGCCAAAATGGAAGGAACCCAAATACCAATAAAGCTCCCATCTGCTTTTTGACCTTGAAAATAGAGAATTTCTGAGAATATTAAGGATAAGAATGCAGCTACAAAAAGTAATTTGTCTGCCATTGTAAATTTTTTAAACATTTTTTGAATCTAATTTTCTGTAAAATTACAAAAATATATTTTAAAAAATATATTTTAATTTTTTTTATTTTAAAAAATAAAGTAAATGTTGGATTTAATATGCGGGCACCTCAAAAACATTGCAATAAACGATATATTTAACTAATTTCAGATTAAATTATAAACTGCATGTCGTCAAATAATTAACAACTTTGTGTTTGCTTTCACCGGCAATTAAATGCCGTTTCAGTAAGAAACAAAGTAGCGATTGATTTAGTTCTTATAGGATCTCATTGAACAAAATAAAGCCAATCATTTTTTCATTTTTAAAAAATATCGCGGCGTGGTGGCCAAAATTATTGAGGGCCATAGGTTGTCCTTTGCGTAAAATTGAACCATACACCTTATTTGCCGGTGCATTGATGCTAACATTTTACTGTAATTTATTCATATATGTAAAATAATGAAGGAAGGTATTTGTATTTAGGACAGTAATTGTTAATTACTATTGCTGACTTGTAATTGAAAGATGCGAGGGAGACTAATGATGGAATTTCTGTCGTTTGTAAATTGCGAAAGGTCTTTTGATATGGCTTCACATTCTTCTTCATTGGCAGTTTTTGACTCAAGTATTGAACTTCTAATTGCCTCAAAGGTAAGTGACGCTATTTGCTTACCTGGGCCTTTCATAAATACAGGTAGTTGCACGGATAATTCTGTAACTTTGAAACCAGCTTCCCTGCAAAGTTGAGGAAGTTTTGGGCCGATGCAGGAATCGCACCCTCTGGCAATAGCTGAAGCTGAATATAATTGCGTGTAGCGGTCGAAGCCGTCATTTTGGGGATAACTGAAGCTTCCCATAAAGTCAACATCTTCAATTAATAGCGATCCACCTTCTTTCAGCATAGATTTTATTCTTGAAAGCGCTTTTAAAGGATCTTTCAAATGAGAAAGTAAAAATCTTGCGAGTATCCAGTCAAAGGAACCTGCAGCAGGCATGTTTGCGCTTTGCTCTATGTCCCATAATTCAAATAAGTGACTTTCCTTTAAATAGCCGGCCATTTTCAATTCTTCTGCGGCCATACTCAACATTTCAGGGTCACTGTCCATTCCCCACAATTCACTTTCTGGGTGAAGATGAGGAAGTATTCTTTTAAGCAGGGCTCCGCTGCCACATCCAAGGTCCAAACCACGTGATTTTGTTTTGAATAGGCCTACCTGTGTTAGAAATGAGAAGGAGCCTTGCCAGGTGGATTCCGCCAGCACTTCTAGCCTTGCGGCTCCTGCTATACTTCCATTAATAATGTAGGTCTTTGGTGTTGTTTGTTTGTTCATACAGATAAATTATATAAGAAATGGGGTAATTATTAATTTTATAGCTAAGTCCGATACCATGTTATTTGTCAGATTGTTTTCCAACCTCCAGGATACTAAACATAGGGGAGCTCGTTTTTAATACATTCATGACTTTTAAATCTGCTTTTATCAGCAGTTGTTTCCATTCTTTTTCTGTGCGCTCGCGGCCTCCTGTAATAGCAAGCATATTGATATCAAAAAATTTGCCCATATCATATCCATTGCCTTCTAAAATTATTGCTTCAATAATTAGTAATTTACTTTCAGGTTTCATGGCACTATGAACATTCTTTAAAATGGCCACACATTGCTCGTCATTCCAGTCGTGCAGAATTTTTTTCATAATATAGCAATCGGCATCTGCCGGCACACTTTCAAAAAAGCTGCCTTTTTCAAATATGCATCTCTCGGCTAATTGCATATTTTTTATGCGCTCATTGGCCTCCAATTCCATATAAACTTCATCGTAAATGATTCCCTTTACAGAGGTTGAATGGGTCAATATGGTTGTTAATAAGCCGCCATTACCGCCTCCAATGTCAACGATGGTGTTATGAGTTGAAAAACGATATTCCTGTAGGATACTTTGAACAGATGATTCGGTAAGGCCACTCATGGCTTTGCCAAAGTTTTTTCCTTGCTCAGGGTTTGCATCAAAATATTTCCATACATCCATGCCGTACAAATTGTCAAAGGCAATGCCTCCTGTCTTGACGCTGTAAATTAAATTGCCCCAAGCTGCATAATGCTCACTGAGCTGAGCTATTGCGTATGCTTTTAAAGACCCCTGCACATCACTTCTCAATGTATTACCAATAGAAGTGAGTTCAAATTCATGTTTGTTGTTTTCTGTAAAAACACCAATGCTGCACAAGGCACGCATTAAACGATACAATGCGCCGGCATTGCAATGCGCTTCAATACTGAGTTCTTCTATGGTTTTAGGTTTTGCCGCTAGCAGGTCTGCAATATTAAGATTGGCAGCCACCGCTATGCAGCAGGGAGTCCAAAAGCCGGTGATCATATTCAGCATTTGCAGCGATGCCTTTTGATTGTTATTAACGCCATCGGAGGTCCATCCTAAAGAGGGAACGCTATCCTTACTATTTTCAATTGTCATTACCTTCTTTGTTTTTTATTGTTTTTTGTGGCATTAAGCAGACTAGTTATGGTATGGCTGATTCTTATGCAATACAAAAGCATTCTGCCGGTAATACTTTTTATAAGAATTTATATGAATTTTATATGACCTAATTGCTGTATTATTTAATACTGCATTGAAAAAACCATTCAGGCAGAAATAATCTATAGTTTATTTTTAGAATTAGTTAAATTGATTACTGAGCAACATATCCTCCATCTACACTTAAAAGACTACCTGTCGTAAAAGCGCTTTCATCAGAAAGCAGAAATGCAACTGCAGCGGCAATTTCTGCAGGCTGTCCTATGCGACCTAGTGGCTGATCTTTTTCAAAAATAGATTGAACTTCTTGGACATTCATCTGATTGGCTGCAGCAAACTGATCAATCACCCTATCGAGAAAGGGTGTATTAATAGAGCCAGGGCAGATGCAATTTACGCGTATGTTATAAGCAGCATACTCAACAGCCGTGCTCTTAGTCAATTGGCCGATCGCTCCTTTTGTAAGCCCATAAGCAGCACTCGAAGCTTTGCCTATAAAACATTGATCAGAGCCAGTCAAAACAATACTTCCGCGTTGCTGTTTTTTCATGATAGGCAGTACGCTTTTTAAGGAATGGAAAACACCAAGCACATTAACACCAATGACATTGTGCAGACTTTCTTCATCTGTATCTTCAATGCTGCCCAAAAAATGTATGCCAGCATTGGCAAAAAGCATGTCTATTTTTTTTTCTTTTTCATAGACCCTATGAATGGCATCAGCAACGGACTGCATTATTCTTACATCACAATAAATAAAATACGCTGCATCATCGTCAGATGCTTCTACAATATCCAGACAATATACCTTTGCTCCTCCTGCTCTCAGTAAATCCTTTGTTGCTTTTCCAATGCCTGTCGTGGCACCGGTTATAACTACCGTTCTATTGTTCCAATCCATTTTATTAATTTATATTTTCCTTTAATTATTTTAATTATAACGTAATTGTTATGTGGTCAAATTTATTGTTTTTTTGTTATTACGCAATTCTTTTTTGAACATTGTTTTTGTCAAGCTCAAATATTCTGCAATTGTCTTTAGATTGCTATAGTTTTTAAAATTACATCAACTTCAAAGCATTGAAT
The DNA here is from genome assembly GCA_947496065.1 of Bacteroidota bacterium. GTDB lineage: Bacteria > Bacteroidota > Bacteroidia > NS11-12g > UBA955 > JABMMZ01. The sequence goes on from CANMBF010000006.1 coordinate 64,005, forward strand.
TTTATGCGAAGGACACATTGTTTAAAAAGACAAAACACTTTCTTGGAACTTAATGATAAATTGGTTGACGTGCCAAGCATCCATTAACGCATGATTCGCATCTATTGAAAGTGGAATTAGCCATTGGTCAGATAATTTAGAAAACTGACCAAAAACTATCTTTGGTATACTATTGTTTTCCTTGCCCTTTTGTGCGTGTGAAACAGAGGTAAATGCAAACCAGGGAATAACCGAAAAATGAATGATATTAAGATTATCTGATCGGGGATCCGTATCAAGCGATTCTTTTACAGATGCTTCGCTCAGTAATGCATTTTCCTGAAATAGGCTGAAAGAGTCGGAAAATTCGTAAAAGCAAAAACGGATAGAATGATCATCAAGCATTAAAACGGTGCCTCCATCTATTTTATCAAAAAGCACGACGTTGTCGTCTGAAATTCTTAACCTGAATTCCTGAATTTCATTTAGGGCCTTCAGTGCACAATATTGAAGAATATGGTTAAACTTATATTTCCCGGTAATACATTTGTTGTAAAGTTCGGTAATATCCAAATTTAAACATATGTTGAATGTGGGCGAATCAAAGGTCTTGAAATACTCATAGGTTTTTCTTCTGTTCCAATTTTTTATGTCAAATAATACTTGCATGTGGTTGTTGTTTTTATTGCTAATGAATCATCCGAAACAGTAAATTATTGAATCACTGCCATCATAAGGTTCAATAGCTTTTTGGGGCTCATTTAAGGCAGGTACTTTTGTCAGTCCCTGATAGAAATCCGTATGTTTTTTGAACATGAATGGAAAATTTGCAAAGCTAAACCCTATTATTGGGGTAGGGGCTGTTAGCGGTGCGTTCTTGCCTATTAATGTTAAAAATGATTCCTATTTCTGATTTTTAGTTGACGCGTAATTTTCGGCAAATATAAGGTCATTATTAACATTTCAGTCTGCTATATCACTGACTCTTTTCGTTTCTTCTGCTAGCTGCTTTTCAAATTTATTGTGGATGAAAAGTATTAAAAGACCAAACAGAACAGCTGAAATAATCAAAACATTATTAATGATTCCAGTTACAGAAAAGGAAATTCTAATTAATATAGTTGAAATAATAAACCCTGAGTTTCGAATAACTTTATGGAACTCGTCCGTATGAAAAAATGAGAATAACAATAAGATGACATCAGCAATAATCAAGATATTGAAAAACTGTTCGAAGAAAATATTATTGATATTCTTGAAAGAAATAGCGTCGGTTTCTAGTGGTTGAAACAGGCCAATACTCCAGTTTAAGAATGAGTAAATGGCTATGATTAATAGTGCAGGAACTAAACCAGTAGCGATCCATTTTTTTGCATTTATGAATTTTGAAATACTTGAGGAATATGTTTTCGTATTTTTAATAATTCTAAAGACTTTGGTTCGTTGAATATGGAATAGATAAATTAAATAGAATAATAACACCGATGCTATTAAATCATAGGTAAACTGTAAATCATTTTTACTGTTAAACCAATTAGATGAAAGTGATAAATCTGAAAGGTCTTTGAACAATCGTCTAATAATAATGAGCGCAATAATTTCATACTGCTTTGAAATATAAGTAGACGTTGATTTTGGGAGGTAATAAATTAAAAGATACACTTCATACACCAATATGAAAGAAAATGGGGTGTAAATAGCAGCAATAGGATTTTTTAATAAGTTCGAAGGTTCGTTAATGAAAATAATATTAAAATGTATTAACACAATAATTAATAAATGAACGATAAAACTCGCTAAAGCAATCCATAAGATAACCCGTTCGCTCTTTTCTTTCGTTTTTTGTGAGAGCAGTTTTTGATAAAGTTTTTCCATAAGGTTTGATATTGCCATATTGATTTCTTTGGTTAAATTAATTAATTGTTTACTATTAGTTATAATCTTAGAACAAAGGAGGGATTAAAGAAGTTTTAAAAAAGGGGGATTATAAGCGCGAATGTTTGTATTAAAGGTACTATTTGTACCATGGTTAATGCCTCTTTTTTTAATCTTTGTTATGTATTCGTTCTACACTTTCTATGAAGTCCTGTCGTTTTATTTTACTATTACCTTTATTAAACGCTGTAAATATTTATCGTCAACCGTTGCACCTAAACCCGGAGTATCCGGAACTGTAACAACTCCTTTGTTATCGTAAGTGATACCGCCAACAACTGGATCTTCAACGAACATTAATGGGGTGTCAAAGTCGCAATGAATAATGTGGTCGCTTGTCAATGCAAGATGCGCAGATGCAGTAAAACCCAACCTTGATTCTAAGAAACCACCAACTTGAATTTTTATGCCTGCATGCTCTGCAATCTCAATAATTTTTAGTGCTTTAAAAATGCCTGATGATTTGCCTAACTTGACATTGAACAAGTCGCAAGAAGCAAAATCAATTAAGCGCTTTGCATCGTTTTGGTCGCAGCAAGATTCATCTGCCATGATTGGAATAGGACTTTGGTTCCTCACTTTCGAAAGTTCCATAAAGTTCCATCGCGGAATTGGTTCTTCGCAATGTTGAATGTTGTAAGGGGCTAAAGCGATTAAGGTTTGTATTGCTTCGTCGGTGTCCCAACCTTGGTTTGCATCTATTCTAATGGGAATTGTTATGCCTATTTTCTCTCTGATAAGTCGTATGCGTTCTACATCTTTCTCTTTTGATTCTCCAAGTTTTACTTTAATTACTTGAAAGCCATTGTCTATTATTTTTTGGGCATCACTCACCATTTTATCTGTGTCGCCTATGCTAACGGTGTAATCAGTAATTAAAATTTTCTTGTTGTCGCCTGAAAGAAAACGAAACAAAGGAAGGTTTGCATTTTGTGAGGCAATGTCATACAAAGCAATATCAAATGCACTTTTGATACTTGTATTACTGTATATGACTTTGTCCATTGCCAATGCGCATACTTCAATATTCAAAGGGTCTTTTCCTATTAAAACGTGCGCTAAATATTGTCCAACGATGAAACAAGTATCCATGCTCTCTCCGTTTATTATCATGAACGGACTGCATTCACCAAAACCCGTAATGTCTTTGTCTGTTCTGATAACTACTATAATATTTTCTGCATAGTTTAGAATCCCTAAAGAAATGACGAAAGGTTCTTTGAGTTTAATTGGCGATTTGTAAATTTCAATCTGTGATATTTTCAATCTGATAGATTATTTAAAAAACTATAACGGTTGTGCCTTGGTTCTTGCGGGGTCTGTAAGCAGTTAGAATGCATTTCTCTTTTTGTTTTTTTATTCTCATATAGAACAGAATCTCCAGCATTACTACCTTTAGCTTTTTGATGAGTGTAACTATAAAATATAATTGAAGTCACTAATATTGCTTCGAAAATGGGTAGTATTTTTTTTTCTTTATTGCGTTGCTATTTTTCTGTTTACTTCGATCATCAGTACTTTCCAAGCCATGGTATCAATATTTTTGAACACATGCTCGCTTCCTCTAAAGACACCGCTTGATTTGGCAATGAGTTCGCCATTTTGTTTGGTGCCGTCTTTTTCAATAATTTCCGTTTTACCCCCTTCCAACACATACGAAATATAATCAGGGTGACGGTGCAACTTAGAGGTTTGCCCAGGCTGATAAGTGGCCATGATCACACGGATATTATTGGTATCTGCCAAAACTTGATAAATGGAAGGTTCAACGCTGGCGGCATCTTTATTGGCATCATATGGCATTTCAGCTTCATTGGGACGGATAATTTGAAAAACCAGACCTTTAATTGTCGTATTGCCAATGTTCTTTGAAAAGGCTCTGCCGCCACCTCTAATATAGGCCTGGTCTTTTATGAATTCAGAAGTGACTTTACTACCGTCTTCTCTTGTATATTCAATAGTGCCTGGTTCAATAACATAGAGCACGTTATCAGGAAATTCGTTCATGGGAATGGAATCTCCGGCTTTAAAAGTCACTTCAAAACAGCGGAGTCCTAAGGTATCAGTTTTTAATTTAAACACATTTGGCGCAAGTTGTTCCAAGGACTGATTCATTTCTTTAGCTGTATTATTTTCAGCTGGCGATGAACATCCAGATACTAAAAGGGTCATAATACCAGCGGCCAATAGTGGTTGTTTCAGAATTGATTTTAAAGCGTTCATTTTTTTTTATCTTATTTTTTCCTACTCATTAGGCTTTTCGGTATCGCCCCGTTTTTTGGAGTGGTTTCTAGTCTCCACTTTTGTTAGGCAATTTTACAAATAAATATTTAAAAAACCCATCGTGGTTGTCACTGATTAATCAACATTGTTATCTACTGTGTCGTTTTATAAACCTGCTACTAACGTTTTGCAAACAAAATCAGTGAAGGTTAGGTTTGCCGATTCGCCCACCCTCGGGCGTTGCTAGTTGTGAGTGGCTGCCTTCTTATTCTTCATGAGGTGTCAAGTTTAATTTCTTCTTTTTTTTAATGGTTGAATGATTAGAATTTATTAACCTTTTGAAATTTCGTGAGAAACGACCCTCATTTGGATATTTCCTATGTGAAGTCATATTGTTTATAATTAATGCAAACAACAGTAAAATAATAACGCCTGTCAAAACTGGAAATATAACGTATAAGTAGCCCAATGCTTTTATTTTTTCAGAACCTATCACTGCAATCAAAGTTGTTGCACCACCTGGTGGGTGCATCGTTTTTGTGTATTGCATAGCAACAATCGAAAGCGACACCGCTAAGGGTGCTGTTAACCAAATAATATCAGGCAACAATTGACAAACTGTGACACCGATTATTGCACTTATAATATGTCCACCAATTAAGTTTCTAGGCTGTGCCAGTGGACTTTGAATAACACCGTAAATTAGAACACTGGTTGCCCCAAACGAACCGATTAAAAACAGATTGTCGTTTTTGGCAAAGAAAATACTTTGTATAAAAGCAATCATGCCAATACCCAAAAAAGAACCAAGGAATGACCATAATTTTTCTTTGTAATCAATAATCGTTTCTTTGTAAACAACGTATTTGAAAATTCTGTAAGTTCTTCTTATTTGTTTTCTAATCATAAGTCAAAATTAATTTTATAGGTAAGGTTTTGCACTTGCAAAGTAAGGTAATTCATTGCTGCCTATGTCCGGAATTGAAGCCCAATTTAAAAATTGAAGCACAAGTTACGAACGAATAGTTATCAAAGCTGGTCAAGCAAGGGCTAAAGATAGTGAGCAATCAAATGTGCATTGCTTCAAGGTCTCCTGACGCTTTATTTGATTTCCGAAAATTGTATATTCTCAATACCATACGACTTCCAATCCTTGTAATCGAAATGCCACCATTCATAATCGTAAACGGTAAAATCATTGGCTTCCATTATACGTCTGAGCAAATCCCTCATCTTACGTTGTTCTGCTGTTCCGCCGGTATAGCCGGGATAAGAGCGTTCGCTCATTTCGTCGTATTGACCGGTCATTTCGACTTCTTTTCCAGAAGCAATTTCGTATAGGCTTAAATCGATAGCACAGCCTCTGTTGTGCTTAGAGCCTTCTTTGGGGTTTGCCACAAACTTTTTATTTTCTTTTGACGTTATATCCCAAAACATTTTAGTGACACTCCAAGGACGATACCCATCAAAGATGAGCAGTCCGTATCCAAATGGTTTTAAATCTTTATTGGCGTTGACTAAGGCTTCTGCGGCAGGTAGTTGTAGAAACGCTCTTGCTTCCTTATAAACCTGTCTGCCTGCAAAATTATTGCTTGTAGCATACTTAATATCCAAGTGGATGGACGAATCCAGTTTCACTAACTCTAATAAATTGGGTGTTTTAAAATGCCCAGTTTCATGAGGTGGTTTGGTCGCACAACTATTCAAGAGCGCAAGACCTATTAACGAAAGTGTGCAAATTAAGTTATTCTTCTTTTTGTAGTAAAGTAAATTCATATTTATTTATGTTGTTTATTTTGTATTCTATATGGGTAGGCATCGTTTGTAGGGGTTTAAGGAGTTCCGAATTTCGAACCATAGATTTTGCAATCTTCGATAAATTATATTAGTTTCGATACACTTCAAAATACTACTAACTACCTGTTTTTTTAAGTCTACGTTGTGCATTGTGCGTTCTATTCTTTAATAAATTGCTCTACAACAACGCCCTTCTCGGTCTTTACTTTTATTATATAAACGCCGCTTGATAAATTGGATATATCAATGCAAATCTGTTTGTCTGCTGTATACATCGTTTTTATTATTTGCCCTGCAGTATTTAATATTTCTATTTTAGCATTTTGAGGGGTCTCAATTGTTAAATTATCTGTGGCAGGATTCGGATAGATTAGAATGGTCTTTAATTTATCAGATTTGGAAATTTCGGTATTAGTTGAAATTGTAAAATTTTGTGAGCAAGCAACGCCATTGTAAGTTGCCTGAAAAGTGCAAACTCCAGGTATTATTGGCAAATGTTTAGACCATCCCGCATAGCATACATTAAAAGCGTTCGTGAAAGTATAATTCCAACTGCTATAAGTGGTTCCATTCGGATTAAGTATTTTCATATCAACGCTAGAGCCCGTCGACACATCTCTGAGAAAAATAAAAAACTTGGCATAATCGGTTGGCATACCAGGACCACTAAAAGGCATTGTGTAAAATGTACTTTCGTTAGTAGTATCCGATTTTGGGCAAGCCTTCGGGATATAATCTGTAATATGAACAGATGCTTTTAAAATGGCAGGTTCAGAGGCCAGTTTTTGTGAAGTCCACCAACTGGATGCATTTAATAAATTGCATGTTCCGTAATAAGGGTCAATGCGTGTACTGGCAGTATTTCCCGACCATACTTCGAAATGCAGATGTGGGCCACTTGAACTGCCGGAGCTTGCCACCACACCTATTTTTTCGCCAACTACTACTGTCTGACCAATCGTCTTGGATGTGATAGAATTCTTTTTCATATGCCAATACAATGCCAATGATCCATCGGCATGTTGAATTATTATGTAGTTTGCCGACAACCCGCTTCCCACGCCTACACAGTTTCTGTCAAATTCACCATCATGCTTATCAATAATTGTTCCGGCAGCTGCTGCAATAACTAATATTGAATTACTATCTACCTTGTTAAAAGGAAATGGCCAAATGCCAATGTCGGTTCCTCCATGGCCATCGTATGAGCGCTTGCCACAATTCCAATCTTTAAAAACGCCCGATGCTGAATTTTGATCAACATAAGCACCAATAAAATAATAGCTGCAGTCAGTAAAACTTGCAGCCGTTTTCAGAGGCCAGCTGAGGCTCGTTGTTAGCAGTTGCCTTTTAATATTTAATAACTTGGCATTTTCAGCACATCGGTTTTCAATAAGTTTATAAGCCATTGCTGAAATGCATGGATCAGTTTCGTCATTTTGTTGCATTTGATTTTCTGTTGCGCCTGTACCAATAGTAAATTCTTTTGCTTGAGCATTTACGCTGGTTATCGATGTAAGAATTATTGCACTTGCGATAATTGATAATTTCATTATTTTTTGCATCATTTATAACTTCATATTAATTTAATCAATAATTATTTATTTTATCTGTATGGTTCTATTACTCTGTTTTCAATATCCACATTATCTATACCTTCTTCAATCATTGTTATAACCCCTTCAAACTGTGACTTAATGTGCGACAATGGTATGTTTAATTCGAACTTTTTGGGCGTGTCATTACCAGTGCGATAAATGATATCGCACAGACCGCCAAGGCCCACATGGTCGCTAGAAGAAAAATCGTTGAATTTAAGTCAGAAAGGTAGCCTGCTGTTGCGGCCACACTGAAGCCTGCGACTGTCCACCCTATAACTGTCATTATCCATCCTCGCCTCTTCATTTCTCGCACATGCCATGTTTCGCGGTTCAGCCGAAAAGTACCTATAATATGCACCATCGCGCTCAGACCATTATTCACCCGCCAAGCAAGATCAAGATTATCTTTAAGACTGATTATTGAAACTATCGCTAGCAGAGAGAGGAAAAGCGTACTGAGACCGGCGAATAGTAAATGGAAAACACTAGAACTATCCAGACTATTCATCGGCTTGTTCCTGCGCTCTTCATTCGTGTAAACTAGCCCTATAAAGCCAACGAGGGTTGTTGCGGTTGCGGCATAACCCAGTAGGAGAAAAAACTGGAATTGAATGAGCGTATCTGATGTCATAGCGGAATTGTTTTTTTGATTTTGAACATATTACTACTTCTATAAAGTTATTTTTTCTTCAGTTATATTTTATTAATGCACTTGTAAAGAACATATCAAGCCCCTGTTATCCAATCTACTGCTCAGGCTGCGAAATTAATTCAACAAAATACATATCAATCTCACCTTTATTTTTTGCATGAATTTTGCCACGGTATTCGCAATTGAAATTGTGCTTCACGAGTTCAAAAGTAGTTTCGCTAATATTTACTTTGCCAATTTCGCCTGATGACTCCATTCTACTTGCTGTATTAACGCAATCCCCCCATATATCGTAAGCAAATTTTTTAACACCAACGATGCCTGCAACCACAGCGCCTGTATGCACGCCAATTCGTATCTCAAAAAATAATTTTCCTTCTGATTGTTTTTTCAATTTATGTGCATGCATAAATTGTTTTATATCGAGCGCAGCATTTACTACGTCACTGGCATGTGTTTTATTGGTTGATGGAATTCCACCCGCTGCCATGTAAGAATCGCCAATCGTTTTAATTTTTTCAACGCCATATTTTTGCATGATATGATCAAATGCCGAAAAGCATTCATGGATTTCGCCAACCAATTCTTCAGGTGTTAATTTTTCGGAGAGCTGGGTAAAGCCTTTAAAGTCTGTGAACATGACCGTCACTTCATCAAAATATTTGGCATCTGCGCTGCCTTTTATTTTAAGTTCTTCGGCAACTTCTTCTGGCAGTATGTTAAATAACAAGAAGTTCGAATTTTCTTTTTCCTTTTCAATCAATTGCTTTTGTTCTTCAATGGCCCGCGTCTTTTTTTCGAGATCTTCAATATTTTCTTGAAGCATAATTGTAATAAGTCTTATTTCCTCTTCCAATCTTGAAAATTTAAATTTATTTAATTGTTCTAGACGGTCTTCGTTTTTGATAGCCAACTGTATTGCTGCTTTTTCTACATCAGAAACGACTTGATTATTTTCAATTAACTTCAGAATGCTTAAAAGATGCGGGCTCATTTTATTAAAATTAAATTTGGCTTAACAGCACTAAAGAGCAGGTCATATTGTAAAACTCAGTATTCGCGTTTTTATCAGAACCAATCTCCCCATTGGTAAAATACCCTACAAGCGGTAAATTCCAAATATTCTGAATACCCTCAATTTCTTCCTCAATCCAAGGGCCGAGGGATAATTCGCGACCAGCACAGGAAAACAGAATCATGGCATCTGCAGTGGGTTTTTCTTTTTGATATTGTTCATACTCACTAATCAGGTTGGCCGTCACTTCAAATCCAGGCAGTAAACAAAATTTCACTTTGGATCCCATCGGCACGCTGCCAGCAAAAACAACTGACTTATTCTCCTGATCAGCAAAAGTTGGTGTTCTCATAATTGGGTAAGTATTTTCGCGGTGAAGTTCCAACTGGAATGAGCTGGCGATGCGCAAGACAAGCTCTCCCTTTTCAACCTTGGTTAAATCAATACTGCCATAGCGAATGGCCAGGTCCAATGCCGGCGTATCATCAATGGTATACACCACATTGCCCTCGCTTTTAGTTATGGTATGAAAGATTCCCATTGATTTCCATCCACCAACAGCCAATCCCTCCACCTTGATATGTTCTTCATCGAAGATCAACGCTACGATGGCATCATCAGAAATTTGATGACTATCAAAAACGGTGGTTTTCATCAAACTGAAATCACCTGATGCAAGACCTCCGAAAATCTTTACTTTTTTTGCTACACCTTCCAAAATACCGTCTACAACCATTTCGCCATCTGTTTTTATACCTCCTGCACCAATAATGAATGATGGGTTTGCAAAAATCTCATTAGCCGCTTGCCCAATTGATATGGCAGTTTCTTTAGTCGTTTTGTCTCCGGTTTCTTTAAAAATAATCTTAAAATGATCAGGATTTATCTCAAATAACATGGCAACTATGGATTCTTTATCGTAACCTCTGTCGATAAAATTTCCAAATGACGATGATCCAAAAACAGAAATTCCTTTCATTGTAAATGTATTTCTAATGCTTATCATATCAAATGATAAGGGTACGAAAACAATGGCTAAAGTAGGCTGGAAGGCACTTGCTATGCTTTCATTTATTGCCGTTTCAATTTCGTGAGCAGAATTTCCTTTGATTGTTTTTACTTTCATTTTTATTTCATTTTATTTTCATTTTATCCCAAATATAAGCCAAGCAAAATAGGGAAGGGTAAGTATTGTAAATATGGCAAGAGGGAACCAAAAAGTTAATGCTGCATCTATTACGTACAAAATAAAGGCAGAGCAGGGCTGCTTGGCAATAGTTTCTAATCGGCCGTTGTCAGTTACTTCTTCCATCTCTGTTCTTTGTTAATTATCATTTTTTATCAACTTTAAGCTCTGTTATCATCATAGCGCATTTAATCTTCACTCTTGCTTTTAACGTTTGGCATCTATAAGTGGTTGGCCTCCCTAAAGCTTTCCGAATCCAAGCCACAAAACTGTCAAGCCTGCACAAAAGTAATTGGAACATCGAGATTTCCTAACCAAAAAAAAGCATCACAATTAATTGTCTGCTGTTATACAATGACCTTTCTTCAAATTCTGCCTTCCACAAAATACATATGCAGTTCTCCTTTTCCTTTTACTTGTATTTTCCCTCTGTGATTACATTTGAACTTATCTTTCACCAATTCATAGGTTGCGCTGCTTATATTTACCTGTCCAGCTTCACTGTTGCTCTCCATTCTGCTTGCGGTATTTACTGTATCACCCCAAATGTCATAGGCAAATTTCTTGATGCCAACTATGCCTGCCACTACAGAACCAGTATGGATTCCAATTCGCACCTGGAAATGTTCCTTGCCAGAGGCAGTCTTTTCAGCCAACCGGCTATTAACGAACTGTTGTATATCCAAAGCTGCACTCACCACATCCACTGCATGGGTCTTATTTGCTACTGGCAAGCCACCAGCGCACATATAGCTGTCGCCAATGGTCTTTATCTTCTCTACCCCATACTTTTCAATGATGTTGTCGAAGGCCATAAAACAGGTATGAATTTCTGCAACTAATTCCTTCGCCGTCATTTTCTCTGATAATTGGGTAAAATCTTTAAAATCGGTAAATAAAACCGTCACTTCATTAAATTGCTTGGCCTCGGCACTGCCTTTATGTTTGAGTTCTTCCGCCACTTCTTCAGGTAGGATATTCAGAAGCAATGAATCGCTGCGTTGTCTTTGCCTATCCGCTTCATTTTTCTCATTTTCTATAACAATGTTCTTTTGAACCAATTCTTCTTTCTGTTTTTCAACCTCAGCTGTTCTATCCTCCACCTTCTTTTCCAGCTTTTCTTTCTGCGCGTTCAGATGCCTTTCCCTCAATTTACTGAAAATTCTCAAGGCGCCTAAAAACAATATAAAATAAATCAAATAAGCCCACCAGGCGCGGTAATAGGGAGGTACTACTTTAAAAGTATACGTTATAGGGTTACTCCAAACCCCGTTGGCCCCCTGTGCCTTGACTTTAAAGGTATACTTTCCTTCTTTTATATTGCCAAAGTTTGCGTTACTTTGGCTTGTAATGGGACTCCAATCTTTGTCGTACCCTTCTAGGATGTATTGGTATTTTACCAAAAAAGGTCTTCCCGTTTCAATGGCAGTAAATTCAAAGGCTATTTGGTTGTGCTCGTAAGGCAGAATCAAATTGTCAGGCAATGGATAAAATTTAGTAATGCCATTAAATTGAATATTCCCAAAACGGTTTAACAATAGATCGTTTTGTGATGTGGAAAGGGTTTTGCCATAAGCAAAAAATTCCTGCAATAAGGTTGACGCACTGTCTTGATAGTTTTTGATTACGCCCTTTGATTGCAGATTATACCAACAAATATTTTCATTCTTTACCTTTACAGATTGTATAACCAAATTAGGTGGTTCAATATTCTTCTGTAATGCCATGTAATCAAACCGCACCAAAGCTGTTTTTTCAGAGCCAGCGCCTGCCCATATAATGCCTTTGTTGTCTAATAACATGCAGTTCATTTCCTCTAATCTTCTTATTTCGTTTGGCGCAATTGTTCCCGATTCAAATAATGCATGGGACAAAGCAGCTCGCGCTCCTATATCTCCTCGTAACATGCCATTCACATCTTTCAACGGATACCCGGTAGTGGCGTTGTAAATTTCTAAATCGGTAAGTTTTGTAAAATCTTTGGACACCTTAAAAAAGGTAATGCCTAAGTTTGTGAATACTGCCATTTTACCATTGGGCAATTTAGTAATATTGGTTACAAAATTATCAGGTAATCCATCTGCTATTTGAAAACGCTTAAATATTTTTTCTGAAATGTTGCCTTTGCCCTTTCCTTCGATTCCACTTAGGACATGTTTCTCGTCTAACTTTTCCTTCAACATATCTACAGTCAATATGCTTATTCCATCCCCTGTTCCGAACCAAAGGTTTCCGGATTTATCCTCGGTGATGCAATGAACATTATTATTGACCAGGCCTTGAGCAGTCGTAAAATTGGTAAAGGATTTCCCATCATATTTTGACACTCCGCCGCCAAATGTGCCGAACCAAAGGTTTCCAGATCCATCCAAAGTGATGCAATTGATATTATTATTTGCCAGACCCTGAGCAGTGGTAAAATTGGTAAAGGTTTTAATATCATATTTTGAGACCCCTCCACCAAAAGTGCCGAACCAAAGATTTCCAGATTTATCCTCTGTGATGCAATGAACATTATTATTGGCTAGACCCTGAGCAGTCGTAAAATTGGCAAAGGATTTTCCATCATATTTTGAGACCCCTCCGCCATAAGTACCTAACCAAAGGTTTCCAAATTTATCCTCGGTGATACAATTAACATTGTTATTTGCCAGACCTTGAGCAATCGTAAAGTTGGTAAAGGATTTACCATCATATTTTGAAACACCGCTTCCGGTGCCAAACCAAAGATTTTTGGATTTATCCTCGGTGATGCTATATACACTATTATTTGCCAGACCTTGAGAAGTAGTAAAACTAGTAAAGGATTTACCATCATATTTTGAGACCCCGCCGCCTAAAGTGCCAAACCAAAGGTTTCCCGTCTTATCTTCGATGATGGTGTAAACGATATTATTGGCAAGCCCTTGAGAGGTGGTAAAACTGGCAAAGGATTTACCGTCATAACGGCTGACTCCACCGCCATCTGTGCCAAACCAAAGGTTTCCAATTTTATCTACGGCGATGCTCCAAACGATATTATTGGCAAGCCCCTGAGCGGTATTAAAGGTTGTAAAGGATTTACCATCATAACGGCTGACCCCGCCGCCATCTGTGCCGAACCAAAGGTTTCCGGTTTTATCTTCGGCGATGCCCCATACTACATTATTGGCCAAACCCTGAGCAGTTGTAAAATTAATAAAGGATTTCCCATCATATTTTGAGACCCCTCCGCCATAAGTACCGAACCAAAGGTTTCCGGATTTATCCTCGGTGATCCAATTAACACTATTGTTGGTTAGACCCTGAGCAGTCGTAAAACTGGTAAAGGATTTAACAAGGTGTCCATTTTTATCTTTTTTAAGGTCTTGTTGATCCCTTAAAGGAACATTCTCTCCCTGTTGAATGGTTTCTATACGATTTCCATCATATTTTGATATTCCGCCCCATGTGCCGAACCAAATGTTTCCGATTTTATCTTCGATGATGCTCCAAACAGAATTATTGACCAGCCCATGAGCAGTGGTATAATTGGTAAATGATTTTCCATCATATTTCGATACCCCACCACCGGTGCCAATCCAAATATTTCCGGATTTATCCTCGGTGATACTCCTAACATTATTATTGACCAGCCCCTGAGCAGTCGTAAAATTGGTAAAGGATTTCCCATCATATTTTGAGACCCCTCCGCCTAAAGTACCAAACCAAAGGTTTCCGGCCTTATCTAGTTTAGAAGAACCAATGGCATCCAAGGCAAGACCATTATCCGTTGTAAAGTTTGTGAAATTAGATTTACCACCATCGCCCATTATAAATGGCTTGCCTTCGGCATCTAAAACAGTTTCTCCCTTTTCGTTTTGTAAGACCGCAAGCGCTTTATATATTGGAGGTGTCAGGTTTATTTTTTTTACATCGCCTTTTTCGTTTTTAATGGAATAAGAACCGCCAACCTGGTTGGGAATTGTTACGGTTAAGGGTTTTGGCATGCTTTCTAAAGCAATGCTTTTGGGTTGCAGGCTGCTAGGCAAGTGGGCGATTACGGTTACCTGTAATGGCGCAAGGCTGTCTTGGATAGTTGCTTTGTTGGCGGTCTCTATTTCCGGCTTAGCGTTGCACGAATATAGGAAGAGCAATACAAGAAACAGGTTTAAACACTTGTTCATAGGGTTCAAATATAACAAAAGATTAGATTTTATAGTGCGGTTTAAAAGCATTGTATATAACCTTAAGCGCCTTTAGTAATGTTGTCATAGAAAACAAACACCCAAAAACCGAAGTGATATTTATTTAAAAAGCAGTAAATATTTATTCGAATTGGGGGCATAATTAGATTGAGTTAAGGTGCTACTTTTAATGGATTGCAGTAGACATTTACAATCAACATTGTTTGCTTTTCACTATTTTATTTTTTCTTCATATTTACCAGTTATTACATAGTATCCGAAAGTAACCAATCCTCCTATAATTATTGGGGTAAGAATAAATAAATTGATGATACCAAAAACAAGGTCTTCTGATTTTCCAGATTGTAATTTAGGAAGGCCAAATTCCATAACGTTAAAATAGCCCATTGTCAAACCTAATAGAATCCAAAATAGGCCCAAGTATCTTTTAATATTTTTCATATTTTTTTGAATTACTCTTCGATTTTATTGTCATTTTTATCTAAATATAAAACACCAATTACAAAGCATATACCGGCAATCAAAATTGGATACCACAAGCCTTGCAAATACCATTCAGGATTATTGTTGATTTTTGCAGTACTTACCAAATAGGTTGCAACAATTGGTAGTAAGCCGCCGAATATCCCATTGCCAATATGATAAGGCAGCGACAACGAGGTATATCTTATTTTTGCTGGAAACATTTCAACCAAAAATGCTGCCATAGGTCCATAGACCATTGTAACAAAAAGTATTTGTACAAAAACAAGTAGGATAATGATCCAATAATTTTGAGTGTTTAATAGAATTGATTTTTTTTCAACCACCAAGGGCTTCTTGTTTTTATCGGAATAATTTGTGGTTTTACAGGTAATGTTTATTTGTGTTCCATCGCTGTATTCTTTATGTGTGCTTGTTGTTGTTAAAGAATCGCAGATTGTATTGGCCACTATTTTTTTATTAATTTCATAGCTAGCTTTTTCAATAACCTCGGTTTTGCCTGTGCAATCTATTGTTTTGTACATTTGCCTGTAAATAGGCCGGTATAATAATAGGGCCATTAACATACCTAACATCATAATTTTTTTTCTACCAACTCTGTCCGACAAGCCTCCAAATACAATAAAAAATGGGGTCCCCATTAATAAAGCAATGGCCATCAGCATTTCTGTTTGGTGGCTTTCGACAGCACATACTTTGCCAATAAAACTCATGGCATAAAATTGCCCAGTATACCAAATAACCCCTTGCCCCATAACAGCACCAAATAGGGCCAACAATACAAATTTGAAATTATATATATTTCCGAAACTTTCTTTTAAAGGATTTTTAGAAGTTTTCCCTTCCGCTTTTATTTTTGTAAAAACCGGAGATTCGTCCATATTTTTTCGTATAAAATAGGAAACAATTACCATTAAAATGGAACCCAAAAATGGAACTCTCCAACCCCAATTGTCAAATTCTTCTGTGCCTAAAACGGAACGCGTAATTAAAATAACTATTAAGGAAACGAATAAACCTGCTGTAGCTGTTGTTTGAATCCAGGAGGTCCAGTAACCTCTTTGATTTTTTGGGGCATGTTCTGCGACGTATACAGCCGCGCCACCATATTCCCCACCTAGGGCAAGACCTTGCAATAAACGTAAAATCAAGACCAAAAGAGGTGCAAAAAATCCAATTGTTTTGTAATCGGGGATACAGCCAATCAAAAAAGTAGAGCCGCCCATCAATAAAAGGCTCACCATAAACGTATATTTTCTTCCAATTATATCGCCAAGGCGTCCAAAAAACATTGCGCCAAAAGGCCTTACAACAAATCCAGCAGCAAACGTTGCTAAAGTTGAAAGAAATGCCACTGAAGGATTTTCCTGAGGAAAAAATTTAGTTGAAATAACCAGCGCCAAGCTTCCAAAAATGTAAAAGTCATACCACTCAATAAGCGTCCCTGCGGATGAAGCCATTATGACTGACCATATTCCTTTTTTATTTTTATCTGTTTCATTCATTAATGTGCAGCCTATTTATTTAGTGGTGTAAAATACAATAATAATGAGTACTTATGTTCAATCGTTAGTAATACTTCTAACAAACTTTTTTTGTGACGTCATTTTTTTGATGTAATTGTTCTTAGACATAGACTTTCTTAACTATTGCCTCTAAATACCGGGGCTAAAGGAATTGGCTGTAAAGCACACACTGTCGCCGAACTAAAATGGTCTATCGGATGCACAAAAAAGTTTGATCAACCACACCGCCTGCCAATTTTAGTTAAAAAATGCGAACTGTAAATTCACCCATTCTGTTTTAACTTCCAAAATTTAGAACTTATTTTTTGGGTGAATTTCCCATCATAAAAATTAAATTTCCGCCTTTCATTATCTCGTCGTGATTTATAAAATACACCGATAATGGTTTACCATTTAATAGCATTTTTTGAATATATATATTCTTACTGTTTTGGTTCTTTACCTCAATTGTAAAAGTGTTGCCGTTTTCTAATTTTAATAGGGCGTTGTTTATGGATGGTGACCCAATTGCATACACATTAGACCCCGGAGCGACCGGATAAAATCCTAATGCAGAAAAAATATACCAAGCACTCATTTGGCCGCAATCATCATTGCCGCCTAGGCCATCGGGTGTTGGTTTATACTGCATTTCCATAATTCTTCTCACTTGAAATTGGGTTTTCCATGGTTGATGAGTCCAGTTGTATAAATAGGGTACATGATGGGCTGGCTCATTGCCATGCACATATCCGCCTATGATGCCTTCTTTGGTAATATCTTCAGTTTCTTTAAAAAACGCATCGGGTAAACGCATAGAAAATAATGTATCTAAACGTAAAGCGAATTTGTTTTTGCCATCCATTTTTTCGATTAGTGCTGCTGGATTGTGTGGTACAAAAAAGCTAAAGTTCCAGCTGTTGCCTTCTATGAAACCTTGATCATTTGTTGCAAGTGGATTAAAATCCGTTTTAAAAGTGCCATCTGCTTTTTTCCCCTGCATGAATTTATTGGAAGGGTTGTAATTATTTTGCCAATTGGCAGACCGTTTAATAAAAGTTTCATAGACATCCTGACGGTTTAATTTCTTGGCTATTTGTGCTATACACCAATCATCATAAGCATATTCTAAGGTGTTTGAAACTGAAATATTGCTTTTCTCTGAAGGAATAAATCCTGAGTCTATGTAATCACCAATACCTTCATAATTACGTTGATTTGCAGTTTCTATACAAGCGTTTAAGGCTTCATTTGCATCTCCCAAATAGGTTTCTTTTACAATGGCATCTGCAATGACAGAAACACTGTGATAGCCGCTCATACACCAATTGTCGTTTGAATAATGCGACCAAATGGGCAACATGTGAAGTGTGCTTTGATGGTAATGCGCAATCATTGACTTTATCATGTCGCTGTTACGCGAAGGTTGAATGATATTAAACAAAGGATGCAATGCACGATAAGTATCCCACAAGGAGAAAGTACTGTAATTGACAAATCCATTGGCAACATGTGTATTTTGATCTAAACCTTTGTATTCATTGTTTACATCAGTATAAGTAGTTGGGTTAATGAAAGTATGGTATAAGGCAGTATAAAAATTGATCTTCGTATCTTCAGGGGCATCTATCGAAATTTTATTTAGTTCTGCATTCCATAATTTTTGGGCGTTTGCTTTTACTTTTTCAAAATTCCAATCCTTCATTTCTGCCTGCATATTCTCTAAAGCATTGTCTTGGCTTACAGATGATAAAGCAAATTTTATTTTTATTTTTTCACCTTCTGTTGTTTTAAAATCAAAATACATTCTTATTTTTTCACCTGCTATTTCCGGAAAGTTTCTAGACTGATCGAATTTGCGCCAAAAACCTCTGTAGGCATGTTTATCATCATAATTTTGTTGCCCATAATTAACAAAAGGTTTCGAAAATGTCATCGCAAAATATACTGTTCTGGTTCTTGCCCAACCATTTGTTTGTCTATAACCGGTGATCATTGTATCGTTAATAACTCTTACAAAAGTCCAAACGTTTTTCTCATTATAATTGTAAATGCCAGACATCAAATCAAGTATAATATGACTTTTATCCAATTTGTTGAATGTGTATTGATGCATCCCAACCCTTGTTGTGGCGGTCATTTCGGCAATAATATCATCATCATCTAATTTTACGCTATAATAACCGGCCTCTGATATTTCATTGATATGAGAAAATGCAGAACGATACCCACTTTTAGGATCTGATGCGGTGCCCGGGTTTAATTGAAGGATTCCTTGTGAGGGCATTATTAAAAAATCACCGAGGTCAGAATGACCTGTTCCGCTCAAATGTGTATGACTGAAACCAACAATGGTTTTATCTTCATATTTATAGCCTGCACAATATTTATAGACATCACCGTTGTATTTCCCATTTAATTCATAAGGAATTGTATCCGTTTCTGGGCTCAATTGCATTGCGCCAAATGGCACGGTTGCTCCAGGATAAGTATGTCCCATTTTTTCTGTGCCAATCATGGGTTTTACATATTGAATTAAATTTTGTTGTGCATTCGCACTGCACACAATGAATAATGCAATGATGAAAAAGAGATGTTTCATTTATTTGGATATTTGAATAATTTTATGCTTGGATGGTTTATATTATTTGTCCGTTATTGAATCGTGATGTGTTGTTCTTCAATAACGGCAGGGTAGATCTTTATTAGCGGTTTTCGCGCTTATCAGTTTTCTGCTTGGAACAAATTTAGATGGAAGCACACAGTTTCCCAAACTAAAAAATAGCAATCGCCACTCTACGAGTTAATAGGTAGGGCCTATTCTTCTAAACGTTTCAAGTATTTTAGATTACTTTGCTTAGGTTATTAAATTGTTAACTCTAGGTATTTAATGTGCTTGAATTCATTTTGTGTCTATTTTTGCAGTTAGTAAATAACAACGAAATGCCAAGACATACCAATTACGAAGATTTTTCAAAAATTCCATTGCAGGAATTCCATGACACGGGTATTAGTTCTTTTTTCCGAGTGGTATCTAACAACCTCAACCAGCATAATGTGCTAGCAGATAATAAGGCGAATATTATGATTTCCATTAACACGGTAGTCCTTTCATTGGTGATAGGTTCATCTGCTAGAAATATTGAATATTGGCAAAATTTGTTCGCTCCAATCATCATGTTCGTAACGACTTCACTCTTAACGACTGTTTTTGCGGTCTTAGCTACGCGTCCTAATTTTAAAAAAGGAATTGTATCACAGGAAGATTTGGACAATAAAAAATCCACCCTCTTCTTTTTCGGAAATTTTACAAGTCTTTCTCTTCAGGATTTTGAAGATTCCATGTTGACCATTTTAAAAGATGATGACTACCTTTATCGCAGTATTTTGGCAGATTTCTACGGACAGGGAAAGGTGCTAACAAGAAAATATCTCCTACTTAAATATTCCTATAACATCTTTTTAATTGGGTTAGTTTTATCTGTCATCGTTTTTGGATTTTTTCAGTATTCTTTTGTAAGTTAGTAAACAAAGCACTTATTGTTCCTTTTTATAGAGTGGTATTTAAAAAACGCACACGTAAAAGTTAATATACTGCAGAGGTCTAATTTTAAAACAAATAAAATTATTTTCAACTATTCAGGCAGTTTCTTGAATGCTTTATAGAAGCTAGAGTTTGGCATGCATGATATACAGTTATTTATGTCTGAACCAGCAATCGTTTCGTTCATTTTCATACAGTTTAAAAACCGTATTGACAGGTGCTCCATGTATAAGTTGATTGTTAAATTGTGTACGTGCCAAATAATTGAATGCGCCCATGTCGCCGGTATATGCGGTTTTATTTTCGCGATTAGCCTGTTGGTGAATCATACAAAGTTGTTGTAAAAAATCAAAAAGCAAGAAAGCGGAACCTCCAATAATTCCGCAGTTCAGCAAGGTCTCTGCTCCAAAGGTGCTTTCGTATGCTGCATAATCTGGTATGTTTTTTCTTAAATTTTCAGCATGAGCGATCATCCAATCGTTATTCAGCGATTTGGGCTCATCGCCACAAAAAAGTGCAGATGGATTTTCAATAAAAAGAGGGTCCGTAAATGGATTGTTAACGAGCACAACATCGGTAACATCGGTCATAAAAATACCGTTGATCTGTTGGATGTGATGCTGTAAAAAATGCCTATACACAAAATAACGAAATACGTTGGGATTGAATAGGGGGTCGTAAATAATT
This sequence comes from Bacteroidota bacterium, assembly GCA_947496065.1. Classification (GTDB taxonomy): domain Bacteria; phylum Bacteroidota; class Bacteroidia; order NS11-12g; family UBA955; genus JABMMZ01. The sequence goes on from CANMBF010000006.1 coordinate 84,778, forward strand.
TTAATGAACGAAATCGCTTTGTTATCGAACGATTTACAGGTTTCTTCGGAGAAATTATTGTGAAAAATAATACCCTTTAAATTCGCTGCTGTAATAGATTCGGCCCAATCTTTAACCAATTGGCGCGTATCATTGGCAAGCGTTGTATTGCGATTTACATCATGCACGCCTGTGATATGACAGGCCATTACTAAATTTGTATTGGGCGGAAATAGAGGCGTTTCAACAGCCATGTTTAAGCATTGATCAAATTAGCTTTTTTGATGGTTGCACAAATACTATTCGGAATATTTCTGTGATAAACATAGGTACGCAAGTCTAGTTTTTTTACACGAAATAGTTTGGTTGCTTGTTCGTAAAAATCGGCATCAGCTGCGAACCCAGTTTTAAAATCAATGCTGTTAAATACTTTTTTCCGTCCGAATAAGGTGCCAAACAAAATGACTTCATCTAAGTGTATCAGTTTTGTTAGATCGTTTTTATCGGGCACATAATAGTCGTTATCGCTATCAACTATTGTTTCTGTGGTTGAGCAAATTAAGTCCAACTCATTGATTTCCCGTAAGCAAGTGCTCAAATGGTTCGGTTTGTATTCGTCGTCGCTGTCAATAATGGTAATGTATTCACCCAAGCTATACAAAACGCCGCGGTTAACTGATTCAGATTGGCCGCGATTGCTATGGCGAATGTAGCTGATTTTGTCCTCGTATTTCTCCACATAATCCATTAACGATTCTCGGTTATTTTCCTTGCTACCATCGTCAATAATAATCAACTCAAAATCTTGAAAATCTTGATCTAACACCGAATCAATCGCTCTTTTTGTGTACAATAAATTGGTGTTAAAAACAGTCATTAACACGGATACTTTCACTTGTTTCAACATAATTTTATCGCACGCGCAATTTTCGCACAAAGATAAAAATTTCTATTTAGAAATTTATCGATTGACTGAAATAAGATCTAAGCTATTGACTGTTTGGCGTATAGTCTGCACTCAGTTTAGGAGGTATTGTATTTAATATCAAATACTCCGTTTATTTGGTAACTTGGTTTTATTCTTTTATAACTCTATACGTCTGTTTCAAATTCTCTCCCACACTAAACAAATAAATACCTCCCGATAAATTGCCTAATTCAATGTTTGTGATCTCTGAAGTTATGGTGCCTTTTAAAATTATTTTACCTGTATTGTCATAAACCACATAAGCTGAGCCTAAAAGCGTTATATCTGCTTTTAAATTGATTGCACTTTGAGCAGGATTCGGAAAAATAGAAAATATCTTATGACTACTTATTTCATTAATTCCTAAAGCCCCACAACCAATAGAAGTTAGTAAACTAGCTCTGGGCCCAGCAATGGCTGTAGCTGCAATTCTATCTTTCTGCCCTTTTGTAAATCTGTTTACGATTGGGCAATAAGCCATATAATTATATCGGCTGTTGTCCCATACACCAGCCGAAGTACATGGATTAGTTGTGCCGCAATCGCCTTGTTTATGAGGTGGCGTATCGCATAGACGATCTCCATTTATAAGGCAATTAGTGTCTATTGGACAAGAAACATTGCCACCATCACCATTGAAGGTATGGTAAAGGAAAAAACCATGACCAACTTCATGAGGTAAGGTTCCACTATTACTTGTCATAGAGGTGGAAACAATCACTAATCCATCATAAAGTCCCCCAACTGGATAAGATGCATATCCAACAAATCCACCATTACATATTTCGCTAACTACCCAAATATTGTAATAGTCAGAAACAGGCCACCTGCTTAAGTCTTTTATGGCGGTTTCAACTGCTCCGTTACACGTATTACCTGTTGGTTTTATCCCATTTGCTGAATAATTTAGAACACTTGAACCATTAACCCTGTTAATGCCATTCGTTGAATTACCGTTTGGATCTTTACTTGCTAGGCAAAATTCCAATTCAATATCAACGCCTAAACCGTTTACATTTCTAAAACGTGTATTAAGTCCTGCAATCGCTTGTTGAATTTGAAGATCTGAAATATTGGTACCTGTCGCAATCAGCTCTCCTAAATGAATAACATGCACAACAACTGGAATGTTGTAAATTTTAGATCTTGTTATTCTATTCTTGTGACTTTGAACATTAGCCTCAACTTGCGATTCAAGGAGATTGATCTGCTTCCGATAATCAGAATCGGTTTGCATTAGGTTATTATGAATGTAATCAGTAGCACATTCAGCACTTTGTCCCATGCCGTGAATTTGAAAGAGCAAAAGGGAAATTATTAGCAGAATAAAATTTGCAGGTTTTTTCATTTGATTTTTCATGATTGTTTTACGCGGTTGGATTTTCTATTTCGCCCGTTCATTTAAGTGGCTTTTGGTATCTAAATATTTTGGCAAATTAACTAAATATTTCAAGTACTAACATTTTTGTTTTTTGGTAGTACAAAGCGGTAAGTAAATATATCACCACGCTTGATGCAAAAAATATGTTATTTAAAACTAATATTGATGTTTACCCGCAGTCCAATCTTTTTGTTTTAAGTGTTTTTCGCCAGACGCTATTGCTTCTTTTTCAAGCTCTGTTCCCATAGAGTCATTCCATCTGTTTAAATACCCAAAAAGAGCGATTACTCCAAGAATCTCTACAATGTCACCATCATTCCAATGCAATCTCAGATTCTCCGCAATCCTATCATCTACTGAATTCGGAATAGTCGAACTTGCAAGCGCAAATTCTAGCGCGACTTTCTCAGATTCTGTAAATGCATTATGCGTTCTGAATGCCCAAATATTATTCATTTTTTCTGATTCTGCACCATATCTTTCTGCTGCCCTAATGGTGTGAGCCTGACAGTATCTGCAACCTGCAGCATTGCTGCTAATGTATCCAATAAGTCTTTTTAGTGAACTAGTGACATGTCCCTTATTTTCCATAACAGCCTTATTAAGTTCAATAAAGGCATAGGCTATTGAAGGTCGATGGTACATCGTTTTGACACTATTCGGGCAAAATCCCAATGTTTCATTAAAAAACGTAATTAAATTTTGGAAATCTTTATCTTCTTTTTCAGTTGATGGGAATACCAATGGTCTTTTCATTGTACAATTATACGAAGGTTCAGTTTTATGTAGGCAATAATATAAACAATTTTTCAATCAAGAAGTTTTGAATATGACCGCTAACGTTTCAGGGCTTAAAGAAGTATCGGTTTAGAAACATGAACTGACAAGATATCACAACTATTTAATCTATTGCTGAGCCCGCCATTGCACCACTTGCATAGCTATTAATTATAATTTTTATGTTGATTATTCCAATGTCTCTTGGTCTTCGATTTTAACTTTATATGCTTTAGTTACTAATTTATAAAATGGATAAGTCGAAACAAAAATAACCGATACAATGATTAAACTTCTGTAATCGCTAATAGCAAATCCAATGAATAATACTATAGTAATTACAAGCGCAAGAATAGTCATATAGGGATATCCCCATACTTTGAACGGACGGTATAGATTGGGCTCTTTTTTTCGCAATTGAAGAAGTGATGCAAATGAAAAAGCAGTTACAACAGTTAACATAACAGCTCCTAAAGCAAACAGCTGTTCATAGGAATTTGTAACAATAAGAAAGAACGATAACCCATAGCAAATAAGTAAAGCAAAATAAGGAGTTCCCCCTTTATTAACATTCATTCCTTGAGGTACAAAAAAGCCTTCCCTGCTCAGACCAAAAAGTATCCGACTAGGAATCATCATGTAGGCATTTAGAATACTAAGAACAATAAATACAGCAGCAATATTAATAAAAGTGAAACCCCAACTGCCAAAAGCAACTGCGGCTGCAGCGGAAGCGGCTAATGGCGATTGCGCGATCGTGTTAATCGGAAGAACATATAAGATAGCTGCATTTATTAATACATACAGAACAGTAATTGTCAATGCGCCAATAAAATAAGATTTAGGAATATTCTTTCCAGGATTGTTATCCTCTTCTGCAAAAAATGAAACAGACGTCCATCCATCATAAGTACTCAAAATTAATTGCATAGCCTTAAAAAAAGCAATCAATAGTCCGCCGCCGGTCATATGGGATTCTACAGCAGCTAATGTTTCACTTTTGACCGGCTGTGCAAAAAAACAACCGATAATAAGCGTGAACAACAAAATAATTTTTAAAGCACTGGTGACTTGTTGTGTGATGCTTCCAATTTTTACACCTGGCAAATGAAGCAGTGTAAATAACGTTAAAAAGAAAAGGGCAATTATTGTAGAATAGTCTTTAAAATGAGGAAAAAGTAGTGCACTGTATTCTCCTAAAATAACGCAAAAAAATGCGGGCGCAATGATATTCAGAATATAATCAAACCAGCCGGAAACAAAACCTGCATAGGCACCGAAAGCTCTTTTAATATAATTGAAAGCGCCTCCGGCTTTGGGCAACATTGTTGTTAACTCAGCATAAGAACTAGCAGATAACAAAATATACAAACCGGTTAAAAGCCAGCAAAAAAGTATCAGCGTCTTATTTGGTAAAAGAGCCGCAATACTTGCAGGTGTGCGAAGAATGCCAGCACCAATTGTACCACCAACAACTATCGATATGCCAAAGGCAACGCCTAGTACTTTTTTTAACTTGTTGACGTTTGGCTTTTGTACTTTAATCATTGTATTTATAAGTAGGTATGGTTTTAAAAAATAATTTTATTGTTATTGAGCGGCTACGAACCTAAAGAAGTAATTTTGGATAACCTGTTTTAGATGATTGTTTTTTTGTGACAATAATTAAACAAATTAAAAATTTTTATGTCTTTCCTTTTATGCGATGAATTTTTGTTTTGATATTTACAGGAAAGCAATAGATTATTTAAGCGCCTCTTTTATAATAGTTTTTTCATCAAAATATTCTCTCCATAGATAGGATCAGCAATACATTTTTCAACACAATAACCAATTTTAGCATAAAAAGATTCTGCTGTTAAACTTGAATGAAGAAACACGAAGTCATATTTTTTTTTCTTCGCAAGAGCTTCTAATGCTTCCATAATGAGTTTTCCGATACCATTTCCTTGTTTATTAGGATCAACAAAAACGCTACAAATAATATCCCCTTCAATTCCTCCAACACCGGCAATTTTACCATCATATTCCGCAACAAGAAAAATTCTTGATTTAGATAATAAACAAATATGTTTTGAAGTATATTCTTTTTTCATGGTCAACAAAACATCCTGTCCATAGTCTTTACTATTATTTATGTCTAAAGCTGTCCAAATGACTTCTGAAACACAAGTAGCATCTTCTTTTTTAAATCTTCTGATATTCATTTATTTTCTTATAAATTCATTGCCGAAAAAAAATAATTATCTAACGGTTTTGCTATGCGCAGTATCCATAAGGGCAATGCAAATATGTTTTGTTGTAAAACGTTCAAATATAATTATTTCGAATAAAAATTTAACCACTAAAATTCAGTACTTATGGTTATTGATTGTTTTTGTTGAACGCGTAGTTTAAACTCACAAAGATAAAATGAAGTTGAATAAAATTATAGCGATTCGTTCCGTTTGCGCCACCTTCAAGCAGTCTGTAGCCAAGATTTCCTTGTAGGTTTTTAGTTAAACTATATCTTCCAGATATTGAAAGGTCAATTGCTCTGCCTTTACTTGCGGCCAAACCTTCTCCAAAAAAATTAACACCCACTTTTTGAGATATATCCCAATTGGCTATTAGGTTGATAAGAGGAGCGAAACCAATACTGAAATTTTCACTTAAAAACGCTCGATTCTTCAATGATGCCCCAGCATCTCTAATTTTTGCAGACAAACCAATGCCAAATTTAAAATTGTCTTTATTTATGATTCTTCTATTATAGGTAAAGCGATAAGAATTAAACTTGTATACAACTTCTATAGGTAGGTTAGCTTTAAAGTTTTTTCCATCAAATAGTAGATCCTTTTCTAATGTCCCCGTTTCTACAATTTTTAAGGGAGCATAAAGAAATGAAAAATGATTTTTTCCATTTAATAAATAACCAACGCGCAATCTCAAAAATGGACTTACTGGCGTTTGAAAATCATTTTTTAGCGAAAATAAAGTTCCATTACTGCCGTTGCGAATAGTATTAATACCTGTATAAAATGCGCCTGATTCAAGGTTAACGAAAGGCTGAGCATTCGCAGTCAAATTGGAATTCAAACCAATAAAAAGTATCCAAAATCTTGAATAGAGCGCAAGTTTAGACGTCAATTGATTCATATTGGGTTCCTATTTTTCGGAAATAGCAATGTACTTTTTTAATTCAGTTTGTTTTTCTGCTTGTTTTATTAAAAAGTCTGCTACGTCAGCTCTATTAATTTCGCCTATATTAATACCTTTGAATAATTTGTTTTCAATTCGGTATTTCTCTGTCAATTCCTTGTCTAATAACCTTCCTGGCCTCACAACTGTCCAATTCAGATCTGAATTGGTTATCATTTCTTCCATTTTAGTTTTGTCAGCATAAACGTCTTTTAACATAAACTTTAAAAACATTTTTACAAGCCAAGAGACATAATTTTTACTTTCACCAGCTCCAAATCCGGTAACAAAAATAAATGGAATATCTATTTTGTTCTCCCTATCTATTTCCACAATTAATTTTGCAAAATCTGAAAAAAGAGTCGTAGCTTTCATGTTCTTACCAGTCCCCAATGTAATAATTAGAGCCTCTGCGTTTTGGATTGAATGTATTAGGTCGGCTTTATTAGTGGCATTGCCAACAATCATTTTTAACGATTTATTCTCTTCTATTTCAATTTCGGATCGGGAAAGGGTCGTTATCGAATGATTTCTGTTTAATCCTCTTTTTACTGTTTCTAATCCTATTCCAGCCGAGGCTCCTATAATTGTTATATTCATTTTTCTTTTTTATTGATGTCTGTTTTGATCTGACAGCTAATATTTAGACGATGAAAAGTAGCATTAATTTTCAAGTTACTATTATTGGCGTTCTTGGTCATTTAGCAATTCAACTAAAACTTCATTTTTCCGATTAAAAACTTCGTAAGGAGCATTGTATCCAAAAAAATAAAATTGATTAGAATACTTAATACCTTGAGCATCTAAAGCCGCTTTTAAATGCTGCTTGTACTTTTCTATTTTAGTATCATTCGCCCAGCCGTTAAACCTTATGGCAGCAAGGAGTTTTGCAGGCTCTTCCTTAAATACTATACCTGATTGATTAGGCTTAGGAAGTAGGTCCATATTGAATTGCTTAGGTACCATAAACATCATCGTCATCGAATCCTCTAATGACATTGATACTGGGGAAGTCATCGCTATTTTTTCATGCCTTTCATTATCTCCAAAAATATATCCCGCTAAAATAGAGAAGCCTTTACTTGAAGATTTTTTATATCCTTTTGTGGGAAGTTTGACTGATGTAAATAAAGTAGCTTCATAACGTCTTATTTCAAATTGGTCGTATTTTATTTTGACTACATAAGGGTATGTTTCAATATTTCTTTGTCCACGTATAAAATAAAGTTGGACAACTGTAAACGCTATTAAGATGACTGCAAGGATGATTGTTATTATTTTCATTTTTTTTATTTTAGTGTTGAGCTATTTTTTTATGACCGCTAACGGTTTGTGTGCAGGCGATTGTAACCCTGTGTTGCCCCTGTGGCAGGGTTATGGCGCTTGCACGCTGATAGTTGTTGGGCATATTTCAGCGTTGTTATTTTATTTTTTATTTACGATATTAAATATATTGTATTGAAAATTTATAATTATTCCGTTTGGTTGTGTTCTATACATTGTGCTGTATAATTGTCGTCTGTAGGCAATGTCTAGTCTTGCTTTGCTTTTAATAATGAATTGTATTACTGGAGCAATGTCTAAAAATGATTTACCATTTTCCAAATGATTCTGTCCCAACATTTCTACCATTAAGTTTACATTTGTTTGAATGAAATTTTTGTATTGTTTAGGCAACATTAATTGTCCAATAGAAAATGTATAATCTACTGCATCGGTTGAATAATTCTGTGGAAATCCATTGCTAAAATTACTAAGTGCTTTTTGATAGGATACTGTGCTACTTAATGCTGTTTTATGCAAAAGTTGCGTTCCTGTAAGCCCTAATCGTATGCCAGAATTATGTCCATTTAATTCTATTTCTTCTTGGTGTATTTCGGCATTGTTTACTGCTATTCTGCTCCAAACGGCCATTCTAAAATGTCTTTTTGCTTCATCGTTTGAATAGAAACGGTATTGACCTAAAACACTTGCCCCTTCAAAATTTACTTTATTGTTTTCGTTACTTATAAATGCATTGGTTACAAGCATAAACTTTTTATTTATACCAAACATTATTTCTGGCATAAAATGATAGCTAATTGAATTATCAGCAGTACGCTGAAATAGGGAATTCATACCTCTTACTACCATTGCATTTTTCGGAACATTGCTTGCTGGATAAGTCAATAAAAACAACTCCTGTGCTTTTGCTTGAAATAGACAAAAAGAAAAAACAATTAGTATTAAACTTCGTTTCAAATTTTTAGATTGCCTTTAAGTGATAAAGAACTTTTATGTTTTCCATTTTTCCAGCTTTGTAGCAAGGATATTTTGAAGCTAATTTTAAATATTTTTTATATTCCTTGTCGCTTACAAATCCTTTGTCAATTACTTTTACTTGCCTAATATTGTTGAGTGTTTGTTTTTTTGTGTCCATAAAATGATAAGTAATGTCGCCTACATTGTAATGAAAATCATTTTCTACTGCCACATTATCAAACTCCATAAAAAGCACCAATGACCCAACCGAAAACCCTGCATCTTCTACTTTCGATTTTATCAATTTTAAATCAAAAGTCTTTTCGGGATTAAAATAAAGTATAAATTTCGTGTGTTCTACATCGGTGTCTATACTATCTAAAAATGGAATAGTTTTTAACTGATTATAGGTAGCCATGCTACACATTGAACATGTTAATCCGTTAGCAATAAGTTCGGCTTTAGATATTTGTGCTTTCGCATTTGCAACAAACACAATGCTAAAAAACAAAATGATTATTTTTTTCATTTTACTTATTTTTTCTTTCGTATTGGCAACAACCGTGAAGCTTATTATATACTTCATCATTTGCGGTTTCTAATTCTGTGTCGTAACCTACACTTGCAATTTTTTTGTGAATTGTTGCCAAGGTAATTTTTTTAGGATTAAAAACGATGGTTATCATTTTTGTATCTTTATTCCATTCTGCACTTGAAATGCCTTTCAAATTTAAGGACTTTTCTATTGTTTTTTCACACATACCACAATTGCCCCAAACTTTAAAAGTTTCGGTTTGCTTGTTTTTGCTTTGCGCATTTACGCTTGTGGCTGTATACATTGCGAAGAATAGCATCAGGGCTATTGCCATTTTTGAATTACTCATTTTTTTAATTTTAAATTATTGATAATACTTTTCATGTTATGTCCCCCAGTCAAGGTAATAAGTCCAAGTAATTCTAACTCGGTCTTCGCTAACATTGTGCAACGGTTAGATACCATATTTTTATGTAAAGTTTTATTGTCTGTCGTGTCTTTTTGCCTTACGGCTGATACTAGAGTTCTTGGCGACTTATGGAAAGCATTTTTTCCATAACCGAGCAAAGTTAGGAAAAAGAAACGTACAATTTACCGAAAAACTAACCATGCGTTTTAGTATTTGTTAGCAGACGTTTACTGATTGTAAATTTTGAATTTTTTAATAGTTTCAAACCAATTTTTTTTTATTTCCCAAATTGTAAGGAAATCTTTGAGGGTATTTTCATTTTCTTCAAAAATCTCACGAACTAATTTATGATTTTTTGTTTCGTTACACCATTAGTTTTTATCACTTGATATTACTGAATTCAAAAGATCACCTTCGTAGTGATCACCTTCAGCTAAAATATTTTCTTTCAAAATTTCTATTGCAATTGGTATTAAGAATTTTAATCCTGTGTTTTGTCCAATCATTATTCTTAAATCCTCAATCGAAAAATCATTCACAACCTTTTTACGCAAAGTATGGCAAGTTTTAATTAAATGTGAACCTTCGTCAGTATGAAATGACGGCCAAATATCTTTTTCAAGATTTTCTAACGTTTTAAATTTCCAATTGTTCTCCATGTTGATTTAACTAATACCTGGCGCAGCTAAAAGAACAAAATGACTTGGAACAATCATTCCTGTATTTCCTGTAGAACAATTTAAATTATCGGTTGGATGTTTTTTATCTATTACAGTAATTTTATAACCTTCTTCGGAAAGATAAAAAGCACAATTTAAACCAATGATTCCTCCACCAATTATTACGGTATGCTTTTTCATCCTCTCCTATTTAAATTACTTGAAATCCAAACGCATAAGGGTCGTCAGAATCAATAAGGATTGTATTATAACCAGTAACTTTTGCCCATCCCTCAATACTTGGGATAACTGCTTTGTATTTTCCTACTGTTGTTTCTGATTCAACACATCCATTAAAAATACTTCCAATATAACTTTCATGAATAAAAACTTCTCCAGTTTTTAATTTTCCTTTTGCATGCATTTGAGCCATGCGCGCGGAAGTGCCTGTACCGCAGGGGGATCTATCAATGGCTTTATCTCCATAAAATACCGCGTTACGTGCCGATGATGTATTGGCAATTGTCTTACCCGTCCAAAGTATATGACTCAACCCTTTTATTGATTCATTTTGCGGATGTACAAACGAATAATTTTCATTTAAATATTTTCTTATTGGAGAACTAAAACGAATTAAATCTGAGGCTGTATAATTTTCTACTCCTAAAAAGGAATCTTGTGGTTCAATGATGGCATAAAAGTTTCCACCATAGGCAACATCCAAAGTAAGTTTACCTAAATCAGGGCTTGTAGCAGAAATACCTGTAGAGTGTAAAAAAGATGGCACATTTACCAACTTTACTGATTCTACTTTTTTACCATTTTGCTTGTAACTAATAACAACTATACCTGCAGGAGTTTCGGCTCGAACTATTCCTTGTATTTTAGGGATCACAAGTCCCTCTTCAATTGCCACAGTAATTGTTCCAATAGTGCCATGACCACACATAGGTAAACAACCACTAGTTTCTATAAACAGAATCCCTATGTCATTTTCTTTATCAGCAGGGGGATATAAAATACTGCCCGACATCATGTCGTGACCGCGTGGTTCATACATTAATCCTTTTCTAATCCAATCGAAATGTTCAAGAAAATACAAGCGTTTTTCACTCATGTTTTCCCCTTCTAAAATTGGTCCTCCACCTGCAACAACCCTTACTGGATTGCCACACGTGTGTGCATCTATGCAAAAGAATTTCTTATTTATATTCATTTGTCAACAATTGAATCGTTAGTTATTTTTCCATTTATCTTTCTAAAAACAGAAGCCTTATTCTCATTCCTTAGTACCGTAGGCAACTTCTTTTTGAGAAACATGATTTGACTTATTTGGTAGTCTTTCACCACCTGCTTTTTTTCAATCTTTATAAAATCCGCCAGCTTGTATTTATGGATGTCAAGCTCAAGTGTTTGCGTAAACCCTGAAAGTGCGATTAAAATTAGGCCACTTGTAATGATGAGTTTGTTCATTATGGTTATGTTAACGTTTTGAGGGCTTGCGAAGGCGACTTCCACAAGCCGTATTGAAAATCCAAAGGTAAGAAAATACGCTTAAGTTTATTCGAAGCCTTTGGTCGCTTTCGATAAGCCCTTTGTTAGTAGTAGTGCTATAGATTCAAGCAGCAATACTATGCGCTTATTTTTTTCTTTATTGTTTTCTTGCGAATTTTTTTTGAAGCATTTTTAGCTTTCAGCTCGTTCATCAATTTTCTGAAATCAAATAGTTCCTCTTCAGTCCATGGTTTTGATTTAACAGTAAAGTCAATATTTTTAGGTTCTCTTATTAGTCCCATTTTGTTTATGATTTAAAGTATTGTGATATTAATCTTAATGCGGCATTCGTTTCAATGAACATTCTTAGTCCACGAAAATGTGTTGCGTAAAGAGTTTCTTGATAGTGCTTTATTAAGGTTGTCTTGGCATCAAAAGCTAGGAATCCTTGATAACCTTTGTCAACAGAAACTTTACAAGCATAAGCAACCAAGTTTCCGGGAACGCCTAAATAAACTTTGTTTTTATTTTTATTGAAACTTGCATTCTCAATGAGATGCATAAAAATATGGTCTTGCTTATCTTCAATGCTAATGAGTCCTTGAATAATTGTCGGGTTGTTGGCAGTTGTGAGTTTATAAACTTCTTTAGTCTTGTCCTTAATCTCGTTTGCCCAATCAAATTGCCAATCAGATTTCTTAATTTGGCTAATATTTTTCAGATTCAGTCGCACAATTTCCGTGTCAAACACCTCACCAGTAGAAGTATTTTCAATGGAATTTGTGAGTTTATCAATTACAAAGTCAAGAGGTTTGTGTCTTGATTTTTTCATAATTCAAAGATAACGAAATATGTAGTTTAAAAGCAGTAAAATTCGGTTGATTTTAAAATTAGTTGGTCGTATTGGCAGCATTACGAATTCCATGTGTAAGTTAACGCTTCCAAACATTCCCTTTATAAATAGTTATTCCCTCATCAAAAAACTCAAATGTTTTAATATGATTCGTATTTTGGTCAAAATAAACTCTAACAACCCTTTCTTTGTAATATTCATTTGGTTGACTCAATGTTTCTCCGATGTCAAAATTTTGCTTTGAACTAAACATATCGATAATATTGATTGGTGTATCACTTAAGTTGGAATTGATATAATTATTTATTAAGGTTATAATGGTAGCACTATCAAATTTCAGCGACAGACCTTTTACCTCTATCTCATGTAAATAGCTAGCTACACCACAATTAGACATATAAATTGATTGTGTTCTTTTTGGAGAACTTGGATTACAAGTTTGTTGGTTTTTACAAGAGAAAAGTCCTGCAATTAATAAAAGTAGATAAATTCTTTTCATAAAGGTTAATCAGCATTACCGCTAACGTTTTGCAGCTACAAGAAGTTGGCGATTTCGAAGCACTAAACTGTCTGCCACCGCTGAACTTGATACGAAGCACAATCCCGATAAATATCGGGATCATTTAACAACTGAACCGCCAATTTTTTGTAGGTGCTGTTAGCGGATGCCCTTCTTCGGTTAGTCGTAATAGTGTTAGTCATTTTGATGTTGTCTAATATGAAAGGTCAAACCAACTTGTGTAGTAAATATTCCAGTCCAATTATTACTCACCAGCCCTTTGGTTTGATTAATTACCGCTTCACTATTGGGTGAATAAAAATAAGGTGTGTAACCAACAAGAACGAAAGGAGATAAATAAATTTTATTTTTTATTTTTAAATAATAACCTGCTCTGATGCTTAGGTCGCCCCCAATACCAAATGCTTTTGCTCTTGCTTCGTCATATTCAAAAGGTTCATCATTCACATTTCTAAAAAGTCCGCTTGATACTGCCGAGATAATTAGGTCAGTGTAAAGTCCTTTAGTTTTTTCATTGTTTTCATAATGAATTATGTAACCCAAGTTTAAAAAATGCAAATTTAAGATGTTCTTCAAGTTTTCATTCTCAGCCGAACTTTTAAAATAGTTATACGAAATATGTATTCCGTGTTTCAAACTGCTAGAAGATTTAAAAATGTAAGATACTGAAGCATTTAGTCCGTGCATGAGCAATGGTTGTTTTTTTTCAAGAAATGGTCTGCTAAAATTGTAGGTTTGAATAGCTTTATCCCACTTATTAGCAAACATATATTTGTAAGAAATATCAGTTCTAAACTCTTGGGCTATTATGCTATTAAATGTAAAAAACAACATCCCAAATAATACTGCTCTCATTTTTTTATGTCGTTTAAAATATTTATAACTTCTCTATAGCCAGTTTCTACTGCACCATGAACAGTTTGATGGTGTCCATTTGTATTCATTGCTTCACCGGCAAAATATAGTTTTTTGTTTATCGGTTTTGTTGCAACTTTTCTTGCATCTCCCATGCCAATTGTGCTATAAGAGTATGCTCCTTTAACGAATGGATTAATTGTCCAATTTTGAACATGCGATGCAACAAATGACGATGTTGCCTGTCCGTTATACATTGTGTCTAACTCTTGAAGTAATGCAGTTGTAATAGCCGTGTCACTTCCTAATGAAGTTAAGTATTCGGCTTGAACGCCCATAATAAAAGCAAGCAATACATTGTCATTTTGTGCTTTGCCTATGCTATCATCTGCATAAGCCGCACAAATTGGTCCACCGATTATATTTTGGTCAAAGAATTTATTGCTAAATTTTAATAAAACTTTCATTCCTGCATCCATTCCTATTTTTGAAAATGCAGTTGTTTTTTCATTTGGTAGTGTTGGAATAAATTGAATGTCTGCCGATTTTAGAATTGGTATTGGGACAGTAATAATTACTTTATCTGCGTTGTATGTATTGTTATTACTGTCTGTTATTTGAATTGTTGATTGAGAATAATCAATTTTAGAAACAATGGTATTGAGTAGAATTTTATCTTTTACTTGACTTGCAATTTCTTTATCAATTAAATCAAAGAAAGTTTCTCGAAATTTAAAATCATTGTCCCCAGAATTCCAATTTTCTTCATCTTGATTATTGCCAAATACAGAAAGACGAGTAGCCGCTGCACCTTGGTCACCTGCAATATTTTCTACAATGTATTTATATTCATTACCTAATCCTTTTTGCAAAGCGTAATCATTATATGAAATATCCGGCAAATCATCGCCTTCAAAAATATCGGTGTTTTGGGGTAAAGAATTCACTAATTGATTATTGAACCAATATTTTGTTTCACTATCGTCTAACGTGATTTTAGTGTTTGACTTAGTGATCAAGTCGCCCAAAATACTGTTTTTACCATGCAACCATTGAGCACCTGTGTCAATAGGAAAATTGGCAAAACCTGTTAGCTTACCAAGACGTCCACCATAATTTGCAGAAGCTTCTAAAATCTGAAAATCTATTCCTTTTGATTTTAAAATATATGCTGCATATAGCCCCGCTGCCCCCGCACCAATAATTATAACTTTTCCGTCATAATTTATGTCTTCAAATAAGGTTTCTTTTCTGCAAGCAGAAAGAAAGGTTGAAGGAATTAAAAGACCACCAATTGAGAGTAATGTCGATTGTTTTATAAAATGTCGTCTATCCATTTCTTAAGGATTGTTGTCTGTTATGTTTGTCCTTTTAGGGTTTCCGCTAACGTTTGGGGCTTTGTGATGTGCTGGAATTAATAGCACAAAACTGACTTACCCTACAAAACTGAATTAAAAGTACTGAACTTTATTGCAACTTTTAAAAAATAAATTTATACCGCTGAAAAAATAAAGTTGCGACTTGCACAAACCCCAGCATATTCACAAAACCCATGTTATGGGCTGGTTTTCTTGTCTGTGTTACTTGTCTGATCTACAAATAAATCAGATAGTGGTCATTTTGGCAACAACTTTATTTGTCTTTGTCGTATTTGTATTTTGCGAAAGACGGTATAAAAATTAATGCAAGTCCAGCGAGTCCAAATACAAGTAGTGGTGCAGAACCATGCCAATGTTGAATTTTAAAGAGTACTCCTAATACTGTCAAACTTGAGAATAATGCTCCCGAAATAAATGATAATGTTTTCATTTTACTAAATTTAATTATCCTAATCGTTTGGCTTTTCGGTGTCGCCCCGTTTTTTTGAGTGGGTTCTGGTCTCCACTTTTTCGATTCAATAATAATATTTTTTTATCACATTGGGTGTTCAGCCCTTTGGCTCTCGCAGACCGTTTTGGTTTTTAAACTTGCCCATAACGTTTTGCGGATAAGGGAAACGGTTCTTGAATGCGAACTTGTCAAACCGTTTTTCTTATGCGCTGTTAGTTGCTGTTGTGAGCACACGACCTACACAATTTTTCCGTTTATGTTCGTCTCTCGAATTCAACTTTTTGTCACTCCGATATTGGTTTCATACTATTTGTTTGCAAGTTCCTTGATTTTATTTTTTAATTCTTTAATGTGTAATGATTGAATAACACTAATTAAAATTACCCCTATTAAAAAAACTTGATTTCCAAATTCTAAATGAGATATTTTCATAACAACTCCTGCTATCAATACAATTATTCCAATTCCGTAAATTAGTTTTTCATTTTTCATAATTTTCAAATTATTTTATTTTTCTATTAATTTTTTTTCAGCGGATAATCTAAAACCGAAGTGAAAATTTCTTTTTTTTGTCAAACTTCAAGTTTATTGTCAATTTTCATTTCAAATTCGAAGCTAAAAACTCAGATTTTCAGATTCTCTTAGTTCGGAGCGTCAACTTCGAGCAATTGCAACTAACGTTTTGCAGATTTGCGATGTGGCGGATTTAGTAGCAGTATTTTTCATTTTACCTTAAATGTTTATTAGAAGCAGAATGTTTCTTTTACCACTAAACCCGCCATATCCGCAAATGTGCTGTTATGGGCTGGTTATTCTTTGATAAACATAGATCTCCCTATAGTTTTTTGGTCAGTTGACATAACGATAATATTATATAATCCAGTTGTCCAACTTGAAACATCAATTGTTTTCAGGTTGCTTGCGTTTTCTGTGGTGAAAACAACCTGCCCTAAGGCATTTGAAACAATAATTTTACTTCCCGTTTCTTCTAAATTTGAAATGTTCAAAATAGCAGATGTTGGATTTGGATACAATAAAATGTAATTTATGTTACTCAATTCGGCTATGGAGGTAGCAAAATTATTTGCTACAATTAACAGGGCTTCATCACATTCATTGCTTTCACAAATTCTATATCGGATGGTGTCATTACCGCTATAAGTTCCTGTTGCAGTATATGCAATGTGATCACCGCCCATTACAAATGCACTCCCATGTGT
>CANMBF010000007.1 GCA_947496065.1 Bacteroidota bacterium
TCCAATAATTGATTGCCCGAACCAACAGTCACGCCTGAAAACAACATGTCTGCCTTGTTCATATATTCAATCAATTCAATATCTATTATACCAGTCACAGCATTCCCATTCTTATCTATAAGGCTATTCGCTGGAAAATAAAAACGACAACCTTTTGCACCAATCACCCATTGCGCGCCCGCAGCATTAATGGTAAATTTTTGTAGTGCTGGCGCCGATTTTTTGAAGGCACTTAGAATACCAACTGAATAGTTCACAACGGGCACTTTAGGATTGTTGTTGGGTGTTGTAATGTAAACAGTTGTTCTATCCTTTTTACAGGCATTGAGAATTAGTAAGACCATCATGATGGCCATGATTAGATTTTTATTTTTCATATCTATTTATTTAAAATTCGGTTGGACATTTTTTGTATCTATTTTTAGGTTGACCTTTTTCACCAAAGCATAACACAGCACCAAAATAGTATTGATTAAGCGGGGTATCGTATACCAATTGTTGTTCGAGCGCATATCTAAAGCCTACAAATGGTTGAACATAAACGGCATTGCCAATGTTACATTTTGCACCTAAGCCCGCTTGGGCCATGAATCTGCTATTGGGCCAATACGACTTAGGAACGACGGCATTATTAAATCTTTCTTCGCCCCATCTACGCACTAGCAATTGTCCGCCTCCAAATAAAAATACATTGACTTTTTCAGACTTAGGATTCAATACTAAATTTAAGCACAAATTAATCTCAGTAAAACGGATATCGGCATCGATTAATATGGCGCTATTTCTTGTAAAATTAGCAGTGTATAAAGCCCTTGTAAAAACAACAGACCCATCCACAAAAAAGGTATTGCCTAAGGTACGTGCAACATAAAAGCCGCCTCCTGCCTTAGCACCTGGTTCATTTTGATTCAGTACTTTGTTATCGGGTGTTTCTATTTTCAATCGGTTGTATGCCATCTTACCAATGACGCCAAAACGCCATTCTGAAACTTGAGCATTCAATGACTGATAATTGCCAAGCAGAAAAACACAAAAAAAGAAGTCTAAGAATTTCTTCATTTCCTTAAAGACGATGAAAGTTGTTAAAACGTGTCTTTAAATTTTAAAATATTTCTACATCCCTTGCTATCACTCAAAAATAATTTTAAGAAACCCTTTCATTGGTCGATAAAAAAGCTTGTTAAGTGTTCTGTTTTGATGAAGCAAGAACAATATAGTATTTTTGCGAAGCGATATGATGACCGAGGATCTATTAAAAACCTATTTAAACAGCCTGCGATTGGATCTTAATTTATTTAAGGACGCCATTAAGGAAGTGAGCGAAGACATTATCAAGGAAGGCTTTAGTGCGTTTCCCATTTTCATTGCCCACCAAGCCGAAGTTAAATTAGGCGAGGTAATCCTTGACCGCGAAGAATTGGGCATTAATTTTACTATACAAGCAAGTACACTCGAAGAATTTGTGAGTCGTAACATTATTAAACCTGGCAATGCCGATCGTTTCAAAGATGCTTTTAAAGACCCAGCGAAATTTTGTTGCATTTTTTTAGTCACCGAATACGGTGGACAATTTGTATTTGTTCCCTTCGAAATTACCGAAGCCACTTCGCCTGAATGAAGCAAGTAGCCATTGTTATATTAAATTACAATACACAAAAATTCTTAGCTGAATTTTTACCTTCCATATGCGCTACCCAATATAGTAACTTAAAAATAGTAGTGGCAGACAATGCGTCTGCGGATGATTCGGTAAACTATGTCGAACAAAATTTTCCGCAAATTGAATTAATCGTTTTAGAAAAAAATTACGGTTTTACTGGCGGTTATAACCGCGCACTCAATCAGGTTACCGCAGATTATTATGTATTGCTCAATAGCGATGTAAAGGTAGATCCGAATTGGATTCAGCCCATGGTTGATTTGGTAGAAAACAATCCAATGATTGCGGCTGTTCAACCCAAATTATTGGATTATCAGTCGCCCGAAAAATTTGAGTACGCTGGGGGCAGTGGCGGCTTTATTGACCAATATGGCTATCCTTATTGTCGTGGCCGGGTGTTTGATACCATCGAAACGGATAATGGACAATACGATGATGCCAGACAAGTATTTTGGGCTACTGGTGCAGCACTGTTTATTAAGGCCGATTTGTACCATCAATTGGGTGGTTTAGATGAAGATTTTTTCGCCCATATGGAAGAAATTGATTTGTGTTGGCGTTTACAAAACGAAGGCCATCAGGTATGGGTTTGTCCCCAAAGCGTGGTGTACCATGTTGGCGGAGGCACCATGCATAAGTCGAATCCGAGAAAAACTTATCTTAATTTTAGGAATGGATTGATTTTATTGTTAAAGAATTTACCTGCGAGTCGTTTGTTGCCTGTGATTGTTATGCGATTAATCCTCGATCATATAGCGGCTTACCGTTTTTTATTTCAAGGCAATACTGTCGAATTCACAGCCATTGCCAAGGCGCATTTTCATTTCATTTTTCAAATTGGCAAATGGTGGAAGAAGCGCCAAGTGATTCATCAGAACAAGGCTTATTACCATCCTGAAGTTTATAGAAAAAGTTTGGTGTGGGCCTATTTCAAAAAAGGAAAAAAGGTATTTTCTGAACTATAGAGGCCTCCTTTTTCAATCGCTATTAGTCGATTAATTTAACGCATACTATTTTTAAATTTAAACATGAAAAAAATTGTTATACTCTCTGGTGCAGGCATGAGTGCCGAAAGTGGCATTAGCACCTTTCGTGATACAGGTGGATTATGGGAAGGCCACGATATCATGGAAGTCGCCAGTCCTGAAGGTTGGCGTAAAAATCCTGAATTGTTCACGGAATTTTACAATAAAAGACGCTTACAATTGGCCGAAGTTGAACCGAATGCAGGTCATAGAGCACTTAAAATACTAGAAGACCAAAATGAGGTTTTTATCATCACACAAAACGTAGATGATTTGCATGAAAGGGCTGGCTCAACGAACATTCTGCATTTGCATGGTGAACTCACAAAAATGAGAAGCACATATAATGAAAATTCAATTATTGATATTGGTTATAAGGCCATGCCCTATGGCGCCCTTTGCGATAATGGACATCTACTCCGTCCGCATATTGTTTGGTTTGGCGAAGCGGTTCCAATGATAGAGCAAGCCGTTGAAACATTGCTTGACGCAGATGTATTAATCATTGTTGGAACCAGTTTAGAAGTCTATCCGGCAGCAGGTCTCATGCACTATGCACCTAGTAATTGCCCAATCTACTTAATCGACCCCAATCGACATGAAAACATCAACAATGCAAGAATAGAATTAATAAAAGTTACCGCTGCGAAGGCTTTGCCAAAATTGATTAAAAACTGGTTGTAATAATTGAATTACTAATCAGACCAACCATCCCATTTACTTCTACGAAGAAGAAAAAAATACTGTGGTTTATTCGTTTGCGGTCTAACTATAAAAGTTTAAAAGCAAGGGGCATTATTAAAGAAAAAACGAGGAACTAAAGTTTTTCAAAATGCGCGGTAAAATGTCTCAGGAATTTCGGCTCTTTGTTAATTTTATAACCCTTTACGTGGTCTTTGGTTTTAAATATTTCCTCGAATACTTCTATCACATAATCGACATGCGATTGGGTGTACACTCTGCGCGGCATTGCCAATCGCACCAGCTCTTGAGGTGCAGGAATTAAACCCCCATTCGCATCGTATTTACCAAACATTACTGAACCAATTTCAACGCTTCGTATACCGCCTATTTTGTACAGCTCGCAAACCAAAGCTTGGCCCGGATATTCATTTACTGGAATATGATTATACAAAGCTTTTGCATTGACATATACGGCATGTCCACCAATAGGATAAATAATAGGCACACCACATTTTTGAATGTGCTCGCCTAAATACTGAGTACTCGAGATTCTATAGTGTAAATAATCCGCATCGAACCCTTCAACTAAACCCACAGCTAGTGCTTCCATATCACGTCCTGATAAACCACCATAGGTCGAAAATCCTTCGGTGATAATCAGCAATTGCATACAGGCTTCAGCTAAAGTTTCATTTCTGAGTGTTAAAAAACCACCCATGTTCACCAAGGCGTCCTTCTTCGCACTCATGATAGAGGCATCGGCCAAAGCAAACATTTCTTGTGCGATGTCTTGGTAGGATTTATTCTGATACCCTTCCTCGTCTCTATGAATAAAAAAACTGTTCTCGGCAATGCGACAACAATCGAGTACCATTAGGACATTGTATTGTTTACAAATGCGACTTACTTCCTTTGCATTTTCCATGCTTACTGGCAAACCACCACCACTGTTATTGGTAACTGTAAGAATAACTGCGGCAACATTTGCAGCGCCATATTCTAGGATTAGGACTTCTAATTTTACCGTATCTAAATTGCCTTTGAAAGGATAACTAGAAACATAATTTTTTGCTTCTTCAACAGGAATATCAATGGCAGTAGCACCACTAAATTCTATGTTCGCACGTGTGGTATCGAAGTGGGTATTGCTGATAAAATATTTACCTTTGCCACCAAGGTGCGTATACAAAATTTTCTCCGCTGCGCGCCCTTGGTGCGTAGGTAAAATATACGGCATGCCTGTGAGGTCGTGAATGGCCTTTTCAAGTTTAATCCAACTTTTGGCACCTGCGTAAGATTCATCCCCTTGCATCATGGCGGCCCATTGATTGACACTCATGGCAGAGGTCCCACTATCGGTTAGTAAATCAATAATCACTTGATCGGCATTTAACAAAAAGGGATTGTAATGCGCATCCCTTAGAAACTGTACCCTTTCTTCAAGGGTGCTCATTTTTATTGCTTCAACAGATTTTATTCTGAAGGGTTCAATGATGGTTTTAAATTGCATGAATGAAAAATAAAATTACCATTTAGCACCCGAATGCGCCCTTTATAAAAACTGCATTTCTGCTAAAATATGACCAAGGTATTCGGTGTGCATACCATTGATACCACCTGTAATAACATTCCCTAATTCAGGTATCGCAAGATCAGCCGCATCTATAACATGCAAAATTTCTGCCTTCCACAATGGATAAATATCTTTTAAACTAAAGCCAATACTTTGCGTAATTAAAACCTTATCGGTTGCATTCATTTCGAACAAATCATCTGTATACCGCCATAGTTCATTCACTGCATTTTGGGCGCGCAAATTACTTTCTGCTGTGCCTTTGCCTAAGCGGATGACCCATTCGCTGCTGTGTCTAAAATGGTATTTTACCTCCTTCAAGCCCTTTGTAGCTAACGCCACTAATTTTTCATCGCGACTTTTCAGCAAGGCTTCATATAAATGTTTTGCATAGGTAGCATATAACATTTGACGCACCATGCTGCAGGCAAAATCGCCATTGGGTTGTTCAACTAATAAGTGATTAAAGTATTCGCGTTCGCTTCTTAAAAAAGCGAGTTCATCAACATTTTTCTCGCCATTTAATTCACTTGCGTATTCATAAAAATCTTCTGCCTGACCCAACAAATCCAATGAGATATTGGTCATTGCCAAATCTTCCTCAAGGATTGGTCCGCAGCTGCACCATTCGGCCAAGCGCTGTGCGAGAATTAAATTATCATCTGCCAAGCGCAGTACATAATTGTATAATGCTTCTTTGGTTGTCATAATTGAATTAATTAAATATTTTTAGCGCCTTCCGGCATTTTATAAAATGTAGGATGTCTGTAAATCTTGTCATCTGCAGGATCAAAAAATTCTGCTTCCTCTTCGACCGTAGTAGCTGCTATGCTGCTAGATGGCACCACCCAAATAAGGCGACCTTCGCCTCGTCTTGTATAAATATCACGGGCGTTCTGTAAGGCCATGTTTTTGTCTGATGCGTGGATACTGCCTTCGTGTTTAAAAGGACTACCTCCTTTTTGAATAAATACTTCCCATAAAGGAAGTTGATCGTTTTTATTTTCCATTGTATTTATTTTTTTAAGATTGTTATATATTTTAAAGACTGGTTGCCGACTGCATAGCATTTATTTTTTCTGAATAAGCCAAAACTGCTTGCCTTACCCATTGCCCTTCGTTGTGATATTTGATATGGTGTGCTATGCGTTTGTGGTTGCAAAGACCATTGCCTTTTACAACATTCCAAAACTCATCCCAATTAATGGCGCCTATTTCCCAGTGCTTGCTTGTTTCATTAAATTTCAAATCTTTATCGGGCACTGTTAAGCCAATGACATACGCTTGATCGACTGTTTTGTCAATGAATTTTTGTCGTAGGTCATCGTTGCTTGCGCGTTTAATTTTCCACTGCATCGATTCTTGTGTGTGCCATGAATCTTTATCCGAAGGACCGAACATCATTAATGAAGGCCACCACCAGCGGTTCATTGCATCTTGTGCCATTTCCTTTTGAGCTTCTGTACCATTCATCATGGTCGCCATGATTTCGTAGCCTTGGCGTTGGTGAAAACTTTCTTCCTTGCATATACGCACCATTGCCCGCGAATAAGGCCCATAAGAAGTCCTCTGAAGCGAAACTTGATTCACAATAGCGGCACCATCTACCAACCATCCAATCGCGCCTATATCGGCCCAATTTAAAGTTGGATAATTAAAAATTTGTGAATATTTGGCTTTGCCTTCGTGCAGTTGTTGTATCATTTCACTGCGGTCCATGCCCAAAGTTTCGGCCGCTGAATACAAATACAAACCGTGCCCACCTTCGTCTTGAATTTTTGCTAACAAAATTTTCTTTGCTCTTAAAGTTGGTGCGCGCAACACCCAATTGCCTTCTGGCTGCATTCCAATAACTTCCGAATGGGCATGTTGGGTCATTTGTCTTAGTACCGTTTTGCGATAAGCATCAGGCATCCAATCCTTGGGCTCTATTTTCTCATCTTGTTCAATCAAAGCATTGAAGCGTTTTAATTTTTCTTCTTCTGTCATAGTGATTTTATTTTAATGATGAATATTATTTTAAATACTAAAAGTTCCCCAATTTTTTAATTCTTCCTCAGACCACAATTCCGGAAAGAAAATTCTGCGTTGGTATTTAGGGTGCATGTATTTTCGCCAGTCGCTACCACCCGTTGCTTCGGCATTGCCAAGGTATTTCCCAGCAGCATCGTAATGTGCCATTACCCAAGTAACATTCACAGTGTAATCATAATGTCGCATGGCTTGAATCAAGGCTTCATCTTTTTTCACGTCCTCGGGCAACTGTTTAAATCGGGTCCATAAATTGGCGGTGTTATAAACTTCCATTTTTATTAAAAATTCAGCCTTATAGCGAGCTTCAAACAACTGTATGAGTGTGGTTTTTTTGCCTGTTGCATGGTCTTTACCAGCCGCTTGCCAATACAAATGTTCGTAAGCGTGTTCATGGGATGTATTTCTATCAATGGTGGCTCTATAGCGGTGGTCGATTAAATTAATCAACTCGGTTGACGAAAATTCAATTAAACGGTATTGTGCACTCTGAAATCCACTTGCTGGTGTCAGTGTATTTCTAAATTTCATATACTGATCCTTCTCCATGCCATCACCCATGATATCAAACGAAGAGGAGAGCATATCGAAATAGCGACTGATGCGCCTTAGTTTTTCTGTAAAAAAGGGTGCGGTAATGGTCTCGCATTGGCTCACCTGATCAATCTCCCATAAAATCATTTTAAAAAGGAGCTCATTGATTTGGTGGTACATAATGAACACCATTTCATCGGGCAAGGTACTGCGCTGCAATTGTAAATTTAACAAGGCGTCGGTATGAATATAATCCCAATAGGTAATGGGTTTCGCCCATATTAATCCCTCCAAATGCACATCGGGATTCTGATCGATGGCCTTGAATTTTTCTTCAATGCGTTGATGTAATTGTGCTTGTTCTTCTCTCATAATCTATACTTAAATTGAATTGACCATAGGGGTTACACCCAAATCTTTTAATCGTTTGATGTGCGAATTAAGTGCTGCGCCAAAACTTGGCTTTAGGTTATAGGGCATCCCAAATTCTTTGGCTGTTCTTTCAACAATAGGTGCCAATTTTGGATAGTGAATATGACAAATATTGGCAAATAAATGATGTTCAATTTGAAAATTCAAACCACCAACATACCAACCGATTAACTTATTATTGCGCGCGAAATCACTGGTGGTATGCAATTGATGGACTAGCCAATCGCTTTCAATATTATGACCAGGTATGGGTTGTTCGGCACCTTCTACTACATGGGCCATTTGAAAAACAAAACTCAAAATAATACTGGCCACCCAATGCATCATAAAGAAACCAATCAACACTTGCAAGATGGTAAAATTATTAAGCCAAATCGGTAATCCAAGAATAACAATTAAGTAAATAATTTTACGAAACACCATTTTGGTATACTCAGTAGATAATTTTTTATTTTGACCTTTTACCAATCCATTTTTATTATAGTTAAAGAGTCTTGAAAAATCATTGGTCAACATGGTTAAAGTCATCAAACCATAAAAAAATAAGGCGTAAATAAATTGAAATTGATGGAACCATCTTAAGGGTTTATTCTCGGATAATCGAATGGGCCCTTTTGAGTCAATATCTTCATCTAATCCAGAAATGTTAGTATAGGTATGATGGAGCACATTGTGTTGAATTTTCCAATTCAAAATATTACTGCCTAATAAATATAAAGTGCCAGAAAGCCACTTATTGACCCATTGATGTTTCGAATAAGAACCATGGCAAGCATCGTGCATAACGCCCATGCCTACACCTGCCACGCCAATACCCATAACGACTGTTAAAAGTAAGGCTAAGAAGGCAGACATTTGTATACTTAATATGAGTACATATGGCACTAAATAAAGACTTAACATGATGATGGTTTTGATGACCATTTTAGTATTGGCTTTGGTTGATAGATGATTATTTTTAAAATAATCATTGACGTTTTTTCTTAAGGCAAGCACAAACAGCTTTTCATTGCTATCTTGTGGTGTAAATTTTATAATGTTCATTTAGGTTACGGGTAAGTAAATTGTTTTTAATTGTTAATTTTATAGGACTGGATTCTGATCAAATAGGTGATGAATCATGACATCAATTTGTTCTTGATCTGTATCGGATGTTAGGTGGTTGTTGCGAATCATATCGCTTATCATCTCGTTTTGAAGATTTCCTTTTTCAAGAGCTACCCTGTATTCGATATCACTAAAAGAAACCATACTATAAAGAGGAAAATAATGATTCGGATAAATTTCACTGATGCGTCTTTCAATTTTCTGTTGTAATTGATAGGTTGGATCACTCACCTTGTCGCGCATCACCAAATAATTTTGAAGTGATAAATCTTGCACAGCATCACCATTAGGTTTACGCAAAATCTCGTACGCATTAAGCACCGCTGGCCAATTTTCATTGTGTTTTTGCATGAGTGAATACAGCACTGAACAATCTTCAAAACCACAATTCATGCCTTGTCCAAAAAATGGCACTGTTGCATGTGCTGCATCGCCCATCAGTGCGAGCTTCTTATGAGTCCAAGGAAAACAGCGAATAATCGCTAAAGAAGACAAAGGATGTAAATCCCAACTATCGGCCACATTCGGCATTAACTTGTAAAAATCAGGAAATACTATTTTGAAAAAACTAGTTACATCTTCCTTCGTCTTTAAATCGTTAAAACAAAATTCATGGCCTTCGAAAGGCATAAATAAAGTACAAGTAAATGAACCGTCAAAATTAGGCAAAGCAATGAGCATAAAACGCCCTCTTGGCCATATGTGTAAGGTTTGTTTTTCTAATTTATATGTACCGTCTGGGTTGGATGGCAGCAATATTTCTCGATAACCATCAGGAATGTAATTCTGTGAATAGCTAAATCTATCGAGCTTCTGCATGGCTGTGTACCTAGCCGCTGAAAAAGCCCCATCGTTCGCAAACACAATATCAGATTGGTGTTCTGTTAATTCACCTGTTTGCGTATTTTTAAAGTAGGCCACTCCCTTGTCAGAATCCACATTGATACATTCTGCATTAAAATGAATTTTTGTACCTAAATTCTCCTCTGCAATGCTCATTAATTTCGCATTGATTTCGCCACGAGATACTGAGTAAATAGCTTGACCTCCTGTACCATAGGGTTGATAGGCCAGCGTACTATCTAAATTATGGATGGTGCGACCATGCATTGGGATGGCTATTTTTCTAATTTCATCACCAATACCAACTTCATCCAATGCTTTCCAACCGCGGTAAGAAGTGGCCAAATTAATCGACTTGCCAGCCGACATTTTGATTAATCGCATATCAGGTCTTCTTTCAAAAATTTCTACTTTGTAGCCCACTTTCGCTAAATAGATAGCCCAAAGAGAGCCTACCAAACCAGAACCAATAATTGTTGCTTCTTTCATTTTATTTCAATTCTGCTTTTAAAGTTGGAACTTCCATTACAGCGCCACAATGTTTGCATGTTCTTAAATTGATATCATCATAAAAGCTTTGCATTAATAATGGCAATTGACCGACAATATCATTGCAATGAAAACGCGCTCTGTACAATTCTTTATCACAATTTTCGCAGTACCAAGCACAAGCATCCAACTCATCTTTTTGTCTCTCGCGTTCTATCACTAAACCTACTGTATTTGGGAATCTTTGTGGTGAATGTTCAACCTTAGGAGGTAATAAAAAAAGTTCTCCTTCATTGATGGTAATCACGCGTGTTTTTCCACCCTCGCGAATTGGCAATTGCATATAGCCTTCTAGCTGATAAAACAACTCTTCGCCCTCATTGTAATGAAACTCCTTGCGTGCATTGGGACCGCCAACTACCATCACCATGAATTCGCTGTCTTTATAAACCACTTGATTGCCAACTGGTGGCTTTAACAAATGGCGATTGTCATTAATCCATTTATTTAAATTGATAGGATTCGAAACTTTCATAGATTTTAATTATAGGGTGCCTCTTCTTGCTTGCTCAGCCTCTATTGATTCGAATAAGGCTTGAAAATTTCCTTTGCCAAAGGAGCGCGCTCCTTTTCTTTGAATAATTTCAAAGAATAAAGTTGGGCGGTCTTCAACAGGCTTTGTAAAAATTTGTAATAAATACCCCTCTTCGTCTCTATCCACCATAATGCCCCATTTTTTTAATTCCATTAAATCCTCTTCTATATTCCCAACGCGGTTGGGCACACTGTCGTAATAAGTACCTGGAACATACAAAAACTCAACCCCTCGTTTGCGCATTTCTGAAATTGTAAAAACAATATCATCGGTCGCTACTGCGATGTGTTGACAGCCTGGGCCTCTATAGAAATCTAAATATTCTTCAACTTGCGATTTCTTTTTACCAACTGCAGGTTCGTTGATTGGGAACTTAATATAGCCATTGCCGTTGGTCATTACCTTACTCATCAATGCAGTGTATTCGGTCGAAATATCTTTGTCATCGAATGTCACTATATTGGCAAAACCCATCACATTGGCATAAAAATCAGACCATTTATTCATGCTGCCCATTTCTACATTTCCAACCATGTGATCAATGTATTTTAAACCAGTTGGAATTGGGTGGTATTCAGATGTATACTTTTCGTAGCCTGGCAAGAACACACCACTATAGTTTTTCCTTTCTATAAAAATATGCACTGTGTCACCGTAGGTTTTAATTCCTGCTCTTCTAATGAAACCGTCATTATCCTCGATGGTTTCTGGCAACAAATAATTCTCGGCACCTCTTGTTCTTGTTTGATGATAAGCATCATAGGCATCATTCACCCAAAGGGCAATTACTTTCACCCCATCACCATGTTGTATTAAATGTTTTGAAATTTCACTTTCAGGGTCTAATGGCGTGGTTAAAACCAAGCGAATTTTTCCTTGTTGTAAAACATAGGAGGTACGATCTTTTACACCCGTTTCTAAACCAGCATAAGCAAGGTCTTGGAAACCAAATGACGTTTTGTAATAATGGGCCGCTTGCTTTGCATTACCTACATATAACTCAACATAATCGGTGCCATTAATTGGCAAAAAATCTTTGGCATCGGCAAATATTTTTTGCATTTCAGAATACTGAAAATTTTTAACTTGGGTTAAATCTTCTGTGATCATATTTACTTGATTTTAATTATTTTTCAATGTTATATTGCCATGAATTGTAATAGTCTTTAATTTCAATTTCGAGGGCAGCTTTGGTTATTTGAACGGGTTTAAATGGATCTATCATCACGGCTAATTCATTGGTTTCTTTTTTACCAATACTTCGTTCAATAGCGCCAGGATGTGGCCCATGCGTAAGACCAGCTGTATGCAAAGTAATTTGACCTTGCTTGATATCATTTCTGCTCATAAAATCACCTTCGACATAGTACAATAACTCGTCACTATCGATATTACTATGGTGATATGGCGCAGGGATGGCCTCAGGGTGGTAATCGTATAAGCGGGGCACAAAAGAACAAATCACAAAATTATTCGCTTGAAATTGCTGATGTATTGGCGGTGGCATGTGCACACGACCGGTGATTGGTTCGAAGTCGTGAATTGAAATTGCATAAGGATAAGAACAGCCATCATAGCCTATTACATCGAAGGGGTGAGTTTCATAAACATAGGGATAAATCAAACCCCGTTTTTTTATTTTAATTAAAAAATCGCCCTTTTCATCATGGGTTTCCATGTCGTATGGTAGGCGAATATCGCGCTCGCAAAAAGGCGAATGTTCTAAAAACTGACCATATTTATTTCTGTACTTTGCGGGTGTTTCTATCGGACTAAAAGATTCAACAAACAACAATTTATTCTCATCGGTATCGAAGCTTATTTGATAAGTGGTACCGCGTGGTATAATTAAATAATCTCCATATTTAAAGTCTAATTTGCCATACATGGTATTCAATACACCAGATCCTTTATGTATAAACAACATTTCATCGGCATCGGCATTTTTAAAAAAGTAATCGTTAACACCTTTTGTTGGGGCAGCCATGCCGATGTGCAAATCATTATTTGCAAAAAGTACTTGGCGACTTCGGATATAATCTGCTTCGGGGGCAATATCAAACCCTAGGTAACTGCGATTTTGCAAATTATCTTCAATGGCAATTTCTCGGCGTACACTATAAGGTTCGCCCATTGATTTCACAATGGTAGGTGGGTACAAATGGTAAACGAGTGATGAAACCCCTGCAAAACCTTCTGTACCGAACAATTCTTCATGGTATAGGTTTCCATTGGGTTGTCTAAAAACGGTGTGGCGTTTATGTGGTATTTTTCCGACTTGACGATAAAGTGGCATATAGATAAAATATTAAAAATTATAATAAAATTGTAGGGCACACATAGTTGGTTTTAGGCAAACTGGTTTTGACCAATTCGGCAAAACCATCTCTTATTTCTGTAAAATTGTCCCAACCGCGTTGCTTTAAAATTGAAGCGGCAATCATGCTGCGATAACCACCTGCACAGTGCAAAAAGAAATGTTGGTTTTTGGGAATCTCAGCCAAATGTTGATTGATTTGGTTGAGTGGTATATTGAGTGCTCCTAAGATATGTTCAGAATCAAATTCACTCTTTTTTCTTACATCAATAATTAATGGCTTTTGGGTGTATTGAATGGCCAATGCATCTGCATTTTCTCTTTCGATGGTCTCAATTGGTTTGTTGGCCTCTATCCATGCACCAAAACCGCCTTCCAAATAACCGATAACCCCATCATATCCTACGCGCGATAAACGTGTAATGGCTTCTTCTGCTTTGTTTTCATAGGTAATAAGCAAGATTTTTTGATTGATATCAGTGATCATTTCTCCTACCCATTGTGCGAAGCTGCCTTCTAGACCAATGTTGATACTATTTGGAATGAAGCCATTTTTAAAATCTTCGGCATTTCTTGTATCCAAAACCAAGGCTTCAGTTTCATTTGCTATCAATTCAAAATCATTGACGTTATATGCATGCATTGATTTTTCAACAACGGAATCAAAACTTTCATACCCTTTAATGTTTAATAAAACATTGCTTGGAAAATAGCCTGGAGGTGCTGTTAAACCTGTCAACAAATCTTTAATAAACTGTTCTTTTGTTAAAGCTGGATTGAGGGCATAATTTACTTCCTTTTGATGTCCTAGGGTATCAGTAGTTTCTTTGCTCATATTCTTACCACAAGCACTGCCAGCACCATGGTTAGGATACACAATTAAATCATCTGGTAAGGTCATTATTTTATTGCGCAAAGAATCAAATAACATGGCGGCTAATTTTTCTTCTGTAAGCTCCGCTATCACGTATTGCGCTAAATCGGGTCTTCCAACATCGCCAATAAGCAAGGTATCACCTGAGATTATGCCATGTGATTGGCCTGTTTCATCAATTATCAAATAAGTGGTACTCTCTAAAGTGTGACCTGGTGTGTGTATGGCTTTAATACTACATTCACCCACTTTAAACAGCTGTCCGTCTTCGGCAACTAAGACTTCGAAAGCTGGTTTTGCAGTAGGTCCATAAACAATTTGGGCGCCTGTTTTTTTTGCCAAATCGAGGTGTCCACTCACAAAGTCGGCATGAAAATGGGTTTCGAACACATATTTAATTTGGGAATTGTCCTGTTTTGCTCTTTCAATATAGGGTTGCACTTCGCGCAAAGGATCGAAAATAGCGGCCTCACCGTTACTTTCAAGATAGTAAGCAGCATGGGCTAAACAACCAGTATAAATCTGTTCAATTTTCATAAGTTATAACTATTAGATGGCAAAACTAAGACTATTTAGATATATTAAGACCTTTTTATCTTTTTATTGAGAAAAACTAATGAAAATCATATTTAAACCGCATTCTCATGTTAAAAATCAGTAAAAATAAATTACTCCTTAAAAAATTGATTGGCCAAATTACCAAGGAGTTAAGTTCCTTGAATATAATATTGCAATGAATGCAGAAATTTTATTAAATTTGCCTTATGCCGATTTTTAAAAACATCATAGAGGCACAAGCCTTTGGCGTTTGCAGTAAACTAGGTGAAAAAATGGGTTTAAGCACCAAACGTATTCGGTTGTTTTTTTTATATACCAGCTTCTTAACTTTAGGCTCCCCCATTATTATTTATATGGTGCTTGCCTTTTGGATGAATATGCGCAAATATGCGAGAGAAAAGCGCACGGCAGTGTGGGATTTGTAATTAATCCTTCATGTGCAGTTCTACATCCTTGCCATCGATGGTCTGAATTACCCAAGTTTCTTTTTCTTTTAATCTAAGAATTTTCCATTTGCTAGCAGAGGCATTACCAACCTTTGGCGTAAAATTGAGCGTTGTTTTATCACTGCTAAACGCCCATGTACCTGTTTCCTTATAATCTAGGATACCATATAGTTGGTACTTGATTTCATAATTTTTATCACCTTTAATCTCAATTTGATAATTGCGGTATGTATTTTTATAGGTTTCGGTTTTATCTGTACCGCTTTCAAATGCTTGACTTAAAAACCAAGTGTTAATAGCGCGGTGGGCTTTACTCCTTAAACTCAATTTCGGTCCATCTTCGTATTTACAAGCACTCACTAAAAGCAACATTAAAATAGGGTAAATTAGTTTTTTCATTATACAAACATAGTAGGCTAATATTAATTTTAAAAGTATTTTATAGAAACATTTTCGAAATACTATCCTTAATGTTTTACAAAATTTTGACTTAATACCAGCTGCCCATCGTTTAGTTGCACCTCATAAACACCTGCCGCCAAATGCGCAATGGCAATTGGTGCATTGTTCTGAGCGCTGAGTGCTTTTGCATAAACTAACGCACCTATCGCATTATAAATTTTAATTGTGTAATGCAATTTTTGATCTGGTAAATCAATGTTGATGAACGCACTTGTTGGATTCGGATACAATAAAAAAGTTGAAGTCGCTGTTGTATTTTGAATCCCACTGCTATACCTTACTAAAGGCATGGTCATCGAAGATGCATACACACTGTTAACATAAATGCTGTTTTTAGGCATTACTGGATTCACCAATGAATCTAAACTATTGCCGGGATACATGGTGCCACTAGTGTTCATGTTGCGATTAAAACGCGGATAATTTGAAGAGCTTATATCCAATCTAATTTTATGACCCGCTAAAAACGTGATACAAGTGGCGGGTAATACCAATTCACAATCATACACTTTGCCTGGCACCATCATGGCCGTCAAAGCCAAAGTATTGCCATTTCTAAAACGCATACGCATGCATTTATCTAACACCAACATCGATCGTCCATCGGGATACACGTCGGTTAAGCGCACATCAAAATCGGTATCCAATTTATCTGATGACACTTTTAAATGAATGCTTACACTGCCTGTCAATACCACATCATTATTCAAGCTAGCTGTGCTAAAAATTAAGAGATCATTTCTGCTTTCAACCTTGGTCACTTGGTCGTAAGGTCCTTGATCTAAGTCATTGCGCAAAGTACTGCCACCTATTGTAGGCGAAGGATCTAAAGGATTGTAGTTATAACTTAAACTATCGCCACTGACTGTTGGTTTAATATTATCGATACTGCCATCTTTGTGCTAATAAAATTCAATGTTTGCAGTAGTTGTTAAAGGCCATGTGGCGCTATTTTTCCATTTGTTTTCACCCATTTGATAATAGGTTACAAAAGCATTGGCATCCCAACCATTGTTTAGGCTTCTTAAATAAAAATCAAAATACTGTATGGCCAAAGAATCGTTCCAAGCTGCCGAGTTCGGATAGGTTAATTCGCCTTGTATATTGGTTCCTACTTGCGCTGTACCATGTCCGCCATGCACCCATGGACCCACCAAAATTTTATGTTTACTTTTAGCTGCAGTCGCGGTGCTATTTCTTATTTGATTAAAATATGACAGCATAAATTCGATGGTATGATCGTACCAACCACCAATCATAAAGCAAGGCACGCGTATACTATCGGGGTAATTATTTGCGGCTTCTACAAACGACCAAGTATTGTCGTAATAAGGATGGGCCATCAAAGTTTTTGATAATCCAAAACCCAATTGATCGAGTTGTTGCACATACTCGGTTCTTAAGTCGCCATTCGGAAAATACTCTTCGTACACGTATTGTGGTGCTGCTACCAAAGGACAGATACAGGTTAAATGCGGAGGATTTTTAGCAGCCGTTTGGTATTGCACCCTGCCCAATGCAGATGGACCCCAAGTGCCAACTTTACCGTTGCTCCATGCTTGCGCGGCTATCCATTCAACCGCTGCATAGCCATCATCGCCCATGGTCGGACTGCCAGGATAGGCCGCTTTTTTTGAACCGTAAAATCCACGCCAATCGGCCACTACAAAAATAAAATTGCTACTATTTAAATTGTTGCCTATACCCAATGGCAAACCAAAACGGTAGAGCTGTCGGTTATAAGGTGTTTGCACCAATATGACAGGTCCCTTGGCAATGCCAATTGGTTTATAAATATCGATGGCCATTTTCTTGCCATCTTTTAAAGGAATTGAATCGACTACAGGTGTAAGTATAGCAAAAGTATGTTGACTATAAAACAGCAATGCCAATAACAACAAAAGCATCTTAACCTGAAATAGTATTGCACAATTATATTTCATTTAACAAACTTACATTGGCAATCACAAACAATAAAATGAATCTTAATAACAATCAATAGTGCGCTCCAAAATTGACTACACTTTTTGTGGATGCTAATTACTTTGAAAAAATATTTTTCATTAAACCAATTTCAATTAAATGTCTATACGATTTGGTATTGGCTTCAATGTTTTTTAGTTCATTGGTTAGCCCACAGTAAAAGGTGTATTGTGGCACAAGGTAAAGATCATTCTTTATTTTTAAACGGTACGCTAAACGACCAGACAAACCCATGCCGAATTGATTCACCATGCTTTTGGCACTGTTATCAATAATCGTATTAATCGTCGGTTGATCAATAGTTGAAATTGTGTTGCGGTATCCTTTAAGATTGGTTTTTAATAAAACATTGCTTTCTACACCAAAACTAAAATCCAAATGGTTATCTAGTATTTTAAAATTGAAGGGATAGATACCTAAACCAATGATGGATTTATTGAGTTCAATACCAGTGGTTGTAACAGCATCGGTTTGACGCGCAGTGGTGTAAACATAACCGTTGTAATCAGATGCTCTAAGGGTCAATAAAAACGAATGATTCGCTATTTTTACATTGTCCAATCCAATACCAAAATTGGCACCTTTAAGACTTGAATAAAAGGTACTAAATTGGCTGTTATCTCTTTTGTAATCGCAAAAACGGTTGTTGTTCAAACCTCCGAATACTAGTAGGTCTTGACCTTTTAAGTCAGTAATCGCAAACAGGGCAATGAGTAATATAAGAAACCTTCCTTTCATAGTGTTTATTTTAGTTCTAATACCTATTAGACAAAATTATTGTGTTTAGTTTTAAATTATGACACAAAAACTACAATTCTGTTTTAAATGGTGCATGCAAAATTAAGTGGAATACACCTACACATCTATGACTGCAGTCATTAAATAACCTAACGATTGTCATATATAACATATAGGTAACGCCTTCATAACATCATCAATGGAAAGTTTAATTCAATGAAAAAAAACTTATTTTAAAATGCAATAAAATCAAAAAAGGGACTCCATTGCTGAAGTCCCTTTTTCTTTTATAGTGTTGTGTGATTCTTTAAACTATGAACAACCGCTAGTGGTACCACAAGTTAAGCAAGTGTAACAAGTGCCAGAACGCACTGTGATGTTACCACAACTTTTACAAGCTGGTGCATCGCCCATGGTTGGAGGGGTAGCCGCTTTAACAGTTGTATGTACTTTATGACCGTGTGCCACTGCTGGTTTAACTTCAGTGCTGCTTAATGGTTCTTTGATTTCGTTTTGCGCTAAGTTATAAGTTGGTTGGATAGGCATCTCATCAGCAATTTTTGGCTTAACATGCAATTGTTCTTGGTGGTTCAAATATTCGAAACCTAACAAACGGAAAATAAAGTCGACTACAGAAGTAGAAGATTTGATGTTCGCGTGTCCTTCTACCATACCACTTGGTTCGAATCTGCTGAAAGTAAATTTCTCGTAGTATTCTTCCAAAGGCACACCGTATTGTAAACCGATTGACACAGCAATAGCAAAACAGTTCATCAATGAGCGGAAACTAGCGCCTTCTTTGTGCATGTCCACAAATATTTCACCTAAGGTACCATCTTCGTATTCACCTGTTCGTACGAACACTGTATTGCCATCAATTTTCGATTTTTGGGTAAAGCCTTTGCGTTTATTTGGCAATACTTTGCGCGTAGCAATGTTTGATAATTGTTGTTTGAATGCAGGGTTATTGCTATTGATAATTAAACGTGCTGCTTCTAATACAATCTCCGGTGTTAAATCTTCAACACGGGTAGTTGAAGAGACACCAACTGCTTTTTCTATTGATGCTATTACATCGCTAACCGTTTCTTCAACCTCTTCGGTTTTCTTTTCAGATTTATTAGACAATGGTTGAGATAATTTAGAACCATCTCTGTAAATCGCATTGGCTTTAATACCCATTCTCCAACTCATTTCGTAGCATGATTTAATATCATCGATGGTTGCTTCGTGTGGAAGGTTGATGGTTTTAGAGATCGCACCAGAAATGAATGGTTGCGCTGCAGCCATCATACGGATGTGTGAGTGGGCATGTAAGAAACGGGTACCTTTGTTCCCACATTTATTAGCGGTATCAAATACTGGATAGTGTTCTTCTTTCAAGAAAGGCGCACCTTCTACGGTCATAGTACCAGTTACATATTCGTTCGCAATTTCTATCTCTGCTGCTTTAAATCCTAAAGCTCTCAATAAATTGAAATCAATATGGTTGTATTGTGCAGGTGTGAAACCCAATCTTTCGATGGTTGCTTCGCCCAAAGTAAATACATTGAATACGAAATCAATATCGAAGGCTCTTAATAATTCTGATTCAATTTTTTCGATGTCAACATCATTGAATCCTTTTGCTACCAATGCTTCGTGGTTCAATGCAGGTGCACCAGCTAAGGTTGCATGGCCTTTTGCATAATTGATAATGGCATCAGATTCTTCTTGGGTATAGCCCAGCGTTTTAAGTGCTGCAGGCACTGCGTGGTTAATGATTTTGAAATAACCACCACCGCTTAATTTTTTATATTTTACCAAGGCAAAGTCAGGCTCGATACCAGTCGTATCGCAATCCATTACTAGACCAATAGTGCCTGTTGGTGCAATAACAGTTGACTGTGCATTTCTGTAACCAAATTTTTCGCCATACATCAACGCTTTATCCCATGCATTGCAAGCTGCTTTCAATAAATCTTCAGGGCAATATTGAGGATCGATTGCAACAGCAGGAATACTTAAGCCTTCGTATGCCAACGGCGTATTGTAAGCGGCATAACGGTGATTGCGAATAACGCGCATCATGTGCTTCTTGTTTTTCTCATACATACGGAAAGTACCTTTTGCAGCAGCAATTTCAGCACTAGTTGCATAAGATTGACCAGTTAGTATAGAAGTTAAAGCACCACAAATAGCAGTTGCTTTTTGACTGTCGTAAGGAATACCTGAAACCATTAACAAAGCACCTAAGTTAGCATAACCCAAACCAAGTGTGCGGTAATCGTAACTTAATTGTGCAACCTCTTGACTAGGGAACTGCGCCATTAAGACAGACACTTCAAGTACAGTTGTCCATAAACGGATGGCATATTCGTATGATACGATATCGAACTCTAATTTATCAGCATCAAAAAACTTCATTAAGTTTAAAGAGGCTAAGTTACATGCAGTGTTATCCAAGAACATGTATTCTGAACATGGATTAGAAGCATTGATTCTTCCACCTTCAGGACAAGTGTGCCATTCGTTGATGGTATCATCGTATTGTACACCAGGATCGGCACATGACCAAGCCGCATCGCCAATTGCATCCCATACTTCATTAGCTGGTATTGATTTGAAAACTTTGCCATCGGCACGGCCTACTAAATCCCAACTAGCATTTTGTTTTAAGGCTTCAAAAAATTTGTTAGGTATACGTACAGAGTTGTTTGAATTCTGACCTGATACCGTTGCATATGCTTCACCTTCGTAATCGCTAGGGTAACCAGCAGCGATTAAAGCAGCCACTTTCTTCTCTTCGTTTTTCTTCCAATTAATGAAAGACATAATTTCAGGGTGATCTAAATCTAGACAAACCATTTTAGCAGCTCTACGGGTAGTACCACCAGATTTGATAGCACCTGCAGCTCTGTCACCAATTTTCAGGAAAGACATAATCCCTGAAGAGGTTCCGCCACCAGATAATTTTTCGCCACTGCCGCGCACTTTAGAGAAATTGGTACCAACACCGCTACCATATTTGAAGATACGCGCTTCACGTACCCATAAGTCCATTATACCACCCTCGTTTACTAAATCATCATCAACAGACAAAATAAAGCAAGCATGCGGCTGCGGTCTTTCGTAAGCTGAAGTTGAACGGGTTAATTTTTCGGTATCAGGATCAACATAATAATGCCCTTGTGGTTTACCTGCTATTCCATAACTTGAATGCAAGCCTGTGTTAAACCACTGAGGTGAATTAGGTGCTGATTGCTGACCAAGAATTGAATAGACCAATTCTTCGTAGAACACTTGCGCATCTTTCGGAGAAGCGAAGTAGTTGTATTTTTCGCCCCATTGTCTCCAACAATCGGCCAAACGGTGGGCAACCTGCTTAACGCTTGATTCGCCACCCAATGAACCATCAGCCATTGGAACACCCGCTCTTCTAAAATATTTTTGTGCAACAATATCTGTTGCTACCTGACTCCATGCAGCAGGTACTTCTACATTTTTCATTTCAAATACGATATCGCCATTCGGGTTTTTTATACTCGATGTACGGTATTCGTATTGGAATTGGTCGTAAGGTGTTACGCCCTCTTTGGTGTTGAGTCTCTCAAATTTGAGACCCTTTTTCATCTGGTCAAGGTTTTGTTGCATGCTGATTAAATGTCTTTTTTTTGTTATGTGCTATCCTAAAAATAAAAATAACCTCTTCGCTTTTTCGCTTAGAGGTCCTTCAAAACTATCTCTATTCAATGCACAA
Source organism: Bacteroidota bacterium (assembly GCA_947496065.1). Classification (GTDB taxonomy): domain Bacteria; phylum Bacteroidota; class Bacteroidia; order NS11-12g; family UBA955; genus JABMMZ01. Next base: position 22,091 of record CANMBF010000007.1, read on the forward strand.
AATGAAATGGACTTTTCCACATAAATTGAATATCCCTTTAATGACGCTAATTTGACAATGTTGAAAACAAAAAAGTGAAAGATTTTTCTTGACCTTTCCAAAATTCTTATATCTTATGAACGCCATCTGAAAGCCTTGTAAAAGCTTGCTTTGTTGAAGTATCCCCTACAAATTTACCACAAACTTTTTAGAAATAAAAATTACACTCCTCAATAAAATTACAGAAGAAATTGATGAAAGTGTGTAGTTTAAAATAGTCGCTTTATATCGCTATTTTTGAAGACCTAATCACAGCGTCATTAACACTAAAAAAAGGGGTCCTAAATTATTGGTTGTCATTCAAAAAATTTCCTATTTTTATAAAAATCGTGTCTTTTTTTCATTGCTATTAAAAATTAAATTGGCGCGAAGAAGGTCCTTCTGTTCGAATTTCTATTTATTTAAACCGATAATTTGTAGATTTGCCCTATGCCATTTTTAATACTTGGTATTTTTATACATACATGACTCGCATTATAACGCATATTCAGCAACTCAAACAACAAAACAAAAAGGCATTGGCCGTTTTAATCGATCCCGATCAGCCGATTAAGTCTACCGTTCAAATCGCACAGCTTTGTCAGAAGCAACAGGTGGATTTTATTTTTGTGGGTGGTAGCCTTGTTACATCAGGTGTTTTATCCGAAGCCATTTCAACTATTCAATCGAATTGCTCGCTGCCCGTTTATATTTTCCCAGGCAATGAATTCATGATAGATGAACAAGCTGATGGTATTTTATTTTTATCTTTGTTAAGTGGTCGCAATCCAGAATATCTCATAGGTAAACAAGTAGTAGCTGCTCCTCAATTGGCAGCTTCTAATCTAGAAGTGGTACCTACTGCCTATTTATTAATCGATGGTGGCAAAGAAACTAGCGTATCCTATATAAGTAATACCAAACCGATTCCAGCTAACAAACCCGACATTGCAGTGGCTACGGCTTTGGCAGGCAAACTCATGGGCATGCAATGTATTTATATGGATGCAGGCAGTGGTGCAGCCCATTCCATCAGCGAAGCCATGGTGAACAAGGTGCAGACCAATGTTCAATTGCCTTTGATTATAGGTGGCGGTATTCGTTCGGCACAAACCGCTTTGAATCTTTACCGCGCAGGTGCCGATGTATTGGTAATCGGCAATGGGGTCGAAGAAAGTCACTCACTGATTGAAACCATTAGTAAAGTGAAAAGTACTTTGACGATTGGTGTAGAGGTATAATTAGGGGAACTTAATTAATTATAAAATTAAATTCAAAGGCACTATTAAAAGCTAATAGTTCAAAATCTTATACATTTGGTATAATTAAACAATTGGGTGAAAATTATGTTCAGGCAATTGATTTAATTTGCACCTCACATTTTGTTCATATTTAAAACACATACAGAATTATCGGCATGGTTGCATTTGCAAAAGACCGAGAACCTCAGCATCGGCTTTGTTCCGACCATGGGTGCCCTGCACAGCGGTCATATTGCCTTGGTTAAAAAAGCCCTTGAACAAAATGACTTAGCCTTGGTTTCTATTTTTGTAAATCCCAAACAATTTAACAATGCCATCGATTTCGAAAAATATCCCATCACCACCAATGAGGACATTGCCTTTTTAGAATCGGTTGGTTGCCATGCGGTATACATGCCTTCGGTGGATGATATTTATACAGAAGGCTTGGCCCATATAAATTTAGATTTAGGCATGCTGAATGAAGTACTCGAAGGGCCTAAACGCCCAGGTCATTTTGATGGCGTGGTACAAGTGGTACACCGTTTTTTTAGCATTATACAACCCGACAAGGTGTATTTAGGTTTAAAAGATTTTCAACAATGTAAAGTGATTGAAACTTTAACTAAAACTTATTTTCCAAATATTCATTTAGAATTATGCGCTACCGAAAGAGAACTCTCAGGTCTTGCAAAAAGTTCTCGCAATATGCTATTGAGTGAAGCCGGTAAAGCCAGTGCCAGTCATATTTACCAAGCCCTGCAACACATTGCGCACCAATATAAAAAAGAAGATTTAAGCAGTGCCAAGCGCGCAGCCATTCTCTATTTATCGAAACACCAAATAGAGGTGGAATACTTAGAAAGCGCCAATGCCGATACTTTAACGTTGACAAGTCAGTGGCAAGAACCAACGCACAACGTTGTACTTTTGGCTGCCTATTTAGAGAACGTACGTCTCATCGATAACATTCAATTTTAACCCATGGATTTCTACGCACAACATCAACTTTACATTTCGCAATTGCATACAACGCTTGCCAAAATAAAGGATATTGAGTTGGCAAAAAAACGCTTGACTTACCTGCGTTGGAAGGTGGCCGAAAACCTCGATAAATTGTTGTTCGAATTCGAAACCAATGTTAAAAAAACCGATGCCAATATTCTGTGGGCCCCCGATGCCAACATGGCCATCGAGTGCATGAACAAACATTTGCAACCTTTTTCAAATGTGCGTTTCTTGCAACATAATGCTGTTAAAAAATTAGTAAATACTGGTAATATACAAGTCCCTACGATTCCCGAAAGAGCCGATGCCATTGTGGTAGGCGCTAAATTTACTTTAGCCAATACAGGCAATTTTTTCTGCGCACTGCATTCTACCGAAGAGTATGATGCCATGCTACAAGCCAAAAAAATAATTGTGATTGCTGGTATCGATAGCATGTTGGCTTCTCAAGCCGATTTGGTATTGGCCAAACAATTATATTCAATCTACGAAACAGGATTACTTAGTTACCCCGCCGAAATTATCAGTCGCCCAGGGAAACCCCGCGGCATACAAGCAGAAATTGTTTTAATATTAATTGATGATGGCCGCAGTAAAATCATTGAGCATCCTGTGCACCGTCCTTTGTTTAGTTTGCTAAATTTTGATTTACCAGCGGTTTGCCCTATGCAAGCATTAAGTTACGATCCGGATAATTGGCAAATGGTCGATTCATTGACCTATTTTCTTTATCCATTTATTTCCGATGTGCAGGCCTATGCATCGCACTTCAAAAACAATTATGGCTTTAGGCAATTGAACAACTATGTACCTTACGATATCGACCTCAGCGACCATGTGATGGAAGCCCGCGCAGCTGTTCACAAACCCGATAAAATAAACCCTTTGAGTGTCCTCTTAGATGCCGATAAATCGGGCCTTGTTTTGCACCCTAAAAAATTCCATGACAAAGCGAAGTTCGACAAATATGCCGAGCACCATTTCTTTGGAAAGTAATCTTACAATGCTATAAATCGCATTGATACAAAAGCTGATTGTCTACTTTATTATTAGGTGTGGATACAAGGTGTGCAATACTAAGCGTGTTTTTGCGTTCTTTGTGGAATCGTATTATGCGTTACATAATCATTATAACCGTTGCTATTCTTTTTTCAAATTCCATCTTTGCACAGACCGGTAAAGATACTTCAACAACTAGAAACGTAACCATCGATCAAAAATACAAAGCCACTTTGATAGAGGCCAGTAAAATTGAATCGGTGCCGGTGATAGAGAAGCCATTGCCTACTCCACCGAACTACACGTATACCATTGTACCAAAACAATCGAAAACAGAAAAAATTGTCAATCCAATTCCTGCAGCCGATTTGTTCAAGAAAGAAGAAAATACATTTCCTACCAGTTTTGTGAAATTGGGTTATGGCAACTTAAGAACACCGCTCACAGAAATTTATTTAAACAATAAACAAAACAACCAATACAGTTATGGGATGCAATACCGCTTTTTGCAAACCAATTCTAACCTCAATAAATCGTTTGCAGATTTTACCGACCATGCCCTCAAAGCTTACATGGCCAATTATACCACTACTGGTGAATTTGGTTTAGAAGTAAATTACAAAAACAACCAATACAATTACTACGGCTATACCGATAGTATCAATTTAGATAGCAACAAAGGTTTGAAAAACAAAATGGCGCGCACCATCCAAAATTTCGAAGCCAAGGCCTATTTCAACAGCACACCTAGCAAAGATTCTAGAGTAAAACACCGCAGTGCTTTTAATTATTACAATTTTCAAATTGGTGGTGCCAAAGAAGCCGACTATGCTTTAATCTCAAAAATTTATGGCAATATTGGCGACTTTAACGACATGGAGAATGGCGTACTAAGCGCTACCATTGGCCTCGACTATACCACCTTGCAATTACCAGGTGAAAAGAGTCGCAACCGTTTCTTTATCCAATTAGATCCGCGTTACGATTTCAAATACGATGTCATGAATTTATCGGTTGGTTTTAATTCTACCATTTTATTCGATGGCAATGATAGCGCACAAGTAAAACCGAATCTTTATATCAAGGCGACTTATCCATTGATCGAAGGAGTTGCAAATCTGTATGGTGGTATAGATGGTCGTTACCGCAAACAAAGTTTAAAAGCAATCATACAAGCCAATCAATTTACTTCATCATACAACCTCACCAACCAATATGAAACGGTGAAAGTATTTGCAGGGATCAATGGTAAATTAGGTTCTAGTATGGATGCCTCTTTCGAAATTAATTATTCTGATGTGGCTGGCATGCCTTTGTTTATTAGCAAAAGAGATTCATTGAATTCATTTGGTATGGTAGTCGAAAATTTAAGTATTCTTAAATTCAGTGCTGCCTTAAATTACAGCTTTAGCGAAAAAGCCCGCATTGGTGTAATTGGCAATTTCTACAATTACAATACCTCTAGTCAACCAGAAGCTTGGCAATTGCCAGCCATCGAAGGCAAGGTGAACATGAGCTTTAACATTAACAACAAAATATACCCTCACTTCGACATTGTGGCCATGAGCCTACAACCGCAAAGAACTGGTGTATTGGAGAACAACTATAGCCGCAGTCAAATCAAAGCGTTCTATGATATTTCTACTGGTATCGATTTCCGTTTCCGCCCTAAATTATCGCTGTTTGTACAAGCCAATAATTTAATGAGCAGTCGCTACCAACGTTGGTACAACTACCCTGTTTATGGATTTAATATTTTAGGTGGACTCACCTTTATATTCTAATTCGTAAAAAATTTATTTCAAAAAATGATCTCTACAACCGAACAAGATTCCCTCTATCCGCAACTCTCCGAACTATCGGTAGGTGACATACTCAGTGCCATTAACAACGAAGACCAAAAGGTAGCCTTGGCTGTGCAGCAAGTTTTACCAGCGATTGAAAATTTCGTTAAAGCTTTGGTCGACAAAATGGAAAAAGGCGGACGCTTGTTTTATATCGGTGCCGGCACCAGCGGTCGCTTAGGCATAGTAGATGCCAGTGAGTGCCCACCAACTTATGGTGTTGCCTTTGGTTTAGTGAATGGCATTATAGCGGGTGGCGACAGTGCCATACGCAAGGCCGTAGAGTTTGCCGAAGACAATACCCAACAGGCATGGCTCGACTTACAAATGCATCAAATCAATGAGAAGGATGTGGTTTTAGGCCTTTCGGCCTCGGGCACAACACCTTATGTTTTAGGCGGTTTAAAAGCTTGCAGAAACAATAGTATATTAACTTCTAGTGTTTGTTGTAATAGCCATACGATTATCAGTGCAAATGCCGATTTTCCAATTGAGGTCATTGTAGGACCAGAGATAGTAACAGGCAGTACGCGCATGAAAGCGGGTACAGCTCAGAAATTAGTCTTGAACATGATTACCACTGCCACCATGATCAAATTAGGCCATGTACAAGGCAGCAAGATGGTGGACATGCAATTGAGCAATGATAAATTAATTGACAGGGGCACTAGAATGGTGATGGAAAAAACCACCCTCGATTACGAGGCCGCCAAATCCCTCCTCCTAAAATCCGGCAATGTGCGCAAAGCCATTGAAGCTTTTAATCAGAATTAATTTAAAATTTTTGTCCCCATTTATATGGACAAAAAATAGCATCCAAAACCTTTAACCGTAGCCACAAACACTCCACACTCACGCCCTTTTTTGCAAAGCAAAAAAGCTCTTTTGTGCTCTTATGTATTCCCCAATCGTAACCCTACCACAACCTTTAAATCAAAACCTATACCTTTGAGTAAGCAACTTAAATAAACTTATGCATCAAATAACTTCTCATAAATTGAATATTAATGGCCTGCAAAATACAAAATTTCTTTATCTAAAACTCCTGACACTAATGTTTTTTAATGGCATCAAAGCTGCTACGCGGTGTGGTAAAAAAAGTGTTCGGGTGGCTACTCCAACTCTTTCAAATCAAACCCCTCCGTATATTTCCTCACCTCAATAATTTTATTGTCTATAAAATGGTAATACGCATCATCGAAATCGTTATTAGGCGTTTTCAAATAAGTTGCAGTGTAGGTATCCTTCACCATTTTTACTACTACCAATTGTTGATCTTTACTGCCGTAATTTCTTAGTATCATTTTCAAGGTATCATTTTCGAATTGATATGCCAATAACAGCTCGTGGGTTTTTAAATAATTATAGAAGGTACCCATGCTTACCAAGCCCATATTGAGCGATAATTTGTGTATACTATCGTAAGCATATTGAAAATGGTGAAAAGGATCGAACATGCGATATTTGTTCCAATTTCTGAAAATTAAATACGGAAACGATAAAATAACGGGATGTTGACCATAGTTTAGTGGCAGATACACTGGAAAACAAAGGGCAGGCTTAGGATTATTAAAGTAGCAAACACCAGTTAATGATGGCGCTGTGGTGGGTGTAGCCACTAAACTTTTAAAACGCAATTCGCACCTTTTAGCATCCATAATGTAATTCGCCAAGGTATAAGTGCTGTCTTTCCATTTGGTTGCGGTAGGATTTACGACACTGAGTAACACTTCATTCTTATTGCTGTATTGTAATTTAAAACGCGGATAAACGCTAACTCTACCACTTCTAAAATCACCAGGATTTTTGAGCACATAACAATTTTGAAATTGCATGTCGGCATTGTATTCTATGATGACAAATTCAGAACCGCTTACTTCGGGTGTAAAACTGGCGTATTGGGCCGCTATAAAAACCTTGTCATTCAAGCAAGTTAAATTGGTATAAAAGGCAGCACCTAATTTTTTTTTGATGAGCATTTTGTCTTTGCAAAAAGGCTTTGCAAAATCATTGTAAAAGCGATTGATAAAATTGGTATCGCTGTGTATGGCATACTTGCCCTTCTCATCATACACCCCATTGGCATAGCGGTTCACCTGCCCCATGTCCATTACATAAATGTATTGTTTGTTGTGATCGATGGCATCGAGTGCCTTTAGCTCTATTTGGCTTAATACCAATAAGGTTAAAACGAAAAGCGAAAAACGTAATTGCATGCATACAAGTTTAAGCATTTTTTATAATAAAACCATTTCATTCATGTCATTCCAACAAAACCCCTTTTCCTTTGTTTAATATATACTCCACAAAACAAATGAACCCCTCCTACTTTTCTTCTTCAGATATTCTCCAAATGGAAACCCGCACAAGGGCCGCTTTTATTAACTCGCTCAGCGGTTTTAAAAGTGCTTCTTTGATTGGCACTATTGATAATAAGGGACAAACCAATCTCGCCATTTTTAGTTCTGTTTTTCACATCGGCTCTAATCCTGCCCTCATTGGTTTTATTAACCGACCTGATACGGCCGATAGACATACCCTAGAAAATATTTTAGCAACGAATTGTTTTACCATCAACCATGTGCATGCAGGCATTTACCGCCAAGCCCACCAAAGCTCGGCCCGCTACCCCAAAGCCATTTCAGAATTCGAAGCCACGGGTTTAACACCCGAGTTCTTGCCCCTTTTGGCTGCGCCTTATGTGAAAGAAAGTAAAATAAAATACGGCTTAAGTTTAGCAGAAACCCATCACCTCGTCATCAATGGCACCATCCTCGTGATTGGTAAAGTAGAAGAAATTATCATTCCAGAAAATTGTGTTTTGCCCAGTGGGGCCATCGCCATAGAGCAAGCCGAAACCATTGCCATCTCGGGCCTCGACTCATACCACAACACCCAACTGCTGGGTCGTTTGAGCTACGCCAAACTGGACCGCTTACCAACTGATTTAATTTAATACGCAATGCAAAAAGAGGCGATCAATGCGGTATGGTTAAAACGCGATTTGCGCCTGACCGACCATGCCCCTCTTTTCCCTGCACAGCAACCCCCCTTGCCTTTCATTATTGTGTATTGTTTCGAACCCTCAGTAATGGCTTACCACGACAGCGATACAAGGCATTGGCGTTTTGTTTATGAGTCGCTCCAAGAAATGAAGCAACATATACAAAAACACCAATCAGAACTTTTTATTTTTCACAACGAAGCAGAATTAGTTTTTAAAACCCTAATTGAACACTATACCATTCACACTGTTTTTTCTCACCAAGAAATTGGCAATGGCTTAACCTACACACGCGACAAGGCCATGAAAAAATTGTTTAAACAACATCAAATCATATGGAATGAAGCGCCTACTAATGGTATTGTACGCGCTTTAAAATCGAGGGCGCAGTGGGACGAATATTGGAAACAAACCATGAATGCCCCTGCATTTATCATTGATAAAAACAATTGGAACACTGTTCAGCTTTCTCAAAATATTATACAATCCATTGTTGGTCCGCCCTTAGAAGAAGCCATTACCACCCCTCATAAAAATTTCCAAAGAGGCGGTGAATACTGGGCATGGCGTTACCTTATCAATTTTATCAATAAAAGACATGTCAATTATAGCAAGCATATCAGTCAGCCACTATTAAGTCGCAGCAGTTGCAGTCGCCTATCGCCATACTTGGCGTATGGTAACATTAGCATGCGCATGGTGTATCAAAAAACCATGCAGCATTATGCTGAGTCGCCAAATAAACGAGCGCTCGCCAATTTTGTTTCACGCTTGCATTGGCATTGTCATTTCATACAAAAATTTGAGACCGAAAGTCGCTACGAATACGAGAATATTAACCGCGCTTATAACACCTTAGTCAACCCAAAAAATGAGAGCTATATCCATGCATGGCAAACAGGGCAAACTGGCATTCCCCTAGTCGATGCGTGTATGCGTTGTGTGGTGGCCACAGGTTATATCAACTTTAGAATGCGGGCCATGGTGGTATCGTTTTTTGTTTTTAATCTGTGGCAAGACTGGCGCGACTTGCATTTCTTAGCCCGTCAGTTTTTGGACTACGAACCCGGTATTCATTACCCTCAATTGCAAATGCAAAGTGGCACCACGGGTGTTAACACCATACGCATTTACAACCCCATAAAAAATTCAGAAGACCACGATTCCGAGGGCTTGTTTATTAAACAATGGGTGCCCGAATTGGCCATGGTACCAGCGAATATAATTCATGAACCATACAAGTTAAGTATCATCGAACAGCAAATGTACCATTGCGAAATTGGCAAAGATTATCCCGCCCCTATCGTCGATGTGGAAGCCACACGCCAAGCTGCTTCGGACATTGTATGGGCATTTAGAAAAAACAAGGAAGTGAAGACCGAAGGGCAGCGCATTTTGGCCACCCATGTGAATCCAACGCAATCGTTTCTTACAAGAAAAAAAACTTCAAAACCAAAACCCAAAAATGAAAACCTTTCTTAAAGCACAATGGCAAAATTTAATCATGGCCAATTACGCTATTGATGCCAAATACTTATTGCCATACTTACCTGCGGGCGTTGAGCTGGATGCCTACGAAGGCCAAACCTACGTAAGCCTGGTGGGATTTCTATTTAAGGACACCAAATTGTTTAACATTCCCATTCCATTTTTAGGGACTTTCGAAGAAGTAAATTTGCGTTTTTATGTGCTGCGAAAAGTGGGCAACGAAGTGCGTAGAGGTGTGGTGTTTATCAATGAAACCGTACCGAATAAAACAGTGGCTTGGGTAGCGAACAAATTATACAAAGAACATTACATCGCTATTCCCACCAAGCACCTATGGACCGATACGAACACCCATAAAACCATCCGCTACGAATGGCAAGTGCAGTCGGTTTGGAACCACTTAGAAGTGACGGCTCAGGCACAAGCCTTGCCAATGCAAACCGGCAGCATAGAGGCTTTTATTTTTGAGCATTATTATGGGTATACAAAATTAGATAACAAGCATAGCAGTGAATACAAAGTGAACCATCCCAGTTGGAACATCCATGCCCTCGAGCAGTACGATATCCAATGCGATTTTGAAAAATTTTATGGTTCTGATTTTAAAATACTCAACACTGCAAAGCCTCACTCTATGATGTTGGCCGAAGGCTCTGCCGTTTCGGTGGATTGGAAACGCCATGCATTTTAAATTATGAAAGGCATTAAAAAAGAAAACCTGCCCACTAAGATTTGCATTACTTGCAATCGACCGTATACATGGCGAAAGAAATGGGAAAAGAATTGGGACCAAGTGAAATATTGCAGCGATGCTTGCAGACTAAAAAAATAAAAATGAGCAACACAAAAAAAACATTACGACTTGTATTAGGCGATCAATTGAATAGTGAGCATAGCTGGTATCAAACAGTGGATACCAACACCACTTATGTGCTCATGGAAATAAGAAGTGAAACCGATTATGCCTTGCACCACATTCAAAAAGTACTGGGCTTTTTTGCCGCCATGCGCGCCTTTGCACAACACTTGCAAACACTAGGGCACCAAGTGATTTACATCAAACTAAACGAGGCAGAAAACTTACAAAGTTTCGACAAAAATTGTGGAGCCTTGATTGCACAACATGCAATCACACACTTCGAATACCAGTTGCCCGATGAATACCGTTTAGATGAACTTTTAAAAACATTTACGGGTCAATTAAAGATTACACATGCTGTTTATGACACAGAACATTTTTACAGCGAACGGCACGAACTCAAAGACTTATTTGCAGGTAAAAAATTATTGCTCATGGAAACATTTTACCGACACATGCGCAAAAAGCACAGGGTCTTGATTGAGGGCGATAATCAACCTTTCCATGGGCAGTGGAATTTCGATGCAGACAACCGACAGAAGCTCCCCAAGGCCCACCAGCCCATAGCCCCACTGCTGTTCGACAATGATTTAAGCACTATAGAAAATGAACTTAAAAAAACAGAGATTAAAACCATCGGCACTGTTGATAGTAAGCACTTTTTATGGCCAATAAATAGACAACAAAGTTTACTACTTTTAGATTTTTTTTGTACCAATTGTTTGTCACTCTTTGGCACTTTTCAGGATGCCATGGTGCCTCATCAATGGTCGCTTTACCACTCGCGCTTATCGTTTGCCATGAACACCAAACTCATTTCGCCCAAAGAAGTGGTAGACAAAGCCATTGCTGCATATGAGCAAAACACCGATGGCATTGCTTACCATCAACTCGAAGGCTTTGTGCGACAAATCATCGGATGGCGCGAATACATGCGCGGCATTTATTGGTTAAAAATGCCAGACTATGCGAGTTTGAATTTCTTTGAACATACGGCCGAACTACCGCAATGGTATTGGACCGGCAATACCAAAATGAATTGCATGAAAGACGCCATCCGCCAGTCGCTCGACTATGCCTATGCCCACCACATACAGCGTTTAATGGTGACCGGTAATTTTGCCTTGTTAGCAGGGGTGCACCCCGATGCGGTGGATGCTTGGTATCTGGGTATTTATATAGATGCCATCGAATGGGTAGAGCTACCGAATACCCGCGGCATGAGCCAGTTTGCCGATGGTGGCATTGTAGGCACCAAACCCTATGTTAGCTCTGCCACTTACATCAATAAAATGAGTGGGTATTGCAATGGTTGCTATTACGACAAGGCTAAAAAAACAGGTGAGAAGGCTTGTCCCTTTAACAGTTTGTATTGGAATTTTTACGATCAACATGAAAGTAAATTGGCCAAGAATCCGCGCATAGGCATGATGTACAATGTATGGCACCGCATGGCCCCAAACGATAAAGCGGCCTTATTAGAACAAGCAGAATACTATTTGACACACATTAATGAATTGTAAATGAAAAGAACACTCGTTTGGTTCAAAACCGATTTGCGTTTGCACGACAACGAAACCTTGGTGCACGCCATCGCACACAGCGATGAAATAGTACCAGTGTATTGCATAGATCCCCGACAATTTGAAACCAATGCCTTTGGATTTCAAAAAACAGGAAAATTCAGAGCCCAATTTTTACTAGAAAGTTTAGCAGATTTAGATAAAAATTTAAGAGCACTTGGTTCGGGTTTATTAGTTGTAAAAGGCTTACCAGAAGAAGAATTATTGGCTTTGGTAAAACAATACGCTATACAAAAAGTAGTAGCCAAAAAAGAAGTGGCGTACGAAGAATTACAGATACACGATGCGGTTGAACGCGCGCTGTGGACTGTGCAATGCCCTATCGAAACGTATAGCAGCAGCACCTTGTACCATGCCCAAGATTTGCCTTTTGCATTGAAAGATATACCCGATGTGTTTACGAATTTTAGAAAACGCTTAGAAAAAGAAGTGAACATCAGAGCAGCATATGAAACACCTAAAGCTATTCACGCACCTGAAATACCACCTCTGCAATTGCCCACTTTGGCCGACCTAAATTTAGAACCCATTAAACCTGATAAGCGAGCCGCCTATAGCCTCAAGGGAGGCGAGACAGCGGCTTTAAAAAGACTGAACCACTACCTCTTTGGCACCAAAGCCTTATCGACTTATAAAGACACCCGAAATGGCTTAATTGGCGATGCATATTCAACTAAATTTTCGGCCCATTTGAGCATGGGTTGTATATCGGCTCGCAGCATTTATTATGCAGTAAAAAAATACGAAGCACAACTCGGTGCCAATGAATCGACTTATTGGCTCATCTTTGAATTGATGTGGCGTGATTATTTTAGGTTCATGATGAAAAAATACCGACAAAAATTTTTCTTACAACACGGCATACAAAATTCTAAAGATAACTTACAAAACCACGATGCCACCTTATTTGCGAAATGGCAAAATGCAGCAACAGGCATTGCCTTTATCGATGCGAATATGCGAGAGTTGAACAGCACAGGCTTTATGAGCAACAGGGGCCGACAGAATGTAGCCAGTTATTTGCACAACGATTTAAAATTAGATTGGCGTTATGGCGCAGCCTATTTCGAGCAGCAGCTCATCGATTACGATGTTTGCAGCAACTGGGGCAACTGGGCTTACCTATCAGGCGTAGGCAACGATCCCCGCGGTCAACGCACCTTCAACACCGAAAAACAAGCCCTCGACTACGACAAAGACGGAGCATATAGAAAGCTATGGGCGAAGTAAAAAAACCACTGACTAACACCAATAACTATTAACCAAGCACAACGATAGTTGAAAGCGAGACATGCGGGCTGGGTCCACGCATGCGTAAAAATTTTATCTTGTCAGACTATGAAGGGTTGAATGCGCGGCAAGACAAGGTGAAATTTTCTATGCGTGGTGGGCTTTTTTTATTACTTTTTTGCCCAAACAAAAAAGTAATAAAAGCTTAGTTTTTATGCAAAACCATTTCCCAATGCACAACATTAGTTGAAAGCGAGACGTGTGCGGGTGGAGTCCATCCCGATAAAAATCGGGACGTAAAAATTTCATTTGTTCAGCGATGAAGGGAAAAGATCATTGACTAAAACCAATAACATATACCATAGCACAACGATAGTTGAGTGCGAGACGTGCGGGCAGGGTCCATCCCGATAGCAATCGGGACGTAAAAATTTTATCTTGTCAGACTATGAAGGGTTGAATGCGCGGCAAGACAAGGTGAAATTTTCTATGCGTGGTGGGCTTTTTTTATTACTTTTTTGCCCAAACAAAAAAGTAATAAAAGCTTAGTTTTTATGCAAAACCATTTCCCAATGCACAACATTAGTTGAAAGCGAGACGTGTGCGGGTGGAGTCCATCCCGATAAAAATCGGGACGTAAAAATTTCATTTGTTCAGCGATGAAGGGAAAAGATCATTGACTAAAACCAATAACATATACCATAGCACAACGATAGTTGAGTGCGAGACGTGCGGGCAGGGTCCATCCCGATAGCAATCGGGACGTAAAAATTTTATCTTGTCAGACTATGAAGGGTTGAATGCGCGGCAAGACAAGGTGAAATTTTCTATGCGTGGTGGGCTTTTTTTATTACTTTTTTGCCCAAACAAAAAAGTAATAAAAGCTTAGTTTTTATGCAAAACCATTTCCCAATGCACAACATTAGTTGAAAGCGAGACGTGTGCGGGTGGAGTCCACGCATGCATAAAAATTTCTTTCGGTAAGGTATGAAGGGCGAACCTGCGCGAGAAGACCGATTGAAATTTTCTATGCGTGGTGGTTTTTTTGTTACTTTTTTGTCCAAACAAAAAAATAAGAGAGTAAGCTTTGCAAAGCAAAGCTCCTTAGCAACAAACTTTTTACAAAATAAAACCCAAGTTTTTCAACCATGCATATTCTACAACGTAAATCAATTTGGTGATTGCGACAAGGGCGGGACATAATGAAAGTTGTTTTAAAAGTGAGTAAGTATAAATGAAAATAAATTTCTAATAAATTCGGCGAATAAATTTGTGCGATTTTACCCTTGTTAGCGGCGTTGGCTATATAAGAGAAAAGTTCTCCAATATTTATTTAAAAGTAACTTTGCTATTTAGTTGAAATTAGCCATTCTCTTTTTTTTAGAAATAAAAGACCCATAACACACTTATTTCCAACTTTCTCTAACACTCAAAATTTTATTTTACATTTGTTTCATCTTCTAGCTTATGCCTAAATTTAAATTGCCCCATCGCAAACCTACCCAAAGTACCCTTTCGGCCAAGTCGGGGATGCTACCCGAAAGCATGGTGTATGTTGGCAAAGAAAGAACAGGCGAGGTCATTCTCGATGTTATCAATTACGATGAAAACATACTCGAAGAACAAGTGTTAAAGCATGCAGCCCAATGCGAGCATTACAAAGCACAAAATACTGTGACTTGGATAGCAGTGAGCGGGGTTCACAAGGCCAGTTTGGTGCAAGAAGTATGCGAGTCGTTTAATATTCACCCCCTCATACAAGAAGATATTTTAAATACCCAACAGCGCACCAAAATAGAGGAGTTCGAAAATTATTTATTCGTTACCTTTAAAAATATTTTCATTCCCAAAGAAGGCACCGAAATAGAGACCGAGCAAATCAGCATGATACTCGGTCATAATTTTTTATTGACGTTTCAAGAAACGCCTAGTCCATTATTCGAAGAAATTAAACAACGCATACGCACTAGCAAAGGCACCATCCGTCAGCGCAAGGCTGATTACTTGATGTATAAAATTTTGGATGCTGCGATCGACCAATATTTTGTGATGATTGATATGATTAGCAATAAGGTGGAGGATGTAGAAGAGGAAACCATGTATTATCCGAATTCTAAAACATCCTTTAAAATCCAAGCCATTAAGAAAGAAATTATGTTGTTAAACAAACATATTTTGCCCATGCGCGAGGCCCTTAACAAATTAGAAGCAGGTGCTTCCGACCTTATTGAAACTCGTAATATCAATTATTTCCGCGATGTATATGACCATACTTTCCAAGCCTATGATACGATAGAAAATCACCGCAGTTTATTGAGCGATTTGATGAATATTTATTTCACTACCACTAGCAACAAACTAAACCAAGTAATGAAAGTGCTCACCATTATTAGCACCATTTTTATGCCGTTAAGTTTCTTAGCAGGTGTATTTGGCATGAACTTCAAGTATTTTCCAGGCATCAATTATCAGTATGGGTATTATATCTTTTGGGCCATTGTAATTATATCTGTCACCGGCATGATGGTGTACTTTAGGCGCAAGAAGTGGTTCTAGTAGGCCGGAGACTTGCGAACGGTTTGTCATCTTATTTGCCGAAGGGCAAATAAGTCGCCAAACCAAGTTCTGTGCGGGGTCTCTTCCCCACCCTAAAGCTGCGCTTTAGGGTTACTAAGATGCAGCTCCTCTTGAGCTATAACGCATCTTAAAAAAACATACCGCTTGGTATGTTTTTCTCAAAAGTAAATTCCCATCCAACACTTCTTGTCTTCTGCTATCGCACAAGCTACCACATCGAAGCAACAAACCATCACACCAGCAATACCACCCCGAAGCTTGTCACCCTGTCCCGATAGCTATCGGGAGTCGAAGGGCTGCTTACTGCCGACTGCCTACAGTTAAAAGTGATAGTTATCAGTTCTTTAAAAACACTTATACTTCATTATGCCCCTATTTCAAATAAAACAATTAAATTTGCACGCTTTAAAGAAAATGTCTACACCTAAATTCCATTCCCTTAAAATAAAAGATGTCAGAAGAGAAACCGCTGACTGTATATCAGTGGCTTTTGAAATCCCTGCCGACCTAAGTAGCGACTATAGCTATAAACAAGGTCAGTCGATTACCTTGCGCAGACTGTTCGAAGGCGAGGATGTAAGACGTTCATACTCGGTTTGCAGCAGTCCTTTGGATGGCGAATTGCGCGTGGCTATTAAACAAGTGGAGAATGGTTTGTTTTCCACCTACGCCAACAAAAACATGAATACTGGCGACATGATCGATGTAATGACACCTACTGGTCATTTTTATACTGAGCTTAATTCCACAAACAAAAAACACTATGTAGCTTTTGCTGCTGGTAGTGGTATCACCCCAATATTGAGTATCATTAAAACTACTTTGGCTACCGAGCCTCAAAGTACTTTTACTTTGGTATATGGCAATAAAAATACGCACTCTATTATTTTCTTAGAAGAGATAGAAGCAATTAAAAATAGACATATCGGTCAGTTCCAAGTATTTCATGTATTGAGTAGAGAGAGCGTTGATGTGCCAATCCTAAATGGCAGAATCAATGCTGATAAATGCGCTGAGTTTTTGAATAACAAATTAATTGAAACAGGTAGCATTGATGAGTTATTTATATGCGGACCAGAAGATATGATCATGGCAGTGAAAGACACTGCAATAGCCAAAGGCATTGAGAGCAAACACATACACTTTGAATTGTTTAGTTCCCCTACGCAAGCAGCTGTGAAACACGAAAGTAAGGTCATAGAAAAAGCAAGCGATGGTGTTAAAAAAGCGAAAGTAGCTGTGAAAATTGATGGTATTACCCATCACATGGAATTGCCATTTGGTGGCGATACCATCTTAGATGCGGCTTTAAAAGCGGGTGCCGATTTGCCTTTTGCTTGTAAAGGTGGTGTGTGTTGCACTTGTCGCGCCAAGGTTACCAAAGGTACTGTAGAAATGGATATGAACTTTGCATTGGAAGAAGACGAAGTAGAGAATGGCTATATTCTTACTTGCCAATCACACCCAACCAGCGAAGAAGTATTCGTAGATTTCGATCAGAAATAATTGAATCTCTTTTTCTCTATGACAGGTATCATACTTTGTAAGTAGTTAAAGTGCTATGCCTGTTTTTAGGTAACTTTGTAGGCAACAACATACAAACAAAATGAACAAATTTATTCTTCTCGTTTTTGCATTGACTGCATGGCAAATTCAGGCCCAATTTAAAGAACTTTCTTATCCAATGAGCAAGGGTTCTCAAAATGGCTTTAAAATAAAGATGGACTCAGTCGATCAAACCTTGGCCTTCGACATTATGAGCAAGACCATCGCAGATAAAGATCCTAAGGTTGGTGCCACCATTATTTCTTTTAATGAATTGTTTTTTGATAATACATTGCTTACCGTCATCAGTGCTAAACCAATTGATGTGTATGCCCGTTTCGATGGCATTGATACCAGCCTAATAGTATTTGTAGACTTAGGGAATGGTTTTGTAAGTGCAATAGTTAATCCAAATGAAGCCAACGGCGTTCAACAATTAGGGTTGGCCATTCAACAAAAAACCAAATTGATTAACCATCAAAATAACATTGATACTTTAAAAGCCCGCATTAAAAATACTGAAGCACAACTCGAGCGCGTAAGCGATGATTTAAAAGCAACAGAGGATGCCATTCGCAATAATATCAAAGGCGCTGGAAAAGATGATCAACAGGTAGCAAAAACAGAAACTAAATTGCAAGATAATAAGGCAGAAATTATGGAAACAGATACCTTGATTATGCGCAAGCAAAAAGATTTTAATACCTTTCCTTTGAACGCCATTAAATCCGAAAATGAAATTAAGAATTCAGCCTTGAAAGCCAACAGAAACGCACACAAAAATTTAGCAAAAGCCAATGTTAAATCTGAAAACAAAATACGCGACTACAAGGTTGAAATTGATGTGAACAATGCAAAAAAAACATTAGCTACAGATGATAAAAAAGAATTGCGAAGAATTGAAAAAAATATAGATAAACTCAATCAAAAAATTGCGAAAGAAATCAATGAAATTGTTGAGAACAGTGCGCGTATGAAAGTCTTTACAGCTAGCATTGTTGCCGATAGCGTAGTTATTTCTGCTAACAATTCAAAATTGTATGCATTCGACGAAGCAGGCCGTTTGAAAGAGCTGAAACAACTGCGTGCAAAAAGCGAAAAGTTAAAAGCAAAAACCGAAAAACAACAAAGCAGTATTGTTGAAAATAAACTAGAAGCAGAACAAAAAAGAAAAGAAGCAGAAACTGCTGCTAAAAATGTTGAAAAGCTTAAAATAAAACAAGCCATGCTCAAAGCCGAACTCGATGCATTGCGCGCCCAACTCACTGCCATGGGTCAATAAAATAAAAAAGATAGGCTGAATAAAATTTCTGCCCTTACTTTGCATGCCATAAACAATCCATTTTGTTAAAAAAAGAAAAAAAAATAGCCGAGATAAAGGTCGATTTGCACTCTCGTAATCTGCACCGATCACGTTACGATTTTGATGCATTAACTGCCAGCTTGCCTGCCCTTAAACCTTTTGTAGTTGCAAGTCCTGTTGGTGCAGCCACCATCGACTTTAGCAATGCAGATGCTGTAAAAATGTTGAACAAAGCCATCTTAAAACAGATGTACTTAATTGCGCATTGGGACCTACCTGAAAACTACCTCTGTCCGCCTATTCCTGGGCGTGCCGATTATATACATTACATGGCCGATTTATTGGCCGAAGGAAATAAAGCTACAGTGCCCGTTGGCGAACACATTAAAGTATTAGACATAGGGACTGGCGCAAATTGTATTTACCCTTTGCTCGGTCATACCACCTATGGCTGGCAGTTTGTAGGTTCGGATATCGATGCAATTGCCATACGCAACGCGCGAAAAATCATTGATGAAAACCCCAATTTAAAAGGTGCCATAACATGTCGTTTACAAGTAGCATCGGGGCGCATTTTTAGACAAATAGTGCAGACCGATGAGTACTTCGATTTAACTATGTGCAATCCCCCTTTTCATAGCTCTGCCGAAGAAGCCATGGCGGGCAACAATCGAAAATGGAAAAATTTGGGTTTAACTAAAACCAAACACAGTCAATTAAATTTTGGAGGTCAAAGCAAAGAACTTTGGTGCCCCGGTGGTGAGACCGTTTTTATAGATACTATGATCAGCGAAAGTGCATACCTGGCAAAACAATGTTTATGGTTTAGTACTTTGGTTTCGAAAAAAGAAAAATTGGCGGGCATTTACAAAGCCTTGCGTAAAGTGAAAACCTTAGACATTCGCACGATCGAAATGACCCAAGGGCAAAAGACCATACGCGCAGTAGCATGGACCTTCCAAACACCACAAGCGCAAGCCGAATGGCGTGCTAAAAGATGGATTTAGATTTTTAAAATGCGTTTTTATTTTTCCGATACGAACTTATTAAGAAAACATAAAGCATATACTTTCACTGCCCTAAAAATTTTGAAAAATAAATAATACCATGTGCTATTCATTACAAGTCGACACCACTATTTCAAATCTCGAAAAACGATTGAAACGTTCGGTATCACTTAAAAAATACAAACAAGGTTTGCAGTTGGGTTTTGTTCATCCCAGTACACCTGTCGTTACTTCTGGTCGCCCCAACGAAGTGGTAGATTTGGAATGGGGCCTGATACCATTTTGGGCGAAAGACAAAAGCATACAAAAAAATACTTTGAATGCTAAGATAGAAACCTTGCAAGAAAAACCTTCTTTCCGCAACGTCATGAACCAACGCTGCTTAGTGGTTGTGAATGGTTTTTTTGAATACCAATGGTTGGATGAAAAAGGTAAGCAGAAACAAAAATATTTGATTACCATCCCCGAAAGCGAAGTTTTTTGTTTGGGTGGTTTATGGAGCGAATGGATAGATAAAACAACGGGTGAGGCCTTACAGACTTTTACAATTGTAACAACCGAGGCCAATGCATTAATGCGCGAAATTCACAACACGAAACAACGCATGCCCATTTTACTGACACCTCAAAACGAAGAAGACTGGTTGCATGGTCAAAACATTGAATTGTTCGCCCATCCAGAAGTGGAACTAAAAGCAGAAATGGTCTAATCTATTTTATTGATAAAATAAATAAATTATATAGATTTTATTTAAAACTTCATATTTCTTTAGTTCACCAGCTGTCCTGTTAAACCTAACAACTGTGTTTCGGCTAATTTAGCGATGTACTGATTACTGATATAACGGTAATACGTTTCCTCATAACTGCGCTGCGCCTCTTTTAATTCGATGATGGTATTCTGCCCGTTTTTAAAGCGCAATTGCATTAAATCCATATACTGCTTGGCTGTTCCTATCGCCAACTCATCAGATTGAATCTGTACAAGCGCAGTGATGTAATTTTCCCAAGTCTGTTGATAGGTGGATTGTACGGTTTGCAAAGTTAATTGTTCGCGCCATTGACTGCTTTGCACATTCAATTTGGCATTGGCATAATTTTGAGAATTGATATTACCAGTAAACAACGGTAACGATAAACTAATACCCGCTTGCGGTCCATTACTTTGATTTAATAAAGCAAAACCCGCCTGGCTCTGCGATAAATTATAATTATAAGCACCCGTCAATCGCAACAAAGGGGAACGGGCTGCTGCTATCTCCTTTTGAGTTTGCTCAGCAATATCGCTTTGATGATGTGCCAACATTAAATCGGGATTCCGCAACAACATTGAATCTAGCGTTCCTTTTTGCAAAGGTGTATTGCGCAAAGAAAATGGCTCAACTTGATACATGCTATCGGCCTTTATACTCATCAGTAAATTCAAATCAGAGTATGCATTTTTGATAATAGCTTGCTGAGATAACAAACTTTGCTTCCTAGTTTCTAAATCCAGTTGTGCCAAGTATACATCAGTATTATTGGCTACGCCTGCCACTTTACGGGCATTCACAATTTCTAAACGCTGTTCGCTCAACTCATTCAATTGTTTTACTACAGCTAAATATTGTTGTTGTCGAACAATATTGCTATAACTTAAAATGACGCGGCTAATAATATTTTGTATTTGTGCTTGCAATTGGGTATTGCCAACTCTATCAAGCGCTTCAAGTTTATTTTTAGTTGCAAACATCTTCATACCATCGTACAATGTGTAGGTACCTAAAATATTGGCGCCTATTGTATTATTAAAAACACCTTTACGAATAATGGTGGTGCCATTGATATATTCTTGATTGATATTGGTTAAAGAAGGATTATCGCTTGCATTCAAACTTACAGTAGGCAACATACCAGCATTGCCTGTATGGTTGTTATTGTGTGCTATTTGAGCATCGTTGCGCGCTATTTGCAATTGCAAATTATTTGTTAACGCTGATTGTATGGCACTTCTTAACCCAATGGTATTCTGTGCCATTAACACTGCACCATTCAGCCAGAATAAAAGTAAGAATTTAATCTTCATGGTTTTTGAATTTATTGTTGCTTGAAAGAAAAGAATATACGGCAGGTATAACGAATAAGGTTAGCATTAATGAAAATATGATACCCCCTACAACCACCACCCCTAAAGAAATTCTACTGGTAGAAGCTGCTCCTAGCGATA
This sequence comes from Bacteroidota bacterium, assembly GCA_947496065.1. Classification (GTDB taxonomy): domain Bacteria; phylum Bacteroidota; class Bacteroidia; order NS11-12g; family UBA955; genus JABMMZ01. Next base: position 44,002 of record CANMBF010000007.1, read on the forward strand.
AGGCTACAGGCAAAGCCCCAAGGGCTGTTGCCAAACTGGTCATTAAGATAGGACGCATTCTTTGCACAGCAGCTTCAACTAGTGCTGGCATCTTCTCCATACCTTGTTCTCTTTTTTTATTAGAAAATTCTACAATTAAAATACCATTTTTAGTCACCAAACCAATTAACATGATCATGCCAATTTGTGAAAAAATATTAATGGTATTGCCCGTTATCCATAATGAAAGTAGTGCACCTGCCAACGCCAAGGGCACAGTAACCATAATGGTGAGTGGATCGATGAAACTTTCGAATTGTGCAGAAAGCACCAAGTAAATAAGTAACAATGCTAATAAAAAAGCAAATGAAGTATTCGACGAACTCTCGGCAAAATCGCGCGAAGGTCCATTCAATGAAGTCGTAAAACTTTCGTCTAACAGCTGTGTGCCAATATCTTGCATGGCCTTTACCCCATCACCTGTAGTTTTACCAGGAGCTAATGAAGCCGAAACAGTGGCAGATTTAAACCGATTGTAGTGATACAACTGCGGCGGATTACTGCTCTCTACAAAATTAACCACCGAGCTCAATTGAATATTTTCTCCTCTATTATTTCTGACATAATATTGGTTTAAATCCGATGGCTCATTTCTACTATTCCGATTCATCTGACCAATGATTTGGTACTGTTTTCCATTCATTAAAAAATAACCCAAACGACCACCACTCAAAGCCGATTGTAACGTTTGAGCTATATCTTGTGCACTCAAACCCAAGTCCTTGGCTTTAATTCTATCAATACTTACTTGCAACTCGGGCTTATTGAATTTCAAATTAACATCTACCGCTTGAAAGATGGGATTCTTGCGGGCCTCTGCTAAAAACTTAGGCAACACTTCTTTTATTTTATTGAAATTTAAATTTTGTAGCACATATTGAACTGGTAAAGCACCCCTTGCGCCAAAACCCACACTTATGGTTTGTTCTTGAATTAAGAAAACACGACCATCATTAAAGGCGCTCAAACTCGCATTCGTTTTATTGACAATTTCATCTTGGGTCATGCTGCGTTCATTTGGATTAGAAATAACGACCCTACCAAAAGCATTGTTAACAGAACCATTGCCAACAAATGAATTATTGGTTGAAGCAAAAACAAATTCTCTGCTTGGTATACTGTCATAGAAAAAATCGCCTAATTGAGAAACATAATTATCCATGTAATCGAAAGAAGTGCCTTCTGGCGCAGTAACATTAAAACGAAACTGACTTCTATCTTCGATGGGTGCTAACTCCGTTTGTAATTTACCATATATGAATACACCTAAGCCTGCGCAAACAATCAGGATGACCCAAGCAACCCAGCGCACACGCATGAATGCTTCTAATAATTTTTTATACCCGTTTTCTAAGCCCTGAAAAAATGGTTCTGTTTTAACATAGAACCATGAAGGTTTGCTATTCTTGCGATTCATCAGGACATTTAAAACCGGTGTTAAAGTCAGTGAAACAAAGGCCGAAATAATAACTGCGCCAGCCACTACAATACCGAATTCTTTGAACAATGAACCAACGAATCCTTGAATAAAAATAATGGGTAAGAATACCACGGCCAATGTTATAGAAGTGGAAATAACGGCAAAGAAAATCTCGCGCGAACCTTCTCTAGCAGCTTGCTTAATGGGCATGCCTTCTTCGAGTTTTCTGAAAATATTTTCTGTCACCACGATACCATCATCCACCACCAATCCTGTTGCCAATACAATGCCCAATAAGGTTAATACATTGATACTAAAGCCTGCCAAATACATGATAAAAAATGCGCCAACCAACGAAACTGGAATATCTATTAAGGGACGAAAGGCGATGCTCCAATTTCTAAAGAAAATATAAACTACAAGCACCACCAAAACCAATGAAATTACTAAGGTTTCTTCAACCTCTTCTAATGCCTTGCGAACATTTTTAGTATTGTCTAATACCACTGAAAATTCTATATCCTCGAAACCTTTTTGTTTTTTAATTTGATCTAATCGCTTATAAAACTCATCAGATATTTTTATTAAATTTGCACCTGGTTGTGGCGCAATACCACAAGCTACTGCATTAAAACCATTCAATCTAAAACCCACCTCTTCAACCTCACTACCCAAGCGCACTTCGGCAACATCACCCAAACGAATAATACCATCCGAATTCTCTCTCAATATCAATTGTCTGAAATCATTTTCGGTCGTCAGTTTTCCTAACGATTTTACAACCAACTCTGTATTATTACCAGCCACTTTACCACCGGGTAAATCAATATTTTCTTTGTCAAGCGTACTTTTAATATCTGCTACTGTAATGCCATAAGCATTCATTTTTTCAGGTTTGTAACTTAAACGCATGGCGTATTTTCGAAGCCCAAATACATTCACACCACTTACATCAGGAATGGTTTGAAATTTTTCTTGCAATACATTTTCTGCAAAATCGCTCAACTCTATACTGTTTTTTTCCTTGCTCTGTACAGCTAAAATAATAACCACATCGCCACTAGCATCCGCTTTGCTAATAACCGGAGGTGCATCAATATCGGCGGGCAATTGGCGTAGCGACTGACTGACCTTGTCGCGCACGTCACTAGCGGCATTATCTAAATCAACATCGAGGTTGAATTCTACCGTCACCACACTGCTACCTTGATTACTTGAAGACGTAACAGTGCGTATGCCTTGAATACCATTCACAGCTTTTTCAATCGGCTCGGTAATCTGGCTTTCGATAATTTCTGAATTCGCCCCGGTATAAGAAGTTCTAACCGTAATATTAGGCGGATCGATGGCAGGATATTCTCTTAAACTTAAAAACTTATAAGCCACACCTCCAAAAACCATAATAAGTATGCTACATACTATCGCAAATACAGGTCGCTTGATACTAAATTCCGAAATATTCATATTAAAAAAAATTAAGGTTTAACTTTTCTAATCATGACATCGGCATCAGGTTTTAAAAACAAAATACCATTGATGGCAAATGTATCACCTGCCTCAACGCCCGAAATTATTTCCACTTTATCTTCGCCTCTATAACCCGTTTCAACAATTGTAAAATTGGCTTTACCATTTTTTATCAATACAATTTTTTTGCTTCGTGTATCAGGAATAATGCAATTGGTAGGTACTAAAATGGCTTTTTTATTTTTACCTTCATCTATGCTTATTTTCACAAATGCACCAGGTTGCAATCCTACAGCATTTCCGCTAATCATGGCTCTTATTTTTAGATTTCTAGTGGCGGTATTCACCTGAGGCTCTATGGCCAATATTTTTGCTGTAAATGTTTTATTATTATCTGCTATTACTTTTACATCTTGTCCGGATTGCAATTGATAGTCATAATTACCGGGCAATACAAAATCAACTTTTAAAGTACCTGTTTGTTGCAAAGTGGCGAGGATATTTTGTTGCGTTACATACGCGCCTTTGCTTACCGATCGCAATCCAATAGTGCCACTAAAAGGAGCGCGTATTTCGGTTTTTCGAATTTGCGCCTTGGCGTAATCGATATCGGCCAATAAATTGTTTACTTGATTCAAGGCTTGGTCATAATCCGATTGGTTAAGACCATTGGCATCTAAAAGCGTTTTTAAACGGCTTTCTGTTTTCTTGGCAATTATTAATTGTGACTCTAATTTGCGCAACTGAGCTTGTAAATCATCGTCGAATAATTTAACCAATAAAGCGCCTTCCATCACCTGCTTACCCTCTTGTATATTGAGCATGACAATGCGACCGTTGGTTTCAGTCATTAGCTCTACAAATTCGTTGGCTAAAACAGTTCCATTGCCTTCTATTGTATTGACATAATCTGTTAAAATAGCAACCGATACATCGACTGCAACCGGACCAGTGACTTTGCCCTTGGTTATATCTTTTTTGGCATTACCACCACATGCGGATAGTAGAATTAAACCTGATATGAATAGTCCTTTTTTGAATAACATTAATTTTTTATAAAATTTAAACTTAAAATATTTGTTGCACCAAACCTTTTTTAAAAGCCTTCAAATTTAACGAAAATATTGTGCCAACCAATTATAGTTGTAGTGTATAGGTCTATTTGTTTTACCTATTTAGATTTTAATTATAAAAACGAGGTGTCAAACATTGACAAGGAAATTTAAAAAGCATTAAACAAAAAAAAAGCGTTGGGGTTTTCCCAACGCTTTTAACTATCTTAAGCTTAGTGTTTTTCGTGAATAATCATCAATGGTGATTTAGTAAACTTAAACAACTGCCTTGAAAAACGTTTATGGAAAACTGATTGCCATAAGTTGTAATGGTGAGCATATACAACCACCATGTTGGGCTCCATTTGTTTTACTATTTTTTCGAATTCGCCAATTTTATCGAGGCCTTGAACTTGCTTCACTTCTGTATTTTGTTGTAAAAATATTTTCTTAAAGTTTGCTTTAAAGGTGTTCAAATGAGCCTCAGGCATGTCGTCGTAGTGCGTAATATTTACAGCTGTTACATTCACTGGCTTTTTAGCAACAATTTCTTTTATAACACTTAAATATTCAGCATCGGTCGACTTTCCATCCCAACCATATACAATTTTACTCAATTTAATTTTCTTGTAGTTTAAAGGAATCACTAACAATGGACTTTTAATTTTGCCTACTAAGTTAGCACAAACATCACCAAACACCACTTTATCTAAGCCCGTACGCTTTTTAACACCAACAACAGTCATCCAAGGTTCTAATTCCTCAACTTTTTTAGCAATGTTTGGTATCAAAAAACCGTAGTCAACTGCCAATGCTATATTTACACCTCTCACACGTTTTCTTAAATAGGTAACACCTCTTCTTAACAAGGCACCGGCTTCTTTAATATCCTCTTCAGGAGAATAGGCAGGGGCACCTTCCATCTCAAGCATCACAGGCGCAGATACTACGTGGTAAACATAAACGGTTGAATTGGTTTGTTGAGCAAACATGGTTGCTAATTCTAAAGCATTTCTAGAGGCTACGCTAAAATCATGTGCTACTAATATAATTTTGGAAGGTTTCATTTGTTAATTTGTTAATGAGCAGTTTGTAAATTGTTTAACAAAAAACGAATATTAAAATCATATTTTTATTGACATATGTCAATTTTTGTCTTACTTTTTTTTAACTATAAGTAAATCAACTTAATAGATTTTAATTACACGCTAATATATTTGATTATTAATACTTTATACTTTTATTACACGCTTATAGCGCTGATAATTGATTAAAAAATTACCTTATTTTAACAATACTCAACTATAAAAAACATCAAACGAACTTCCTTTAATTCTAATTATAAGATTTGACTAAACATCGTATTCGCCTTCGAATGGAGCCGAAAAACTAATTTCATTTGGCAATATTGTAAAGCAATAGGCCTCATGGTCTTTGATGAATCCGTAATCAAAACCGTCCAAACTTATTTCGAATGGCAAAATTGCAATCGAATTAAAAAAAGCTTTGCCCCTACCATTCATTAAAAATTCCATTTCAGGTCCTAAGGTTCTTCCGTCAAAATCGATTGTTAAACCTGCGAACCGGTGATTACTCTCCATGTGTTTGCCTTCTGAATCAAAAATATGTAACACCACAAATTCTTTTCTAGTATATTTCCAATTAGCCGTCATAGGACCCTCGTCAAAATAAACTTCTAATAACATAAACTGTTGACCGTTCTCAAAACGCCCAACAAAATGGGTATGTCCGCCTTCTACTCTGTTAATCTTTATTGCGATGTTGTCATGCATTTTCTTACTTACAATAGTCGTCAAAGTTAAAGTATTATTTAATCGTGAACTATACTTACATTAATGCTGTTACAATTCTATTTAACTTCTAGGAAATTTTGAGACTATCTCTGTTCTTGTTAATCAAGACTATTTTTTTGCAAGGACCCAACAGAAGTATTAAAAGATAAATCCACAAATACCAAGAATAAAGCCGAGTTGATTTCAGATGCTCTTCTAAACGGAATTTTTCCTATCAACCAAATACTTTCTTTCGCGCAAATGGCCAAAGTTTCCGAAAAGGCAACCTATAGATAAAGCAATTGAATGTTTAGGCATTAAAAGCGAGTACCCTGGCACCATTATAAGATTGAGTGCAGCAATTGGGCTAGGTGAAATCATCAAACTTGAAATAAAAAAATATGCTGATTGCGTTATAACCATCCAAAATAACATTGAGCGCGAAGTAAAAAAACAGCAATAAAAAATCTAGCACACTGCAATAAAAAAATAGCTTAACAGACCCCATCTCAAAAAACCTTTATGGCTCAATATCATTGGCAAAAGTACTAATTTGTCATTATCTAAAACCATTCTCCTTTATGGATGTTTAATATTCGCAAATTTTTTATGTAAGTTTGTAAAATAAAATCATGGAAATAAATCTTGAAGAATCTTTTCAGAAAAGAATTGACGATGAAATAAAAATCGAGCCCCGCGATTGGATGCCTGAAAAATACCGCAAGACCTTATTGCGCCAAATTTCTCAGCATGCACACAGTGAAATTGTAGGTATGTTGCCGGAGGCCAATTGGATTACACGCGCTCCTAACCTTCGCAGAAAAGTAGCCTTACTAGCCAAAGTACAAGATGAGGCTGGTCATGGGTTATACTTATACTCAGCTGCCGAAACTTTGGGCATGAGTCGAGATGAAATGTTAAATGAATTGCATTCAGGCAAAGCCAAATACAGTAGTATTTTTAATTACCCAACACTTACTTGGGCCGATATGGGTGCCATTGGTTGGTTGGTTGATGGCGCAGCAATTATGAACCAAGTGCCACTATGCAGAGCCAGTTATGGTCCTTATGCCAGAGCAATGGTAAGGGTTTGCAAAGAAGAAAGTTTTCACCAACGCCAAGGCTACGAAATCATGCTCACTTTGTGCCAGGGTACGCCCGAGCAAAAAGCCATGGCGCAAGATGCTTTAAACCGTTGGTGGTGGCCAAGCATGATGATGTTCGGCCCGAACGATGATAATTCGCCCAACAGTGCACAAAGTACTAAATGGAAAATCAAACGTTTTAGCAACGACGAACTCCGTCAAAAATTTGTAGATGTATCGCTTCCTCAAGCCGAAATATTAGGCATCACCATTCCAGATCCAGACTTGAAATGGAACGAAGCCCGCGGTCATTACGACTTTGGTGTGATTAATTGGGACGAGTTTAACGAAGTAGTTGCTGGTAATGGGCCCTGCAATAAACAGCGTTTAAAAGCCCGTGTGGATGCTTGGGAAAAAGGCGCATGGGTGAGAGAAGCTGCAGTAGCCTATGCTGAAAAAAGAGAGAAAAGAAATTCAAATAAAGAAAATTCAAACGCAGCCTAATTAACAAATATGAGTAATAAAGAATGGCCTCTTTGGGAGGTTTTTATAAGAGCCAAACAAGGTTTAAACCATAAACATGTGGGCAGTTTACACGCAGCCGATGTTCAAATGGCGATAGAAAATGCGCGCGATGTCTACACCCGCAGAATGGAAGGTGTTAGTATTTGGGTGGTTGAAAGCAAAAACCTACATGCCAACGAACCTTCTCAACAAGATGAATTATTTGATCCTGCCAATGATAAAATATACCGCCATCCAACTTTCTATATTTTACCAGAAGAACTAAACCACATGTAATGGCTGAAAAGGACCTACTTTATAATTATTCTTTACACTTAGCCGACAACAGCATGATCCTTGGTCAACGCTGCGGTGAATGGTGTGGCCATGGCCCCGTTTTAGAACAAGACATTGCACTTACCAATATTGCCCTCGATTTAATAGGCGAAGCCCGCAGTTTATATCAACTAGCAGCCGAGTTAAAAGGTGGCAATGCGAATGAAGATACTGTTGCTTTTTTAAGAGACGTACTAGCTTATAAAAATATTTTATTGGTAGAACAACCCAATACCGATTGGGCCTATACCATTGTGAGGCAATTTTTTTATGATGTGTTTCATTTCTACTTGCATTCCGAATTAATTAATAGTGCCGAACCCCGCTTGAGTAATATTGCTGCGAAGTCGTTAAAAGAAGTGACTTACCATTTAAAATGGAGCAGCGAGTGGATGATTCGTTTAGGTGATGGAACCGATATGAGCAGAGAAAAAATGCAAGAGGCTGTGAATGGTCTTTGGGAATACACAGGCGAGCTCTACATGCCTTCTGATATTGAAGAACAAGCTTTCGAAGCTGGGTTTGCGCCCGACCTAAATATTCTTAAACCATTGTGGCAAGAGAAAGTAGAGGATATATTAGCAGAATCAACCCTCTATATCCCTGAAAGAAATTACCAACAAAAAGGCGGTAAAAAAGGATTTCATTCAGAGCATCTCGGTTTTATTTTAGCCGATATGCAATTCCTTCAAAGGGCCTACCCTGGCGCTAATTGGTAGTCCTTTTACTCTGATTTGGATTCTCTCAAACAGAAACACCATTATTAATACTGCCATATAATGCATTGGTTATTATTAGCCTTAAAACTATTGCAAATGGTCGGTATCACAAGCGCGCACCACCTCAAAATGGCTGCCATTATAAGTTAATTCATACAAACACAAATTGGTGTGTTCCCATTGCTCCATTTGTTGCAAAGGAATGTTGGTGAGCAAACATAAAAAACTGCGCATAGCTCGACCATGCATGCATATCAAAATTTTTTCTTCGTTGGGTTGGGACATGATATCTTCCAAAGCTTTGCTTTGCTTTTGAAATAATGCCAAAGGAGTTTCGCCATTTTCTACTGTTACTGCTAAGTTGCCTTGGGTCCATTGTTCAACAATATGCGAATAGATTCTGTGACGCTCCGGACTACTTGGCATACCCTCCATAATGCCCCAATTAATCTCATTCAAACCCGTATGCAAGGTGTGCGGAATGCCCAACTTTATAAAATCTTCAACACTTTGAATGGCCCTGTTGAGTTCTGAAGTATAGATGCGCTGATAAGCTTGAGATTGATACGCCTCAAAAAAGCGCTGAGCCTGCCACCTGCCTTTGTTATTCAAGTCGCTGTTCACCCCACTGCCTTGTATAATTCCCTGTTGATTAAAATCTGTTTCCCCATGGCGTATCAGATGAATTGTTTTGCCTATTTTTGAATCTTTATTCATACATGGAATCTATATTTTTTGAGCCCGCAAATATAAAGCTAGAATGGCTAAATGAATTCTGCAAAAATACATTGAGTGATTTTTTAGGCATCGAATACATTGAACTCGGTCATGATTACCTTAAAGCTAGTATGCCCGTTAATAATAGAACCGTGCAACCCTTGCGCATGCTCAATGGAGGCGCTAGTTTAGCCTTAGCGGAATGTGTAGGAAGTTTAGCCGCTAACCTGGTTTTTGACAGAAAAAAATATGTGGCCCTTGGCCTCGACCTCAATGGCAATCACCTAAAACCAGCAATGGAAGGTGAGGTGGTTTACGGCATTGCGAAACCTTTACACATTGGTAATACCACACAAGTTTGGGAAATACGAATTGAAAACGAAGCTGGTAAATTAGTACATATTAGCAGACTGACTATGGCCGTTAAACTACGAGAATAAACAATGGATACCAAAGGAAAGGCCATTTGGCGTCAACCAGGTGAAACGCAAATTTATTGCATAGAATCTAGTCGAGGGACTGATGAATTCATAATAGCACCTTATATAAAAAATGAAACCATTCATTGTATTAAGGGTCGAATTGTAAAATCAAATACGGGTCTACAATCTGATTTTTTTAAAGACTTCGAATTAGCCGAACTCCCTAATATTTCAAATACAACAGAATTGCAATATACAAGCACTGTGAAGAAGGCAGTTCAAGCCATCCATGATCAACATTTTGAAAAAGTTGTCATTGCACGTCAATTAGTAATTAAAACGGAAGTTCAACCCGAAAAACTTTTCCAAGCACTCATCAATGCCTACCCACAAGCTTTTGTTTATTGCTTTCGATTGAACAACGGACTGACAATGGTGGGTGCAACACCCGAAACGCTCTTAGAACGCAAAGAAAATACATTAAATACGCAAGCATTAGGAGGTACCGAGCAGGCCTATGGCTACTCAGAAAAAGAATACCACGAACATCAACAGATTATTAGTGATATCTCCTCAAAACTATTGGCTCAAAACTATTCATTTAAATCAGGTGAAACGTTGCCTAAAAAGGCTGGCAATGTCGCACATCTTTCCACCCCAATTGCAATCGAAAGCCAATCACTTGAACAAGATTTAAAATTGGTCAATGCTTTGCACCCAACGGCCGCCATTGGCGGTTTACCATTTGAACCTGCCAATCAATTTTTATTAGCCAACGAAAATTTTAACAGAAACTATTACGCTGGTTATTTAGGCAGTAAATACGATCAGAATTTCAGTTTTTATGTTAATTTAAGATGTGCCGAGTTATATAAGAACGGCGCTATTTTATTTGCCGGTGCGGGTATTAATAGCAATTCTATTGCAGCCGATGAATGGCTCGAAACAACTAACAAATTAAACACCCTACTGCGATACTTGAATTAACACTTATTGCTAATATTTATCAGTTTATCGGAATAAATCAATAACGAATATCATTAATTCATTAATTTTGCATTAAAATTTAAGTTACCTTGTTAAAAATACTATTCAATATTTTCATCATTTATGCCATTTGGCAATTGTTAAAAATGATTTTTACGGTGAAAAAAGTGTCGAATGATTTTCAAAGAAACATGAACGAAATGCATGAAAAAATGAATAATCAGACACAACAAAATGCCAATTCCAATCAAAAGAAACCTTCTGATAACGAAGGGGACTACATTGATTACGAAGAAATCAAATAAGATTATTCTTTAGGCTTTACCTCTTCGGTACCATCGGCATGTTTGGCAAAACTGCCTTTGCCTCTGTCATGCACTTGGTCGTAGCGCGACCATGGCCAACCACCAAATTGTGTTTGATGGTAATCCTCGAAAACTTGTTTAATTTCCTCTTTTGTATTCATTACAAATGGGTTCAGATTAACAAATCTAAACTTATTGCAGTAAATTTAAAAATAGAACAATGGCTATACCTTTCTAATCACCCTCTATGTTTAACGATTGAGCTGGGTATTGATTTCAAATTTCTTCTTTTCAATGATTTTATTATCATCTAATACAACCTCAACAGTATAGTTGCCATCTTTCCATCCACTAATATCAAGATCAAAAAAGTATTTGTTTTTTCCTTCATTTTTGGGCACATCTTCGAGCAGTGTAGTTTGTATAATACCATACCTATCTCGCACCACTATACTTACTTCTCCATTATAGGGCAAGTTATAATTAATCTCTGAATAGATATGGGAAGGCACATTGCTGAACAGTCTATCATTACTTTTCTTGTAATCGATATTGTACCAAGGCAATTCAATGTGTTTGATGCCAGCAACAGTTTGCAATAAAAGTAAGTTCTTTTCGTCTTTACCTTTATCAATTGAACTCACAGGATGGTTGTTGGAAACTGCCCAAACAGCATGTTGAATGGCGCCCATTTCAAAATCATTGGCATTCACAACATTCGCTAAAGTTTGCCAATCCTTGTTCTCTATATAACCCATTTTAAAAACAGTACCTGCCAACGGACTAACATCATGGCTTTGACAACAGAACCCAAATACATTGAATTTGCCCTTGGATCTAGGTGCTACCATGACATACTGGTTTTTAACGACGAAAATATCTTGTTGCTTTTCTTCTTCACTTACCAATCTTCGTCCCGCCTCGACCCATGCAAAACAAGTATCGAAACCATTGTTTTCGATGGCCACTTCCATGCAATTCCCTTGATGTCCTCCCTTGCTATTGAATTTAACAGATACAGCAGAATTGGCTGTTACTTTGTCAATGGAAATAAAAGTATTTTTATCAATTGAATAGATGGCTTGAAAAACACTCAACAAGCAGAACAATGTTAACCCCATTTTAAGTTTCATATACTTATAACGGGATTAGGTCTAGTTTTAGTATTGGTTACTCAATTCTTCTTGGGCATAAAATTCTAATCCTCCAAAGATAATAATCAGAGAAATTAGAAATTTCATAAAAAACTAATTAAGGTTTGAAAACAAAGTCATTCATGAAGGCAGTAGTAAAATTACCTTCTCTGAAATTTTTGTCTTTCATAATCTGTCTTTGCAAAGGAATCGACGTAAACACCCCTTCGATCACAAACTCATCTAAGGCACGTTCCATTTTCACTATACACTCCTCTCGGGTTTGTGCACTCACAATAAGCTTGGCAATCATACTATCGTAGTTCGCAGGAATTTGATAACCAGCATAAGCATGTGTATCAACTCTAATACCATGTCCACCAGGAATATGAAAATTAGTGATTTTACCTGGACTAGGTCTAAAATTATGGGCAGGATCCTCGGCATTGATTCTACACTCAATGGCATGTTTCATTGGCTCGTAATCTTTACCAGAGATTGGCTGACCAGCAGCTATCATGATTTGCTCTTTTACAAGGTCGTAGTTGATGACTTCTTCCGTAACTGGATGCTCAACCTGAATACGGGTGTTCATCTCCATAAAATAGAAATTACGGTGTTTGTCAACCAAGAACTCTACTGTACCCACACCTTCGTAATTAATGCACTGAGCAGCTTTTTTAGCGGCTTCTCCCATGCGTTTACGCAAGTCGGCTGTCATGAAAGGAGATGGACTCTCTTCAATTAACTTTTGATGTCTGCGTTGTATACTACAATCGCGTTCGCTCAGATGACAAACTTTGCCATATTGGTCGCCCGCAATTTGAATTTCAATATGTCTTGGCTCCTCGATGTATTTCTCCATGTAAATACCATCGTTACCAAAAGCTGCTGCTGCTTCGGTTTTAGCAGAATCCCAAGCTTTTTCAAACTCTTCGTCTTTCCAAATAATACGCATGCCACGACCACCACCACCAGCGGTTGCTTTAATGATTACGGGGTAACCGATACCTTGTGCTAATTTAATACCTTCTTCAAATGTTTCTAACAAGCCATCGCTACCAGGAATGGTAGGAACACCTGCCTTTTTCATTGAATCTTTGGCATTGCTTTTATCTCCCATACCATTAATTTGCTCGGGGGTAGCACCGATAAATTTGATACCATGGTCTTTACAAACTTGGCTAAACTTAGCGTTCTCGCTTAAAAAACCATAACCTGGATGAATGGCATCGGCATTGGTAATTTCGGCTGCAGCAATGATATTTGGAATTTTCAAATAAGAAAGATTACTCGGTGCAGGACCAATACATACCGCTTCATCTGCAAAGCGTACATGTAAACTTTCTTTATCTGCTGTGCTATAGACTGCAACAGTTTTAATGCCCATCTCTTTACAAGTACGAATAATACGTAAAGCGATTTCTCCGCGGTTGGCAATTAATATTTTTTTAAACATGCGTGTGAATTGATAATTTGTTAACCTGCTAATTTGATAAATAAATCAAACAACAAATCACTGAATTGACATCTTAGTTAGGTTCTACAAGGAATAATGGTTGATCGTATTCAACTGGTGTTGCATTGTCAACTAATACTTTTACGATTTTACCGCTGATTTCTGATTCAATTTCATTGAATAGTTTCATGGCCTCAATGATACAAACAGCTTTGCCTGGTTTTACTTCATCACCCACATTTACAAACAGTGGTTTATCAGGAGAAGAGGAACGGTAAAAAGTACCAATCATTGGTGATTTAATGGTAATATAGTTATCCGCAACAACAGGTTTTTCGGCCACTGGTGCGGCAGCGACAGGAGCAGCAGACAAAGCAGGTGCAGCCGAAACTGGCGCAGCAGCTTGAATATACTGAGGAGCTGAAACCATTTGAGTGATAGGTTTTCTAATGACAATCTTAAAATCTTTTTTCTCGATTTCTACCTCGCCAACATTCTTTTGGGCAGATACAAATTTGATTAAGTTTTCTATTTCTTTGATATCCATAATATGCTTGATTTATTTTTTATTAGCGTTTGATTTGAAATTATTAACTAGCTATTGTAAGCCCATTTAATGTATATACTTCCCCAAGTAAAGCCACCGCCGAAGGTTGCTAATATGAGGTTATCTCCCTTTTTAAATTGCTTTTCAAAATCCCAAAATAACAAAGGCAAGGTACCACTCGTGGTATTGCCATATTTTTCTATATTCATTAACACTTTTTCAGGTGCTAAATTCATTTTTTCAGCAGTGTAATCGATGATTCTTTTGTTGGCCTGATGGGCTAATAAGTAATCGACATCATCTGGTGTTAAATGATTTCTCTCCATAATTTGAGTAGAAACATCGGCCATGTTAGTAGTTGCATATTTGAAAACTGCTTTACCTTCTTGGTATACGTAGTGTTCACGTGCATCAATACTTTCGTGGGTAGGTGGTTTGAGTGATCCACCTGCTTTTTGGTGTAAGAATTCTCGACCACTTCCATCTGATTTCAAAATAGAATCTATGATGCCATAACCTTCTTCATTAGGTTCAAGCAATACCGCGCCTCCACCATCACCAAAGATAATGCAGGTATTGCGATCTGTATAATCAATAATGGCACTCATTTTATCGAAACCACAGACCACGACTTTTTTGTGTTTTCCCGATTCAATAAATTTTGCACCTGTATCAAGGGCAAACAAAAAGCCACTGCAGGCAGCGGCCAAATCAAATCCCCAAGCATTTTTTGCGCCCACTTTATCGCAAACAATATTTGCACATGAAGGAAATATTAAATCTCCAGTAATGGTTGCTACAATTAATAAATCTATTTCTTCGGCCGAGATACCGCGTTTTTTAAGCAATTCATTAACAGCAGCTGCGGCCATATCTGAAGTTGCTTTGCCGGGCTCTCTAAGAATTCTTCTTTCTTTAATACCCGTGCGGGAAGTAATCCATTCATCGTTGGTATCTACCAATTTTTCTAAATCAAAATTCGTCAATTTAGTTTCGGGAACATACCCTCCAATTGCGGTAATCGCTGCAGTAATTTTACTCATTAAAATGAAATTTTGATCAGTTTGAGGGGTGCAAAGTAAAAAATATCCGTAAATTTATTACTAAAAAGATTGTTTTATTTTTTCAATTAATTTTGAATCAACTACGTCTTTCGCTAATTTGAACATGCTAACAAAGGTATCCGCCTTTGATATACCATGGCCAATTATTACAGGCTCGTTAACGCCTAAAATGGCCGATCCTCCGTAATGTTTGAAATTAAATCTCTCCATATAATCATTTTCAACGCCTTGTTTTGCTAGGTTATAATAAAAACCTTCACATACTTTTAAAACAATATTGCCCGTGTATCCATCACAAACAACAACATCGGCCTTATCGCTGAAAATGTCCCGTCCTTCTATATTACCTATAAATTCAATTCGTTCATTCAACTCTAATAGAGGGTAAGTTGCTTGAATCAATAAATTACCTTTCTCTTTTTCTTCACCTATGCTAAGTAAACCTACTTTAGGATGTTTAATCCCATAGACATTTTGTGCATATAATGAACCAAGAATAGCAAATTGATTGAGTACCTCTGGCTTACAATCAGCGTTGGCCCCAACATCCAATAACACGCCAAATCCTCCACTTACTTTTGGTAAAATGGAAGCAATTGTCGGACGTTGAACACCATTAATCGCTTTAACAGAAAACATAGAGCCCACTATCATTGCGCCCGTATTACCAGCACCAATAAAGGCTTCAATTTGTTTCTCCAATAAGTGTCGGTATGCAATATTAATGCTAGAGTTCTTTTTGTGAGCAATTGCTTTTGTCGCGTGTTCGCTCATTTCAATAACCTCTTCGGCATGAACAATTTCGAAGGCATTCTCAGGAATATTTAATTCTCTAAAGACCTCGGTAATTTTAGCTTTATTGCCAAATAAAACCGGTACAATTTCGGGCACAGCTTTTTTCACTGCCACGCAGCCTTTTATAGCTTCAAGTGGAGCAAAATCGCCTCCCATGGCATCAATACCAATGCGCATTTTTTTTAACTATGAATTAATCGTTACGACCTTTCATTACCTTAACACCTCTGTACATACCTGTTTCAAGGTTTACACGGTGATAAATTGAAACTTCGCCTGTAGTAGGATCAGCAATAAATTGTTTGTTACCCAATTTATCGTGTGTTCTACGTTTATCTCTTCTGGTTCTGGAAATCTTTCGTTTTGGATTTGGCATAATCGTTATTTATTTTTTATTGTTATTCTTCTTCTTCAAAATCGGTGGTTCTTTCGGCATCAGTTGCTTGCATTTCTACATCAATTACATCTGTTATTTTTCCTGTAATTGCGGCATCACAAACCTTTTCTACCATATCACATGTTTTTTTGATTGGTAAAGAAAGTAAAATAAAGTCGTAGAGTGGTTGAGCGATGTTGATTTTATATTCAAATGGTAACATGTAAATGATATCATCTTGGTCTTCCAATAGGTTCTCCGTAATTTTAACCATCAATAAGTTAGAACTTTTAAGGGGAAAGCTTATGGGAGACAAACATCTGTCGCAATCTAAATTGACCTTACCTTCTAACAAAAATAACAATGTGAATGCACTGCTACCTTTTGTAAAACTCAATTTTAACTTTAAATCTTCTGCTGTTAAAGAACTCTCAAACGCTTCAAAAAAATCATTATTTATGTCAAAATCAAACCAATGTTCACCCTGTCCAAGTTTTACAAATTCAATATCAAAGGCTTTCAGTGGATTACTCATAAATCTATAATTTTAAAAAACGGACTGCAAAAGTAATTGAATTGCGCTAAATTTCCAAAATGGATTGAAATTTAGCTATATAATAGCTAAAATTGTTGCCCAATAAAGAAGTGAAACTGACCAGGTTTTTGTGTTAATCCACTACGTAAGGTCTTCCAATCGAAGCCATAAGCATAGTCTAAACCTAACAATCCGAACATTGGCAAGAAAAGTCGAACACCCACACCTGCACTGCGCTTTAAATCAAAAGGGTTATAGGTTCTTGGATCAATCCAAGCATTACCAGCTTCAGCAAAGGTATGAAAATACACTGAGGCACTTGGCGAATTGGTGAGGGGGTATCGAAGTTCACAAGTGAATTTATTAAAGATTGATGCGCCTGCGCTCGAACTTGCTCCAACAGCGTTTTGCGTAATCGTTCTATCAGGATAACCACGCAGTGATACAATTTCAGTACCCAATTGTCCAAAACTATTTAAACCACTACCACCCACCATAAAACGCTCGAATGGCGACAAGCCCAAGGTTTTATTGTAATAACCCAAATAGCCAAAGCGTAACTTTGTAGCTAACACAAACTTACCAAATAATTGGGTATAGTTTTCGGCATCAAATTTCCATTTGTGATATTCAATAAATTTAAACTTTTCTGAAATCGACATAGTTGAGTAATCCTTATCAGTAAAGCTAGAAAATGGGGGAGTAACAGCCAAACTGAAGTTATAAGAGGAACCACCGGTTGGAAAAATAGGCTCAGTGGTAGAGCTTCGTGAAAGTGCAAATTTTAGTTCAATGTTATTGCTCTTCCCTGTATTGATTTGCAAGCCATAAGCACCATTGGCGTTTTGTAAATCATATTGCGAATAGCTTAAAGAGTAAAATGCTGAGAAGAAATCATCTGGCCAACGCAAGCGCTTACCTAATGATAATGAAGCACCGGTAATTCGTATCGCTTGTTTTGCAGGATCAGTGCGAGGTTTGTTATCAAATGATTGATTGGTTCTATAAATACTCGTAGTAAAGGCATTGGGTTTTTTACCCCCTAACCAAGGTTCAGTAAAGGAGAAGTTATAAGATTGATAAAACAAACCATTCGATTGTGCCCTCAAACTTAATCGCTGACCATCACCAGAAGGCAATGGATTCCATGCACTTGGATGTAATAATTTGCGGGTAGAGAAGTTATTTAAAGTTAAACCCAAAGTACCTACCAAACCGCCGTATCCACCGTAGCTAGAACCATATTGTGAACCATATTGTGATGCATTATTTCTATTGCCACCCCAGCCCCCCGAAAGTTCAATCTGGTCGTTGGCTTTTTCGGCCACCTTATATTCAATATCAACTGTACCAGCGCCAGGATTTGGAATTGGATTTACCCCCATGGCCTGCGGATCGAAATAACCTAATTGCGACAATTCACGAATGGAACGTTGTATATCGCTTCTAGAAAATTTTTGACCAGGACGCGTGCGCAACTCTCTTAGAATCACATGATCGCTTGTTTTGGTATTGCCAATAATTCTAATTTTATCGTAAACAGCCTGTGCTCTTTCAACAATGCGAATTTCAAAATCGATGCTATCATTTTCAACTTTTGTTTCTACCGGGGTTATACCGAAGAAAAGATATCCATCGTCCATATATAAACTTGAAATATCCGAACCATTCTGACTATAAATTAAGCGCTCTTCAAGCACAGACAAATCATAGATATCGCCTTTTTTAATGCCCAATATCTTTGTTAAATCTTCACTAGTATATTTGTTGTTACCTGTAAATACAATTTTTCTGAAAAAATATTTTCTTCCTTCATTGACGCCAATTTTAATGGCTACTCGGTTATCGCTAATCTTAACCACCGAATCGAAAGTTAAACTAGCATCCCTATAGCCTTTGCTATTATATTTTTTTACAATCTCTTGCTTTTCTTCATTAAAAGTCTCTTCAATAAACTTAGACGATTTCAAAAGATTGATTTTCGATCTTTTGCGTTTTGTTTTTGCTAACGTTTTTCTTAAATCTTGGTCTGATAAAGCTTCATTCCCAACAAACTCAATATCGTATACTTTCACTTTTTTCCCTTTGTCGACCGCTATTCGGAGAATATCTTTATTGGGAAAAGTATCTGGATCTTGCCTTATGTCTATTTTAACACCAAAGAAACCCTTTTTATAATAGTGATTAGTAATCTCACGTTTGGTTCTATTAATTAAATTTTCATTGATAAGCATACCTGCTTTGATGGTTAATTCTTCTCTCAAAGTCTTAGATTCACTTTTCCCTAAACCACGCAATGAGAATTTTGATAGACGGGGTCTTTCTTTCACAGAGATTACCAAATAAATAGACTCCCCTTCTATCTTTTTGGCATAGATAATAACACTCGAAAAATAATCTTGCTTCCAAAGATTTTCTATTGCTGTAGAAATTTCGTTACCCGGTATTTTTATGGTTTGGTTAATTGATAGATTGCTATTAAAAATTATTGCATTCTTATCAATATACTTATTGCCTTTGGTTTCAATCCCTGCAATAATATATTCAGCTGGTTTATTGTAATCGAGCGGCAAATATTGCCTTGCACTATCAGTTTGACCATTGAGCAAAAGCGCGCCAAACATAAGTAATAACAGAGAGGTGTATTGAAAAAATTTACGCATTGTGATGATCGGTTATTTGTTCACTGGTTTTTCCAAAACGACGTTCACGTTTTTGGTAATCAATGATTGCCTTATAGAAAGATTCTTTATCAAATTCGGGCCAATAAGCATCCGTAAAATAAAATTCGCCGTATGCCATCTCCCATAACATAAAATTGCTGATACGAAATTCGCCACTGGTGCGAATTAAAAGCTCTGGTTCTGGAAAATGTCCAGTATCTAGAGCATTAGATATCTCTTTCTCATTAATATTCTGGACTTCTAATTCACCGCTTTTAACTTTTTGAGCTATTGCTTTAGTTGCTTGGATAATATCCCAGCGTGCACTGTAATTAATGGCCAAAATTAAATCCATGCGCGTATTGTTTTCGGTCAATTTCATAGCCTCTAGTAACTCATTATAAGCATCGGCTGGCAATCCTTTAATATCACCAATTGTACGCAAACGAATATTGTTTTTTTGTAGCGTTGCCACCTCTTTACGAATGGTGCGAACCAATAAAGTCATAATAGCAGTAACTTCTAATTTTGGGCGGTTCCAATTCTCTGTGCTAAAGGTATAAAGGGTTAAATATTTAACACCAAGTGAGGCAGCTGCCTCAGTAACTGTTCTGACAGATTTTACGCCATATTCATGCCCAACCAACCTTGGCAAGGCGCGTTTTTTGGCCCATCTACCATTGCCATCCATAATAATGGCAACATGTTTTGGTAATTTTTCTATATTAATTTCAGGCAGAAGGCTTTTGGAGGCCATTTGGTAATTCAGTGTTAGCATGCAAAAGTAAGGTAAAATATCCGTATGGTTAAAACGGATGATTACAAAAAGTAGTTACAAATCGATAGGAAATTGTAACACCTGCTATGAAATACCAATCTTTTAAATGTGTATCACCTCGCATGGTATTCGAAGCGATTGCAGCGTTGCCATTCTGAACCTGGGCCTGCGATAGGTTAGCCGCATTCGTACCTTGCTGACTATTAATGGCATTGTAATCTGTGTAAACATCTTTGGTATCGTCTAAATAATCCGTAAAGGTTTTACGAAAACCAAGTTCGGTACCCAAAACCCATTTGTCGCTAATGTTTAGCTTATAACCTAAACCAAGTGTAATGGAGGGTTGTATTAAGGCGTATTTTCTTTTATTGTTTAATACTTGACCTTCCGTGCCCAAATCTCTTAAGTCAATTTTATCGCCATTGTTGATGCGTGTTTTGGGATTAAACAAAAACATATTAAAGCCGGCAAAAACAAAAGTAGTGGAATTTTTTTCCAATACATTCATACCAAAAGGCAAAAAATTCAACTCGGCATTGTAGCCCAATTCATAAATATTACTTTGAAAAGAAAGATTTCTGTATGTATTGGCCTTAAAATTTTTATCTGATCCTTCAATGCGACCATAGGCGAATTGATAACGGCTGCTAAAAAATTTTGTATGGTTTTGCTTGTAGAAAACACCCGCGCTAAATTTTGTTTCCTTTAACACTATTTCTGGCGCTATATCACCAAAGTAATTGCTTCCGCCTATGAGCAAACCTATTTCATTTTTACCATTCCTGTACTGAGCATAGGAAACAAATGATAAGCAGCAGCATAAACATGCTGTTAAAAATAATTTTGAATATGACACTTAGTAAGGCTTCTACTCTATAAGCTAGAAATTAAAACAAGGTTGACGACCACCAAGAATTCTATAGGTTAAGGTAATACCTGAAATAAGGTACCAATCTTTGTTTTTAGGATTACCTCTTGGATCATTGTTTTCGAATTTTACTGAAAGATCATTATTCACCTCAGCACTTCTATCTTTTAAAGCTACTGCCATTGGTCCGCTTGCACCACCGACGATTTGATCATCAACATAAATGGATGATACATCATCTAAATAATCTGTAAATGTTTTACGAACTCCAAATTCAATGCCAATGGCCCAATGGTCATCTAATTGCCATTTGGACCCAATACCTAAAGGAATACTAATTTGTGTTAAAGAATATCTTCTTTTATCGTTGAATTTTGTGGTCTCTTGTCCCTCAGTACCCAAAGGTTGTAATTCTATCCACTCACCACTTTGAGACTGTAAGGAGGGGTCGTGTAACCCTGAAATATAATTAAACTGTGCTTTTGGATTAAATCTAAATACAGAAACACCTCCAAATAAATACGGCGACCAACCAAAATTAGTTCTTGTATTTTCATACCCTAAAATATTCCATTCTATTTGTGCAGAAAATTCAACAATATCTGATTTAAAACTTAAATTTCTGCGCGTTCTATAGGCATCATAGCTATAGTTTTTATCAGAACCTTGAATTTGCCCATACAATGCAGAACCCTTAAAGGTAATATACGGACTAACATTATACCTGCACAATAAACCACCGGCCAATTTGGTTTTGCTCCACAATGGTTGGTAATCTCTGGTTAAATCACCACAGTAGTTAGAACCACCTAGGTACAACCCAAAATCTAATGAACTACCCTTTTTCTTCTCAACAGCTTGTGCATTGAAGGCAAATAGAAGTGATAGCGCTAAGTAACAGATTTTTTTCATGTGTAATTTTATTACTGACTTACGAAATTAGGGGATTATATTGAAAAACGCAAAATAAGTTGATTTTATTGCACCTCTCTTATAAAATAAAATTGGGTATTAGCTTTTACTAATACCCAATCAATAATTTATACCGTGAAGGAATTATTCCCCTGGTTTTGAGCGCTTTTCTTTTGGTTTCATATATAGAACCTTACCTTTCACAACAGCGAACATTTTTTTCATTATAACATTCATACCGCCAATGGTTGGTACTGTTACTTTCGTGCTAATGACAACTTTAACATTTTCTAAAATCACATCACCTATTTGAAGGGTGGCAATTAAAAAACTATTACTTGGCAATTTAGTGCCATCACCCAATCTAATAGACTCACCATCTTCAAAATCCTTTTTGCTAATCGTTTTACTGTCTAATAACTGTTTAACCATGTCCTCTGTTATTTCTACTTTTCTACCTGCAGGATCATAATTCCAATTAACATTTTCCTTATCATTTACCATGGTAGGAATCATTAGGCTTCCACCTTCATCTATTAGTTTAACAGATTTGTAATCATCCATTGAAACCGTATCAGCTTTTGGAGCGGCTGGCGCTGTGCCTGTTGAACCTGTATTACCGCCTGCAACATTGCCTTTGGTTCCATTGCTCTCAATAGCACCATTTTGAAGTGCCCCTTTGTTTACATTTTTGAATGTAATCTCAGCTTCTTCCGTATTAACTGTTGCATCAACTGCTTTTAAAGCATCGAACCCAAAAGTATAAGGATTGCCTTGAGACGCAATTTTAACGACTATATTGGTTAGCGTTTTGCCACCATCTTTCGTCCCAATCCTTAGCATGTTTAATTTAACTGTAGCACCTGGTTTAAGTTTTCCAGCAGCAACATCTAATGCAGTCATTCCAACTAAATCTTCAGGTTTAATTACTTTCTTATCGATTAAGCTTTTTAATTCTATCATTGATATAGTAATATCAGCTCCTGGAGCCACCAAAGCCTTACCTGTGCTCTCTATATTATTACCTGCGGCATTCACTAAGTACTTGTTGTCTTTGTTTTCCATTTTAACAATGATAGGTTTAACATTCGTGTTATTCTTATCACCGCTTTTCACTGCACTAACTCTTGGATCGAAGTTTACATCTAAAGTCTTAATGGTTGTTCTTCTGTTCTCTTGGTGTTTTTCTTCAGTACATGGCACTTTAACAGCACCCTCGCATTGACAATCATTGACTAATTGAGATTCTCCATATCCTTTTGCCACCAATCTTCTAGCATCAATACCCGCTCTTACCAAGTAAGCTACAGCACTATCAGCTCTTCGTTGCGACAAATCCTCGTTGTATGCATAAGATGAACGACAATCCGTGTGCGAACCTAATTCCAATCTTAATTTTGGATATTTTCTCAAAAGCACTAGAATTTTTTCATCTAACACCTTTGCCGCATCTGGTCTAATATCAGCCTTATCTAAGTCGTAATAAATTGGCACCACTTCCTCGATAATCTGAGAGTATAAGCAAAAATCCTGTCTTAAAACAGTTGAAATTTTTATGCCTTTGGTTGTTTTTTGTTTTGTTTCAGCATCAAAGTAATACAACTCTAAATTTTGACATAAAATTTCGTAGTTGGTTTTCTCTTTTAAAGTAACTCTATAATAACCTGCTGCATCTGTCTTAACAATCATCTTAGTAGAATCAATGTTATTGGTTATAGTGATTAAAGAGTTAGCCAAAGGCTTAGACAAGTTGTGTTTATCAGGGTTTGTTTTTGGTAACACACACTCGTAAACATAACCTTCTAATTCTATTACCAACGGAGAAACCTTGAATTCATAAATATCATCGCTACCTTTTCCACCCTCTCTGTTTGAAGAGAAGAAACCATGGTCGCGGTTAGTAACATCAAAGGTAATTCCAAAATCATCACCACCACTGTTCAATGGTGCTCTTAAATTTTCTGGCTCGGACCATTCGGTTCCACTACCTTCAGATCTAAAAATATCAAAACCACCCATACCTAAATGTCCTGTTGAAGAGAAATAGATGTTGGCATCATGGCTGTTCCAATAGGGATACATTTCGTTTTGTGGCGTATTGATAACATCGCCAAGGTTAACTGGCTCGCCCCACCCTTTTGCTCTTTGATTGTAAGCACATACCCAGATATCGTAACCACCTAGCCCATCTTCTCTGTCACTTGTAAAATATAATTTCTTGCCATCATCGCTTAAAGAAGGATGCGCGTAGTTAAATGAATCATTGATACAGAATTCTAGCATTTGCTCTTCAGCCCACTCCTCGCCTGTTAGTTTTGCTTGGAACAATTTACAAGTTTTAGATTTACCATCCGTACCATTACATTGTGTATAATATACCGTAGTGAATTTTCTATCGAAACAACAAGTTCCATCATTGAACTTGGTATTGATGGTGCCTAGTGCAATTACTGGCTTATCAAATACAATTGGCGGGTTAGGATTCTTTGCAGTCTTCTTTACCTTCTTGGCATTTGCATACCAAATATCATGGTAACTAAAACCAATGTAACCATCGATTTGCTTTTTGCGAATACCCCCTTCTCTATCTGTGGTGAAAAATAATTTGTCATCCTTTTTGCTACCAATCATTGGCGCATATTCAGAGGCTTTGGTATTTAATTGTTTAACATTCGAAACTTTGAATCTGCTTTTTGGTGCATCCTTAATCCAACTTTCAACACTATCAATGGCCGCAACCTTTTTGACGATTCGCTCATCATTTGGAACTTCTTCTAAGTATCTTTTGAAATAACCTCTAGCCTCTCTTAAAGCATCTGGTTTACCATCGGCTGTTTTCATTTTTAAAACACCAATTTGGTAAAGCGCCTCTGTATTTTTGGGGTCTTTCTTAAGCACCTTATCATACGCTTTAATAGCTTTTTCGTATTCATTTGCCATTCTATAACAGAAGGCCGCATCCATTCTCACCCTTTGAGCCGTATCTTTATCCTTAATTTTTGGCGCAATTTGCGAATACAAATCCGCAGCATATTTGTATTGTTATCTGGCTTTAGCACCATCTGACGTAGATAGGTTAACTGGACAGCCACATAACAAAATAAGGGATACAGCGAAAACACTGGTTCTTAAAAATATTGTAGTTTTACTCATGTTTATTTAAAATACTATAACTCTGACTAGAATTTACAAACCTACACGAAAATATCAATTTACCAAAATCTTAAATGAATAGTTTGTATTTTTTTTAAATATCAACGTAAATTAGCCATAATTATTGCTAATTTATACCTATCTAAGTCATTTAAAATGCTTTAGATGTAAATCAAATTTACAAATCAAATTTAATGCCTTGTGCCAATGGCAAATTATCGGCATAATTGATGGTATTGGTTTGCCTGCGCATGTAGGCCTTCCAACTGTCGCTTCCACTTTCTCTTCCTCCACCTGTTTCCTTCTCGCCACCAAAAGCACCACCAATTTCGGCACCACTGGTACCAATGTTAACATTGGCAATACCGCAATCGCTGCCATTCGCTGATAAAAAGTATTCTGTTTCTCTGATATTATTAGAGAATATTGCTGAACTTAATCCTTGCTTCACATCATTCTGCATCGCTAAAGCCTCCTCAAGTTTACTGTACTTCATGATATACAAAATCGGTGCAAAGGTTTCTTGTTGAACAATTTTGTAATGGTTCATGGCTTCACAAATCGCAGGGGTTACATAACAACCACTCTCATAACCTTTGCCTGTTAACACCTTACCGCCAACCAATAGTTTTCCACCTTCCTTCTTTATTTGGTCTAGTGCTGTGGTAAAATTATTAACTGCTCCAAGATCAATTAATGGACCAACATGGTTGTTTTGATCCAATGGGTTACCAATCTTTAATTGTTTGTAGGCTGCCACTAATTTTTTAACCAATACATCATAGATTTTTTCATGAACAATCAGTCTGCGTGTTGTTGTGCAACGCTGTCCTGCTGTACCTACCGATCCAAATACAATGGCAATAAGCGCCATTTTCAAATCTGCATTATCCGATACAATGATGGAATTGTTACCACCCAATTCTAATAAACTTCTGCCCAATCTTTCGCCAACTACTTTTCCAACTTCCTTGCCCATGCGAGTGCTTCCTGTGGCTGAAATGAGCGGTATTCTGGTATCTGCAGCCATCATTTTTCCAATGTTGGCATCGCCATTAATAAGCGTAAAAATACCTTCAGGTAATTGATTAGTAGCCAATACTGGCATTAGTAAATTCATACAAGCTACCGCAGAAAGTGGTGTTTTTTCAGAAGGTTTCCAAATGCTTACATCACCGCATACCGCGGCAATCATAGCATTCCACGACCAAACTGCAACAGGAAAATTAAAGGCAGAAATAATGCCTACAGTACCCAATGGATGCCACTGCTCGTACATGCGGTGATTAGGGCGTTCGCTGTGCATGGTTAAACCATATAATTGGCGACTTAAACCTACTGCAAAATCGCAGATGTCTATCATTTCCTGCACCTCGCCCAATCCCTCCTGTAAACTTTTACCCATTTCATAACTTACAAGGGTACCAAGGGCCATTTTATTTTCTCTTAAGACATCGCCATATTGTCTAACAATTTCGCCACGCTTTGGGGCTGGCATTTGTTTCCAATAGATAGCAGCTGCATTGGTTCTTTTCAGAACCGCCTCATATTCGGTTTCGCTGGCGTAAATTACCGAGCCTATGAATTTGCCATCAACTGGCGAATGAATTTCTTTTTTTTGAGTCCCAACAGCACTAATCCAGCTATTGCCAGTGCATACACTTTCACTTATTTTCTTAATGCCTAATTGTTTTAAAACCTGAGCGATGTTTTGCATAAGGCAAATATAAGCATAAATTAAATGTTTGTAAATGTCCACGCGCAGTGGATTTTAACAAATGTTGATTGTTTGCTTTGAACTTAGTCACCCCAACTTATTTGATTAGCCTTCGAATAAACGAAGTAACACAAAAACACTGAGTACAAGAAAAACCAATAAATAATAACAGCTTACAGCGAATAGTAAGCTTAGAAATAATCTTAAGAGACCATTTTTTACACGGCTTTTTTAAATTTTGAAATAAAATAAAATAGCAGATAACCCACCTATTAATAGATTAATATGAGTGTCAAAATAAAATGAAACCAAGTCCAAAATTAGAACCAATAAATTTGTATTTAACCCTTGCTCTGTGCAGCTTCTGGTCGCATTTGCGGAAAGAACAATACTTCTTGAATGGCCGCTTGGTTGGTCATTAACATCACCAAACGATCAATCCCAACGCCCAGACCTGCTGTAGGTGGCATTCCATATTCCAATGCTCCTAATAAATCTTCATCCAATGGCATGGCCTCATCATCGCCACGACCTGCTAATTGCAATTGGTGCTCAAAACGCTCGCGTTGATCAATGGGATCATTTAATTCACTGTAAGCATTGGCAATTTCTTTACCGTTTACAAACAATTCGAAACGCTCTACCAAACCTTCAACGCTTCTGTGTTTCTTGGTTAAAGGACTCATTTCAATTGGATAATCGGTGATAAAGGTTGGTTGAATGCAATGCTTCTCGCATTTAGCTCCAAAAATTTCATCTATCAATTTGCCTTTACCCATGCTCGCCTCCACATGTATATTTAAACTTTTACAAACCTCTCTGATGCCTGCTTCGTCCATTTGAGAGATATCAATACCAGTGTGTTCTTGAATGGCATCGAACATGGTGATGCGTTTATACGGTCGGGCAAAGTTGATGTTTTGATCACCTACTTTGACATCGGTGGTACCATTCACATCATTGGCCACATTCTCTATCATGATTTCAGTATAATCCATCATCCAGTTGTAATCTTTGTAGGCAACATAGATTTCTAGGCCTGTAAATTCTGGATTATGGGTTCTATCCATTCCCTCGTTTCTAAAGTTTTTAGCAAATTCATAAACCCCTTCAAAACCACCAACGATTAATCTTTTCAAATACAATTCATTGGCAATTCTTAAAAACAAAGGCATGTCTAATGCATTGTGATGCGTCGCAAATGGCCGCGCAGCTGCACCACCATGTATGGCTTGCAAAATGGGTGTTTCAACTTCAATATAACCATTGTTGTTAAAGGTATTTCTTAAAGATTGAACCACTTTTGTACGCTTAATAAAAGTCTCTTTCACATGTGGATTGACAATTAAATCAACGTAGCGCATTCTGTATCGCATTTCAGGATCCGTAAAAGCATCAAATATTTCACCATCCTTTTCTTTTACAATCGGGAGTGGATTCAAGGCTTTGGCTAGAAACTTAATTTCCTTTACACGCAAAGTGGTTTCACCCGTTTTAGTTATAAATACTTCGCCTTTAACACCAATAAAATCGCCAATGTCCAATAAGTGCAATACCATGGTATCGAACAATGCCTTATCCTCATCGGGACAAATATTATCACGACCAACATATAACTGTATACGACCTTCAGCATCTTGAATTTTCATAAAACAAACCTTACCCTTTGGTTGCAGACTCATGATTCTACCCGCAATCATCACATTTTGAAAATTGTTTTCTTCAACATTAAAACCATTTAAAATTGCTGTTGAGTTGGTGTTGGTTTCCCACATATCTGCAGGATATGGATCAATTCCCATCGCTCTTAATTGGTCGAGTTTTTGTCTGCGCTGTAATTGATATTCGTTTAATTCTGACATACTATGCTATTTTGAATTCGTATTTTTAAAATGAAGAGGTGCAAAAGTAAGGCTATTTTTTTGTAAACTTTAGTCCTTTTAAGCAACGAAATTAAGTAAATGTCTATCTTTGTTATATTGAATGGGTAAAATAGGTTTTTTCATTTTGGTATTATTAATGACTGTTGCAAATTTGCGCAGCACTGCCCAAAATCTATTTATCCAAAACAAGGGGCAACTAAATGCCATTGTCAAATACAGCAAGCCAATTCAAAATGGTCGTTTATTTTACAGATTAAATGGCTTTACTACACTGTTAAAAGATGCCGTTGCCTATGATTCCATGTGGAAACACTTTCACCAATTTAAAACCCTTCAACACCCCTTTAATGTTCAATACCACCGCTATGATGTGAACTTCATCAACGCTTTGCCTTGCGATATCGAAACACAATACCAAGCTAGCACTAAACACAATTATTTTCTTGGCAATAATCCCAATCAATGGGCAACCAATGTGGCCTTGTACCACCAAATCGTCTACAAACAATTGTATGCTGGTATCGACCTACAAGTAATTGAGAAAGGCATTCACATTAAACATAACTTTATCGTTGCGCCCAACGCCGATGCCAATCAAATTGCATTACAGTATGTCTATACCGATGGCATGCAACTTAATAAAGATGGTGCTATTCAGATTAAAACCAGCACAGGAACGGTGATAGAAGATGTTCCATTTGCTTTCCAATTAATTGGGACAGACACCATTTCTATAAGATGTAAATATGTGCTAACTAAAAAAAATAAAACCTATGAATTGCGTTTTGAACTAGGAGACTATGACCATGCGCGTCAACTCATCATTGACCCTTTGCTTGTATTTGCAACCTATAGCGGTAGTCAGGGCGATAATTTTGGATTTACGGCTACCCACGATTCAAGAGCTTTTGTATACAATGCCGGAATTGTTGATGGCGATCAAGGACCATTTCCAGTAACAGTTGGGGCATTCCAAACGACCTATGGTGGAGGATCTGGTGGCGGTCGAGCACCTGCCAACCTAAGCTGTGATATAGGTATTAATAAATTTGATAGCGCTGGAACTTTGCTTTTATACAGCACTTATTTGGGAGGGTCTGATGAAGAATATCCACATAGTTTGGTAGTCGACAATCAAGATAATTTACTGGTGATGGGTACCACCTATTCTTCCGATTTTCCAATTATTAAATCCTGTTACGATTCATCCTTCAACGGACAAACAGATCTTTTTGTTGTTAAATTATCTAAGGATGGCTCCACCATGTTGGCTGGGACCTTTATCGGTGGAAGCAACTTTGATGGTTTAAATTCAAGAAGTTTGCGTTACAATTATGCCGATGATTTTAGAGGCGATATTGTCGTGGATAGTGCCGATAATGTTTTTGTCGCTTCGACCACCTATAGCGGTAATTTTCCATTAAAAAATGCTTTTCAACCCACCAAAGGGTCTCTACAAGAAGGCTGCATTTTTAGTTTTGATAAAACATTAAAGCAACTTCGTTTTAGTACCTATGCAGGTGGCAACGAAGACGACGCCTGTTACTCCATTCGACTTTACGACAGCTTTGTTTATATTGGCGGAGGTACTGCTAGTATTGCCATGAACTTTACCATCAATGGGGTTCAAAATTCCTATAATGGAGGCAAAGCCGATGGCTTTGTATTGAAGTTAAAACAAGATGGCAGTTTTAGAAATGCGAGTTATTTTGGAACTTCTGCTTACGATCAAATTTATTTTATAGACATCGATTTAAACGGGCAGATTTATTGTTCCGGTCAAACCGAAGGCAATATTAGTCGAACTAGCGGCACTTATGGGCAAAACAATACGAGTCAATTTATCATGCGTTTTTCTCCAAACCTTGCGAATGTTAATTTGGCAACCACTTTCGGTTACCGCAAAAACAATCCTGAAATTTCGCCCTCGGCCTTTTTAGTAGATCAATGCGATAATATTTATTTTTCTGGTTGGGGAAGCGATATAGCTTTTGGCGGATTACATTCACTTACAACCAATAATTTGCCTATCACCGCTGGTGCCATTCAATCGACTACAGATATTCAAGATTTTTATTTGTTGGTAATGAACAAAGACGCCAAGAATTTATTGTACGCCACCTATTTTGGTGGCAATAAAACGGCCGACCATGTGGATGGTGGCACTTCGCGTTTTGATAAGCGAGGCGTTGTATACCAGGCGGTTTGTGCAAGCTGCCCTGAGTTGAATGGGAATCAAGATTTCCCTGTGACACCAGGTGCTCCATTTACCAACAATGTGAGTCCGCGGTGCAGCAATGCCTTTTTTAAAATCGATTTTCAAATTACATTTTTAGTTGATGCCCATTTTACTGCAACGCCTAAAATAGGTTGTGACCCCTTAAACGTTCAATTTACAAATACCAGCATACACGGCAAAAAATTCTTTTGGGATTATGGTGATGGCAGTCCAATTGATACCGTAAAGAGTCCTTCACATGTCTACACAAAAAAGGGTAAGTACAAAGTAAAATTAAGTTCAATCGACTCCTTTAGTTGCAATATTGCCGAATATGACTCAACCGAAATTGAGGTACTCGAAAGTCCGAAAGCTGCTTTTGACATGGAACCAAGGGTATGCGAAAACTTTTTCAAATTCACCAATGCATCTACCAACTACAAAAACCCTGTTTGGGATTTTGGCGATAGTGGTGCCATAAGCAATTTAGAAAATCCA
The DNA here is from genome assembly GCA_947496065.1 of Bacteroidota bacterium. Classification (GTDB taxonomy): domain Bacteria; phylum Bacteroidota; class Bacteroidia; order NS11-12g; family UBA955; genus JABMMZ01. The sequence goes on from CANMBF010000007.1 coordinate 75,447, forward strand.
GAATACAAATACGCACACGATGGCATGCACACTGTAATTTTAACAGTAGAACATCCTATAAGTGGCTGTAAGGACACCCAGTCGATGCTGGTGCAATTGTTCAGCGACCCAACCAAAACTTTAAAAATTCCCAATGTGTTTACGCCAGACAATGATGGAAAAAATGATTGCTTTACCATTGAAGGCATCGATCCATCGTGTGATGAAGCCCAAGTTTGGATTTACGACAGATGGGGTATTTTAATTTTTAATGGTTTTTTACCTACCCAATGTTGGAATGGGGAGTTGCGCAACCGCGAAGGACCGATGGCCGATGGGGTCTATTATTATTTGATGACCATTAAGAAAAAGGGTTTTACAAAAGGCAATCAAACCATGAATATCAATGGTGTGATTCAATTGATTCGCTAAAAAAAGCCACTGAACATTTGCTCAGCGGCCTTTATGATTATTGACAATTTATTTTTATTTAAATTCCAAAGAGGCAAATACCCACTGAAAATAAATGGTGATGTGGATTGGTATTAAGTGCATAAGCGCTAGTTTTATACATATCTGTAACGGTGTATCTAGCGTATATGGCGATGTGTTCAACTTGTACTTTTAAAAGCGCATTGATCTGCGTTGGATTAAGTTTCATATCATATTCATTGGATTGAGTGAATTTACCTTCACTTCTAATGCCTTTTTGGTAGATAACCGACTTGCCATTGAATCCAAATTCAGCGCCAGCGGCAATCTTAAATTTTCCACTACGACTATGGTATTCTAATAAAATAGGAATTGTTAAATAAGTAGCTGAAAATCTATTTCTTTTATAACGGTTGATGGTATCGATACTTGTTTTTAGATAGCCATTATTATCTAAATATTGTATTTGTTGTTTGTTATTGTAGCCAATTGAATTGGAATTTTGATTCAAACCATAACTTAAAAAGAATTGATTATGTGAAAGGTTCAAGGTTTGTCGAATCCAATTAACATTGCTAAACCAACTTCTTCCTATTGTAGGATCAAGATTATCATCAATGCTATTTTCATTAATTGTCGAAAGGAATCCGAATTCTATCGTTGGAATAATATAGGTTTTTATAAGTTTATCTTCACTTGATAACTTCCTTTTAAAATTACCCCATTGCAACTTAATACTAGTATCATGTCCAACTGAGGTTCCCTGGGTATCCCAATTGGCGCCATCATCATCTTTAATGAGCACTTTAATGAGCACCATTTCCTTTTTGATGGTATCTCTAAATTTCCATGTTCTAGAGCGTTCTTCCTCTTCAGCTTCTCTTTTAGTGGTCGTTACATATACTTTTCCCTTATAAAATATTTTTATGGTATCATTGGAATTTTGCGCCTGCACATTGATACAGGCGTAGGCTAGGGAAAGAAGACCGATTATTAAATTGATTGGTTTCATTTTATTTATTTATTTTGATAATTAGTTTGATTAAAATCCTGCTATTATTCTATATTTTTTATTTTCAATTAGTATTTTTCTATCCAATAGATTATTGCTATCATTTAGTATTTTGAAGTTGGGTTTGCTAAAAACACGGGACAACAAGCGCTTTCTTTCATCAATTATTTGTTTTATTTCTGTTGTTTTAACACGCGGTTTACTTTCAGTTTCTATTGATACTAGAATGCCTGAAATATCAGTATCCGCAAGCAAGACATTCTTTTCCAATTCTGATTTTACAAGTAATGATTCTATTTTATCATTATTAGTAGTAGGTGCTTGTTCGATTAATTTTGGAGCAGTCGCTTCAACCAAATGTTCTTTAATATTTTGAATAGGGAGTAAAAATGGCTGCGGTTTCGACTTATTAGCAGGCGTTTCATGAACAGCCTTTGCTAGTGTCTCCATTTTCTGTTTCAGTGTCAATATTGTATCCATTTCCTTAAGGCGATTGCTCACTGGTTCGTTGGTTGGCACCTTAATGATTTCTAATTTTGGATTCTTAGGTTTTTGGTTAGCTACACGTATGCCATCCTTCTTGGAGTTACTAAAATAAAATACCGAAGCGCCAATTGTTAAACAAAGCATTGCTGCAATGCCATATTGCCACGACCACAAAACAGTTTGCTTTCTTTTTAGCAATGGACCTAATGGCATAACTATTAGCTCATCTTTGGGATTTAGTAAAGTTTTTTGCCAGGCTTGCCAAAGCGCGCTGTATACTTTGTTGGCAGCAATGGCTTCGAGCAAGTGGGTTCTTTCTTCCCCTTGAATGTCGCCTTCCAAAAGCTGAAACATCAGTTCGTCGATATTTTCGCTATTAATTTTCATATGATATTTTCTAAATTAACGATATAGTTTTTTAATGTTTGCCTACCTCTAAAAATATAAACCTTTACCTGCGATTCTGTCAATCCTGCAATCTTACCAATCTCTGCATAATCATACCCTTCATAGTCGCGCAACATAATCACTGTCCTTTGTACATCAGGTAACCGATCCATGGCCTTATTAACGATTGCTTTGATATCTGGCTGGGAGGCCTCCCTTCCATTTTCTCTTACATGCTCCGGCATTTCTACCATCTTTTTATCTTTTCTTATAAGGTCGATCATTTTTCTATAGCCTGTTGTAAATAACCAACTCTTGGCTTTTGCAAATTCAACCTTCTCTAAATTCAACCACAAGCTTTCAAAAGAATCTTGCACAATATTCTCAGCATCTTCCCTTACCTTTAAATTCTTAAACACGAATCTGAACAAAGCATTGGCATGGTTTTCAACAGTCGTATTATACTCCTTTTCGGTCATTGCTGTTATGATAGTATAACGAAGATAGTTTTTAGAAAGTTACAAGCGCTCAAAAAAAAATCCTGATTGTTTTGCAATCAGGATTTTTATGCTAAAAAGTTTATTTTAGAATCTTTCGATGTCAGAGAAATAATAATTGCCTTCAATGGCCGCATTCTCATCGCTATCACTCCCATGAACTGCATTGGCTTCAATACTCTTTGCATATTTCTTGCGAATGGTACCTTCTTCAGCATTTACTGGATTCGTTGCACCAATTAATTTTCTGAAATCTTCAACTGCATTGTCTTTTTCTAGTATGGCCGTTACAATCGGACCGCTGCACATGAAACTCACTAATTCACCAAAGAATGAACGCTCTGCATGAACTGCATAAAAACCTTCAGCCTGCGCTTTGGTAAGGTGAATGTATTTCATTGCTTTGATCTTAAAACCTGCAGTAATAATATCGTCAATAATTTTTCCTGTGTACCCATTCGCAACCGCATCGGGTTTTATCATCGTAAATGTTCTATTTGTTGTCATTTTTTGTATGAAATTTATGTTTTTTTAACGGGTGCAAAGGTAAGTATTTTTTTAGACAAAATTTTATAAGTTCTATAAACTCATATTAGTAGACTTTAAACAATCAATTTATCTATTTCATAACCCATTTACTCGCTCACATAAACCCTTTTAACGCGCTGTGAAATGGCCGTTAATACCTCATAAGGAATCGTTTGTAAATCTTTTGCCAAATCCAAAATACTATGCTCGCAACCAAACAAGATGGCTTCGTCTCCTTCGTTACAAGGCACATTGCTAACATCTACCATGCACATATCCATGCAAACATTGCCAACAATTGGTGCATTTTTCCCATTAATTACAAACGAGCCCTTTCCGTTACTCAGTAACCTGTTCAACCCATCGGCATAACCAATGGCCAATACTGCTATTTTACGCACCCTGTTTTCGATGGCCTTGCGGGCATAACCAACGCTCTCGTTGGCATCGATGGTTTTTATTTGAGAGATGCTTGTCTTAAGCGTAAACACCGTTTCTAATTTATTTTGTTTGGTGCCTGATGGATCGATACCATAGAGACCAATGCCCAAACGCACCATGTCGAAACCCTTTTGATCAAATCGCAATATCGCTGCGGTATTACTAATGTGGCGCTGTGGCTGGTAGCCCAATGTCTTAGTTATGGTTTCATTGATGGTGTTAAAGCTTGCGAATTGGTGTTTTGTAAATTGATCAAAAACAGCTTCATCACTGCCAGACAAATGCGAAAAAATAGACTGCACCTGTAAATGTTGATTGTTCGCCAATAGTTCGCACAAAGTAGAAACCTCTGATTCGGAAAACCCTAAGCGGTGCATCCCTGTGTCAATTTCTAAATGAATATTTAGTATTCGACCATCCAAAAATTGCAAGATGGATTTTAATTGCTCAACGCCGAAAACTACTGGTTCGAGATGGTATGTAATTAATTGCGACAGAGAATCAGGCTCGGTATTCATCACCATGATGGGCACTTGCACCCCATTTCGCCTCAAGGTTACCCCCTCGTCGGTATAAGCCACTGCTAAATAATCTACTTTCGCATCTAACATTTTAGCAATTTCATAACTGCCACTGCCATAAGCAAAGGCCTTTACCATGCCCATTATTTTGGTACCTGTAGGCAATGTACTTTTTATAAAATTTAAATTATGTAATGCGGCCGTCAAATTTATTTCTAAGACTGTCCCATGGTTTTGTCTTTCTAGTTTTAACGCTACTTTTTCGAACTGAAAGGAACGTGCGCCTTTTAACAAAATGGTTTCGTTGTGAAACTGATTGGAATTAAAATCAGCTAAAAAAAATTCAGTAGAGGCGTAAAACTGAAAGTCCGACGACTGTGTGAAGGTATATCGATTCTCCAATAATACTGGACCTATGCCTATAAAATGGTCAACTTTGTTGTCTATCAATAAAGCATCAACATGTCCACACCATTCGATAGCACTTAAACCACTCTGCTCGATATCCGATAGAATTACCGTTGTTTTTTGATGGATGTTTTGTTGTTTTAAAAATGAGAAGGCAGCGCTCAAAGCATTCAAATCATTACTGTAACTATCGTTAATTAAGATGCAGCCATTGATGGCTTGCTTTAATTCAAGTCGCATGCTGACTGCTCTTAGTCTGCTAAAAGCAGCCGCTTCATAAACCCCTAGATAAATCGATACCAACCAACACAAACAAGCATTTTCAATAGCAGCATCATCCAAAAAGGGAACACTTATTTGATAGGTTTGTTGTTGGTAAATACCCGTTAACAAACTGCTATTAATATGTTTAACAACCGATACTATATTCAAATCAGCCTTTGTATTTTGAAAATCAAAACTTAAAACTTGTTGGCCTGCATTAAGCTGTATGAGGGGGTTATACAGCGACAATAAAACCTTACAGTGTTTAAATAATTTTAGTTTTTCAGACAATTTGTGTTCAAAATTTTCGAACCCTTCATCGTGTGCCGAACCCATGTGCGTGAGCACGCCAATGTCAGGTTGAATAATTCTTTCGAGATTTTGCATCTCCTCCGCTTTAGAAATACCAGCTTCGAATAATCCCAAAGTGTGTGATTCATTCAATGGCCATAAGCTTAATGGCACACCAATCTGACTGTTATAGCTTTTTGGACTAGCACAAATATTATAGTGGTTGCTAAGTAATTGAAGCAACCATTCTTTCACGATGGTTTTTCCATTGCTACCTGTAATACCTATCACTGGCAAGGCAAAGCGCTTTCGGTGCATGGCAACAAGCGATTGCAAAGCCTCTAAAGTATCATCTACTATAAAATAATTGGTGCTTGGTGTTACATGAATCGGATGATCTTTTGTAACAACAAATGTGTTAACGCCCTTTTTAATTAAGTCATCGATGTATTTATGCCCGTCGTTTTGACCAGTTTGTAAAGCAAAAAAAATAGCGGTATCAGGTTGCACAACTGTTCTACTATCTATGATCAAATGCCAATCCTTTTGCAATTCATGGTGACCCTTCAAAAGGGCATTCATCATTTCGGAAATTTCGGCAAGGGTATACATTAAGGATACAAATTTGACCAATATTAAGCATTTATCATATTTTTTATTTAGGTTCGGGGCATAATTCTGTTCATGAAGTTAAAACGCATCCTTGTTGACCCATTAATTTATATCCTGTTATTTGTTAATATTGGTTTGGCTTATGCTTATTTCAAACATATTATTTCGGCTGAAACAATCTTATACGCCTACTTTTTTCAAAGCATTGTTATGGGCATTAGTTATTTCTTCCAACTTTTAACCCTCCGAGAATATTCCGTAAAGGGTATCATCATCAATCATAAACCTATTGAGAATACGCCAAAAACAAGTGGCTGCATTAGCTTCTTTTTTCTCTTTCACTTTGGTTTTTTTCACTTGGTTTGTTATCTTTTTTTATCTGACATCATTAATATTAAAAACGATAGTGATTTAGTATTTTTGCGGTATGCCATTATCACATTTGCAGTAGGCGAATTGCTTAATATCATTAAACAAAGATTTGGCAAACACAGCGAAGAAACCAATATCGGTGAGTTAATGTTCACTCCTTACTTACGCATTATTCCAATGCATTTGTTCATCATTTTTGGCGGCTTTTTTGGTTACCAAAACCCTAGCATATTCATGTTGTTTGTTATCCTTAAAATTGTAAGTGATATCGCCATGCATATTATCATCAATAAGACCTATAAACAAAAATCAAACACCTCTCCCATTATACATCAACAATGAACGCTCACTTAAAACAACAACTTGGGGTATTTTCAGCCATCATGGTGGTCATCAGTGCAATGATAGGCAGCGGTGTATTTAAAAAAATAGCCACTATGAGCGACCTTTTGCACCACAGTGGATGGGTGCTTTTGGCTTGGGTTGTAGCAGGCTTAATCACGCTTATGGGTTCATTAAGCAATGCCGAAGTGGCAGGTATAATTGCAAAACCAGGGGGTCAATATGTTTATTTCCAGGAGATGTATGGAAAATTATTTGCATTCTTATTTGGTTGGGCTTCCTTCTCTGTCATTCAAACAGCAACCGCAGCTGCAGTGGCCTATATTTTTGCTGAATCCTTAAACAATGTATTAAATAGCTACCATTTGGCGCTGCCTAATTTACCAGATTCAATGGCTCAAATTACATTGTTTCATTCCAAGGACTTCGACCTTATGCCCTTTGCAAACTTTGGTGTTAAAACTTTGGCAATTGCATTGGTAATCATACTTTCTTTTATTAATTATAGAGGCATTCAATATGCCGAAAAAATCGGTAACATCCTAGGAGGCACTGTGGTAGTGGGTGTTTTATTTGTAATTATACTGTCGTTTATCAATGGCGGAAACACCCATGTATTTAATCAAACTACTCCGCTTGTTACATTTGGTGATGTTGAACACAAATCCTTTTTGTCACTATTTTTCTTAGCCATGGTGGCGGCTTTTTGGGCCTATGAAGGTTGGAACAATGTTGGTTTTCTAGCAGGCGAAATAAAAAACCCCAAAAGAAGTATTCCAATTGCTCTAAGCTTTGGCACCCTTACTGTCATTGTTCTCTATTTATTAGTCAATGTGGCGTTTTTTAAAGTTGGAGATATTGGCTTTTATCAAAACATTGCTGCCCAATCCAACACCATTGCTGCGGTGGAGGCCATGAACACCATTTGGGTTTACGGCGGTTTATTCATTTCCATCTTAATTTTAATCAGCACATTTAATAGCACAAACAATGGTTTAATGAGTGCCCCAAGAATATACTACGCCATGGCCATGGATGGTCTATTCTTAAAAAGTGCGGCCCACATTCATCCAAAATTCAAAACACCTCACAAGGCCATTATGATGCACATGGTTTGGTGTGTGCTTTTAATTATAACGGGCAGTTTCGATATGCTAACGGAGATGCTTGTATTCGTAGCCTTTATTTTTTACGGTTGCGGTGCTTTTGGCGTTATTATTTTAAGAAGAAAAATGCCTACCACCCAAAGGCCATTTAAAGTGCCTTTGTACCCCATTTTACCATTGGTGTTTACTATTTTCAGTTTGGTATTAGTGGTCAATTCAATTTACGAATCACCGGGAAAATCATGTATTGGTTTAGGATTGGTTTTAGTTGGTTTACCAATTTATAGATTGCTTAATCAAAAAAACAAAACAAGGGCCTAGCGCTTGTGCAATTGGTGCATAAGATACGCACTACCAAGTCCTACCAAATAGCCTGTAATGACATCAGAAGGGTAATGTTTGCCAGCCTTCACTCTTAAAAAGCCTTCAACCGCAGGCAGTGTAAATGCCGATATCCAAATGCCTTGGTTGTATTTGCTATTAGGCATGTAATATTGATGGGTAAAGGCAAAACTAAAGCATACACTCGAAACACTTGTGGTATGCGCTGAAAAGAAAGACATGCGCGCATCACTTTTATATTTAAAAGACAGTGGCACCTCTGGATTATATAGAAAAGGCCGATTGCGTTTGGTCAATTTTAAAGCATTGGCAATGCTTTGAGAAAGCATAAAACTCTCGAAAGTTACAACACTAATTTTAAAGGCATCTGACCGTGTTGATTTATTAAAATAAAAATAGGATTGCATGAGTACCGCACCTATAGCCACACCATCGCTTACTTTTGCGATACTTGGATTCCATTGATTGGTAGCTATTCGATCGAAAGCGTTAATGGACTTTCTATTGAGTTGTAGTAGGCTTGCTTGGCTGAGTGGTTGTACTTTTTTCTGTAATAAATAACACGAAGTAAAAACACTTGAACTCCCTAAGGCTATCCCTAAATCCATCCCTGTTTTCAATTGATAGGCATTAGATTGCGCTTGGATTGGCATTTTAGAAAAAACAAAAAAAATCAGGACCATGCCTGATTTTTTGATAAGATTGGTAATATTTTGGGTAGAATTAAACTGCAAAGCTTTCTCCGCAACCACAGGTTCTTTTGGCGTTTGGATTGACAAAGTTAAAACCTTTTCCGTTCAAACCATCCGTAAAATCAAGTTCGGTACCGGCTAGATATAAAAAGCTTTTTAAATCACAAATAATTTTAATATCGCCATGTGGAAATTCCTGATCTGTTTCTTTGCGTTCATTATCAAAATCCAAATCATAGCTTAAGCCACTGCATCCTCCGCCTTTTACTGAAACACGAACGAAGTAGTCGGGGCCCATTTTTTCTTCACTCATTAATTGGTGAACTTTTTCTGTGGCTCTTTCTGTTATTGTTATTCCTGCAGACATAACTGTATAAATTTAATAGTGTTTTTTAGTATCTTCAATTGGAGCTAAACCGTTTTTTACACGGTAATCGTTGATGGCAGATTTAATAGCATCTTCGGCCAACACGCTACAGTGAATTTTGACTGGTGGTAAAGCCAATTCTTCCACAATGTCCATGTTGTCAATTTTCAAAGCATCATCTACCGACTTTCCTTTCAGCCATTCGGTAGCCAATGAAGAAGAAGCAATAGCGCTGCCGCAACCAAAGGTTTTAAATTTGGCATCTTTAATGATACCTGTTACTTCGTCAACCTCAATTTGAAGACGCATTACATCACCACACTCTGGAGCGCCTACGAGTCCTGTTCCGACTTGTTTGCTGCTTTTATCTAGTGTTCCTATGTTGCGGGGGTTGCTATAGTGATCGATTACTTTTTCTGAATATGCCATTTTTAATATTTTGTATTTTTATGAGTGAAGGTGTTCTTGTTTAACAATTGTGTTTATTTATAATTTATGAATTAATGCTCAGCCCATTGAATAGATTTAAGGTCGATGCCTTCCTTGAACATTTCCCAAAGCGGACTCATTTCTCTTAATTTCAATACGGCTTCTTTCACGTGGTTGATGGCGTAATCAATTTCTTCATCGGTAGTAAATCTACTTAAACCAAAACGCAAAGAAGAATGTGCCAACTCATCGTCGAGGCCTAATGCCTTTAAAACATAGCTTGGCTCTAAACTTGCACTGGTGCAGGCCGAACCTGAAGAGACCGCGATGTTCTTGACACCCATAATCAGGCCTTCGCCTTCTACATATTTGAAGGACATATTAGTAATGTGTGGCAAACGGTGTTCAACACTGCCATTAATATAAGCTTCTTCTAAAACCAACAATTCTTTTTCTAAATGGTCGCGCATCTTGGTGATTTTTGCGGTATCGCTTGCCATGTCTTTCTGACAAATTTCGCAAGCCATGCCTAAGCCAACAATTCCTGGTACGTTCAACGTACCACTTCTCATGCCGCGCTCGTGTCCGCCGCCATCCATCTGAGCAGTTACTTTAACCCTTGGATTTTTTCTGCGCACGTACAATGCCCCAATGCCTTTAGGACCATACATTTTATGGGCCGTAAAGCTCATCAAATCGATGCCATCTGCCATAACATCCACGGGAATTTTACCAACTGCTTGGGTGGCATCCGTATGAAATAAAATCCCTTTTGATTTACATAAGGCCGTTATTTCGCAAATGGGTTGAATAACACCAATTTCGTTATTCGCATACATGATAGTAACCAATATTGTATTGGGTTGAATGGCTGCCTCCACTTGTTGGAGTGTAATTAAACCTTGTTCATTTGTTTTGAGGTAGGTAATCTCAGCACCAGCTTTTTCGATATGCTTACAGGTATCTAAAACCGCTTTGTGTTCGGTTTCAATGGTAATCACATGGTTGCCTTTTTCGGCATACATTTCGAAAACGCCTTTGATAGCTAGGTTATTGGATTCAGTAGCGCCACTAGTGAAAATAATTTCTTTCGGATCGGCATTGATTAATGAGGCCACTTGACCGCGGGCATAATCAACAGCTTCTTCTGCTTTCCAACCAAAGGGGTGATTTCTGCTAGCAGCATTGCCAAAATTCTGTGTAAAATAAGGTATCATGGCTTCTAACACGCGAGGATCCATTGGTGTAGTAGCGTTATTATCAAGATAGATAGGGAGATTGAGCATTTTTATTTAGACTAATTCTATATTACAAAGGTAAGGTAAGTATTGATAAGTTCAAAAAAGGTTTTGAATGTTGGTATTGATAATATTGATAAGGGTTTGAAAGAGAGTTAAAAAAATTTTGACTGTTCAATATTTATATGAATATGTGATGTATGCCAACGAAAAAGGCCAACATTTCTGTCGACCTTTTTCGTTACCTATGAAAACTATTAACCTCTTTTTAAAGATATTATCTTTTTTCGGCAATCCTTGCAGATTTACCGCTTCTATCGCGTAAGTAAAATATTCTAGCTCTGCGAACTTTACCAATTTTATTGACTTCTATTTTATCAATGTTGGTAGAGTGTAAAGGAAAAATTCTTTCAACACCAACACCGTTAGAGATTTTACGCACTGTGAATGTGGCAGCTAAGCCACTATTTCTTCTTTGGATGACATCACCTTGGAACAACTGAATTCTTTCTTTAGCTCCCTCTTTAATTTTATAGTGAACTGTAACTCTGTCGCCAGCTTTAAAAGTTGGTAATTCAGTCTTTAAATATTCTTTTTCAACAAATTTGATTAAATCCATGGTGTATTTATTTGGGGAGTGCAAAAATAGTGAATTTTAATAAAGTGCAAAACTTTTTTTACAAAATAATGCAAACCTTTGTAATAAAAGGCCTAAAGCCTTACTCTTTAGTTATAATTTTTATGCTTTGAATTATAAAATTGAAGGATTAACGTACGAAAAAAATCGCTTGCCTATTGGTTTTTTATAATCTTAGCCCTATAATGTATTATGCCATCTATCACAAGGAAATAAAAACCGTTTGATAGTCCATTTAGATTAATACTAGTATTTTCTTGAATTAATTTAGATTTAATTACAATAGACCCAAACACATCTGTTATAGTATAATTTAAACCTAAAAATTTTGTATCCACAACTAAATTAACTTGGCTGCTTGCTGGGTTTGGATAAAGATAGATTGTCTTAGTTTCGATAACTCTATTGGTTCCACTAGCGCTTTTTATTTTCAAAATAGCGGGCTCAGATGTATCCCTGCAAGCACCTAAAGAAGATATACATCTAAAAAGTTGATTGTTATTTAACATATTGGCATTCATCACAACCAATGTGTCATTAGCCACGCCTTTAAATTGCGTTGAATTATTTAGATTTTGAAAACCAGATCCAAAATCTGTTTGCCATTGATATGTAGCTGAAATATCCGATGCGGAAATTATAAATTCTGCATCAGAACCCTCTTTAACAGTTGTATCCGATGGGTTATTTGTGATATTAAGAACACAAGCTTTGTTGATTCCAGTCATTTCATTCTTTGATAATATCCGATTCCAAATGGCAACATCGTCAATATTCCCCTTAAAAAAAATATCAACATAGCCACCAATTGAAAATCCAACACTGGGAATTGTTCCTGGCGAAGAGGAGGATATTGAATCAACAAAGACATTATTGACATAGGTTTTTAAAATTGTTCCATTGTAGGTCATTACAACATGGTTCCAAATTGTTGGTGATATTACAAACTTTAGATTCTTTTGGCTATTAACTGGAATATAATGAACCCTTAGTGTGTTAGATTCTGTTGCAGCACTAAATCCAAATAATTTGTTACCACTATAGGTACTCATAAAAAGTAAACCATCTGTAACTTCCGTGAACTGAAACCAACCTGAATATGTAAAATTACTAGGACTTGTACCTGTTTGACTGATAAGACTGGCTGTGCCATCGAAAAAGAATGCCTTGTCTACCTTGCCAAAGCGATCCTTTGTAAGTGTTGCATTTTTATTGATACAATGAAATGCTTTACCTCCTTCATCCAATGAATTACCATTGAATGGATACCAAGCCAATAAACCACTTGTTGGTATGTAATTTGGTATTTGCGCTAAGATGTTTAGGCTAAAAAAGGTTATTAGAACCGTTAATAATGATTTAGAAAGTTTTACCACATTAAATTTTTAAGCATCAAATATATAATTTTTTAGCAGCGTATAAGCTATCATTAAAATTTAAACGCATCCATTCGTTTGAATGCTAGAGGTTGAAACTTGAAGAAAATACAATTAGAAAAATCATTCAATTAACATTAATTAGCGAAGCTTGTGCCAAATTTCGCCAGCTGCCAATCTGCTGAAACAACCTTGTAGAAACAAAAAAACATGAAAAGTTGAGTTAGACAATACGAATAGGCGATAATAAAAGCAGTTATAGACAACCCAAACTCGCAAGTTATAACTTTGATTACTTTTCTAACAAAACGAAAAAACTATTAACTACAATAAGTAATGCTTCCCTATTATAGACTTATAGCTGTTATCAACTGAAAAAAATGCTTTCCAGTTTCATCAAAATTACGGGTATCATATTGTTTCAGATAACCAATGGAAATTTGCAGGTTTTCTTTTGGTTTCAGTTGCAACAAAACTGCCATTCTGTTTTTCTCAAAAATAGATTGGTTGGCTAACGCCTGCTTTGAAAAACTGTTAAACAATTCATTCGCCAAATTGATTTTTATTTTGCCATCTTTTCGAATTGGATAGGTCAATCCCAAACGGTAACGAATTCTATATCTCACATCAGTTGGGAATTTTCGTATTTCAACTTTATAGCGATTTTCAATCTCCAATTTTCCAACATTTTGATTTAATGTTGCCTGAATTGTTATACGAATTTCATTAGCCACTTGGGGGGAATGAAAATTTCCACCAGGACTATACGTGTTGTAATTCCCCATACCCAAAGAAACATTGAAGTCTTTTTTAATTTGCTTTTGAATGGATGCTTTAAACTCATAATAATGAAACTGATTATAAAAGCTTAAAGATCGCAATTGTGCTTCACCATTGATTGTCCAATCTGTGCGAAACTTATGTTTTAGTTGAAGCACATTCCATGTTCCAATATATTGGGAATACAATACAAAATTATTGCTAAATATTATAAAGGCAAATGCAAGAAATTTCAAGCTCAATTTCATTTTGCAAATAAACAATTAAAATAATTGCAAAAATCCGAATTGACTAAAACTTAATATAAAATTAACACCACTGCAGAATATTAAAAATATAATTGCAAAAAAATTAATTTTGAAATTAAAATTATTCAATACTTTTCGCCAAAAAAACAAGAACAGAAGCCACCTTATACTCAATTTCATTTTTATCTTTCTATTAGTAGCTTGTTGTATTTCAGCCTTTTTACTATCAAACCATTTATTTAAAATTGCTAGTAAAGTAAAGAAAGATATGTTTCAAACCATGGATGCCAATTCCCCAGATCCTGGTAAAACATCTGCAGAGCACACCGAACTCGGTGCGAATGTTGAAAAAGTTAAGTTAGGAATCTATCTCGAAAGAATTGAAGATTTAGATATAAAACAATCCCGATGGAATTATGAGTTTTATGTTTGGTTCAATTGGAATCCAAAACATATTGATTTTTTGGGTGAAAATAATATTGAACAAAAAAATGAGATTCCTTTTTCAATAATAAATGGCGATATTATCTCTTCTGAAATTGTTCAAACCGCATACGACAGCGTAAGCAATACGCAATATATACAATATTTAGTTAAAGCAAAGAATACCCAGTTTTTTGATGTTTCACTTTATCCGGTAGACCAACATGATTTGATTATACCAATTGAACACAAATGGCTAGACCGTGACCAACTCGTTTTTGTGCCAGATACACTCGATTCAAAGATTAGTTCTCGAGTGATGATCAATGGATATGAAAGACGCACAAATTATCAATTGATTGAAAAGCCACATGCCTACAAATCAGCGAGAGGCAACCCTTCTTTAAATGCGGGCTATAAAGTTAATTTTTCGCAATTAAGAATGGCAATGAGAATTTCACGTGGCGGATTATCAAGCATTCTGAAATTATTCATCGTGCTTTATGTTGCTGTTATTGTTACTTTTATTGCCCCCTTTGTATCGGACCCAAGCAGATATACTGTGGGTGCTCTGTTTACTACAGCAGGTGCAAATTACATTCTTGCTCAAAAGCTCCCAACAGTTGAAATATTTACTTTTGCAGAGATAATTAATACCGTTTGCTTATGTATCATTGTTCTGATGATGGCCTTATTGGCCATATTACCCACCGTTATTTTTGCGGATGGTAAAGCAGATGCGTATGAGAAAAAAATGAACCGCAGAATTAATATGACATGCTTCCTTTATTTTATAATTATTAATATCGGATTGGCTGCTATTGCCCTTGGATTAAATACTTAATTGAATATTTAAAATTTATCCATTTACTCTACGGTCGCTAAATTTTCTAGTTTAGATGGCATGTCTGACGGGCAAATATACGAAAACAATCGTTTTTATATAACCCTCAACGTGGTTTACCACTCTGCTACTTTATGGCAAGCACCTTATTCGGAGT
>CANMBF010000008.1 GCA_947496065.1 Bacteroidota bacterium
ACTAGGCCATAGTGATAATGTTTTTCAAATAAGGTGCAAATTGATGTAGACATTAATCTAATGGAAATAATTTATGGTGTGTTTTTTTTAAAAAGTGACTTACTTTTCAACTTATTTTTAGGTTTTTTGTCTGTTGTAGGCTCCTCTCCATAACCATACCCATAGCCATTACCGTATCCATTGCCATAACCTCCTTTGACGAGATTCTCTGTACCAAAAATACCCCTCGACTTTAAACCATTAAATACCAAATAAAGATTATTGAGCTCCTTATTTATAAACAGTTGATTGAAAAATTTAAGGTACTTTCTAGGCGTATGTTTGTGACGCATTATGTAAAGTGAAATATCAGCATATTTGTTTAATAATCTTGCGTCAGATACCAATCCAATGGGCGGTGAATCTATTAATACATAGTCAAACTCAAGTTTTAAATCATCTATCAATTCATCTAATTTCCCATTAATTATTAATTCCTGAGGATTAGGTGGAATATTTCCCGCTGGAAGTAAAAACAGATTTTCAAAATTATCAACCTTTTTTATTATTTTATCTGATTTTATTTGACCCACAAGAAAATTAGTAATGCCAGGTTCTTTGTTAACATTAAGCATTGAACTAATGCGCGGCTTCCTTAAGTCAAGTTCTAATAATGCCACTTTTTTATTCGAAAGTGCTAAACTAGCTGCAAGATTAATAGCGATATAGCTTTTGCCATCTCCCGAAATGGAAGATGTTAAAAGGATTGTCTTTTTATTCGTGCTGCTACCAACAAAACTAAGAGAAGTTCTTAAAGATCTAAATTGCTCTGCAATGGGGGTTCGGTTACCTTCTGTAATGGCTGGAATATTTTTGGAATTGTCGAATAATATTTCCGCTAAGATCACAGATTTTGTTGCTTTTTCAATATCCGATCTGAATACGATTACTGAGGTTAATTTTTCCTTTAGTAAAACAATCGCAATTGCTGATAATAGTCCGATGAATAGTGCAAAAATATAAATACTTGTTTTGAGAGGTCGAACAGGCAACCAATAACTTTCGGCAGCATTTACCAGGCGGCTATCAGCTACAGCTGATGCGTATGATAAAGCGGTCTCTTCTCTTTTTTGTAATAAGAATGTATAAATACTATTTTTAATTGTTTGCTGTCTTCCAATGTCTAATAGATCTCGCTCCTTTTTAGGTATAGTTCTAAGCATTGAGGAATATTTATTACTCTCACCTTGAACTTTACTCTGTCTTAGTTTCAAATTTTGCCTAAGGTTTCTAATATTTTCGAGCAGACCGGGCTTAATTTGTGCAATTTGACTTTTAATTGCAATAATTGCAGGGGAATTTTCAGCGCCTGTTTTTCTTAATTTATCGAGTTGCAATTCAGCTTCATAAAGCTTTGTCAATAATTGCGATAGCAGCGGATCGGAAATACCCGCAGGTACTGTGCCTGCTTGGTCATTTTTATTGACAACATAATTTTCAATTTGATTCAAAACATCAAGTTGAATCATTATTTCAGCAAGTTGTTGATCATTGTTTTGCACACTGCTTAAATAGGCAGTTCCTTCAGTAGAAATATCAACAATACCCTTTTCTGTTTTGTAGTCAACAATGTCGCCTTCAATGTTAGAAAGTTCTAAAGTTACTTTTGCTAAACGTTCCTCTATAAAATCCAAAGTGTTTTTAGAAAGCAAATTCTTTTCATTGATGGTTTCCTGATTGTAAGTTTTAATTAAATTGTTAAGAATATCCTCAGCCCTCGTTGGAGATGGGTCTGTGAAAGCTAAATTTAAAATGGTTGATTGGTTTGAGGTAGTGTTTATACTAAGGTTTGAAATTAATCCTTTTGAAACAGCATTTACTTTTTGTAAAATAAGCAAATATTGACTATTATTTTGTGCATCTAATAAATGATTATAATTGATTCTAAATTTTCCATAATGGGTGATAACAGGAATTTCCAATGGATATTTTTTACCTTCAAAGGAAACCACTTTTTCCTTTGGCATGTAAATGAATTTTATAAAATTTGCGGCAGGTTTTATATTTTTTGGATCTAGTGAAATAAAACTAACTGGGCATGAGGCATAGGTAAGTGCATTATGAACCCTACCTGGTATATAAATTTGAGCATACAATCCCATTTCTATAACTACTTGATCCATTATTTTTTGAGATTTTAAAATTTCAATTTCATTTTTAACATTTTTTTTGGGGGCCGAAACATCTAATGCTTTTAGAACCGTTTCTGTTCCGGATTCTTCGTCCTTTAAAATCAAAGTTGCATTTGCTTGATAGATGGGCGTTTGGTATTTAATATAAAAGAATGCACAAATTAGGCTAATTGATATGGTTAATAAGAAAAGTGGCCAAAATGGAAAATACATTTGTTTGATTTCACCAAATATATTGACACTCTCCTCTTGTTCAAATGGATTTTTATTTGAATTGTTATTCATAGAAACTTTAATTTTATATTTAAAAGGTTTTTGATGTTGTGTAGATTAACAAAAGAAAGGATACTGAGGACAGAATTAAAGAAAAATTTTGTGTGAATCTAGAAACTTGAGCAGCCTTGGTTTTTGTTGACTCAATATAAATTATATCCTGATTTTGAAGATAATAAAATTCTGTATTAAAAATCTCATTACTATTGAGACTAAATCTTTTACTGATACGCTTTCCATCCTTTTCACGGATTAACAAAATCTTATCTCGGTTACCATATATTGTTAAATCGCCGGCCATACCTATAGCTTCCGCCAATGTAATATGTTCGTTAGGGACAATAATAACGCCTGGTTTGTTAACTTCACCCAATAAAGTAATTTTAAAATTAATGATTCTAGCAGAGACAATTGGATTGATTGCAAACTGCCTGCTTACTAATTGTTTTGTAATAGTATCGGCTAATTGAATTTTATTTAATCCTAATGCTCTTATCGACCCTAGTAATGGCAATTTAATATTACCTGAGTCATCTACTAAATACCCTGTTGCTGTTGCAGAAGTTCCTGAGCTAGATGCATTAGACACGTTAAAAATTTTATAGGTTTCTTCGTCGAGACAAAAAATTGCAATCTGCAATAAGTCACTTGACTTTATCGTATGCTCTTTCGGATAAGGCGTGATTTTTTCTTGTGAATTATTTTCAATTGCATTAAAATAATTCAATTTTTTAACTTTTGTTGTCAGGCACGAACTTAGCGTCGTTAAATAAAAGCAAATCAAAATGATGACTGTAAAATTATTTTTTTGCATGGAAATATTAATTTTTATGGTTGAGATGAAGAAGTGATGATTTTAGTTGATTCAAAAGACGAATAGCACGTTTAGAAAACTTAAAAATAAATTTGGTTTTTACAAAGCTTCGCTCTCGTTAGTCACATGATGTCCTAAAGCCCAAAACTAAAATAAGTTGCAAAAATAATGGAAATTATTGTTGTTTTGTTGTTTTTACTACAAAACTTAGAGGGAGGTTGACCTCCAAAGCACTCCCCAATGCCTCAACAGTTACAACTATGCGTTGTTTTCCTTTGACTAACAACAACTTAGCCACCAATCCAGTGAAAGGACCTTGCGTTACTAAAACATCTTCACCAGCTTCAAAATCAACATTTTCTATTGGCGAAACCGCACTTGAACCGTGCATTAATATTTTTAAATTCTCTATTTCTTGGTCTTTTATGATGGCTGGCTGACCAATGTACTTTAATATGCCTAAAGCACCTTTTGCCTCTAATGATTCAAATAATTTAGATTGTTCACTATTAACGAAAACAAAGGAAGAAATTAGAGGAGTGGAAATTTTTTTCTTTCTATCACTCCATAAACGCACACTTTCTATTAATGGCAGAAATGTATCATAACCCATCAAAATTAAGCGTTCACAAACTTTTTTTTCGGCATTTGGCCTTGTATAAATAGCGTACCAGTGAACCTCTTTAATCAAAATCAACCATTAGTTATCGTAGGACCCATCAGCCTCTTTCATCATTTGATTAGAAAGCTCCTTGCCCAAATATTTGTCTATCATATTATGTATAACATAAAGCAATGGCGTAACAGCCAAACTGATTACTAATTTATAAATGTAATTCATCACACCGATTGCCAATACTTGATTCATGCTCCAATTGCTCCCAATATAAAATGCAATAAACAGTACAATAAAACTATCGATTAATTGAGACACTAATGTCGATCCTGTGCTTCTAAGCCATAACATTTTATCACCAGATTTAGATTTCAAATAATGAAAAACTTTCACATCTATTAATTGGCCAATTAAAAATGCTACCAATGACCCTAATATGATCCACATACCTTGCCCGAAAACGGCATGATAGGCTGCTTGCATATTATCAATTTGTTTATGACTGCCACTCTTAATCCACCATTCAGCAGGATTAGCACCTATTGCCATGAAAACAACAATGAAAGCATAGGCAATCATAATGGCGGCCAAATAACTCAATAATTTTACACCTTTCTTGCCATAGTATTCATTAATAATATCGGTCATTATAAATACCACTGGCCAAATAATAACACCACATGTGAGTTCAAAAGACAAATGTTCGAAACCTAGTATGTCTATATCAAACTTTGTAAATCCTAAAGTATTCTCAAGCGAGAATATTTTAGCACCAATAAACTCGGCCACAATTGCATTCGTAATAAAAAATGCTCCTAAAATTATAAATAATTTTGTTCTTTTATCGTTTTTATACATCTAATTTAAATTAATTTCATCCCCCATTTCTGGAATCACAATGTTACTAAAACCTACTTCGTTCAATTTTTCCGACCAACGCAATTGTGTTTCATAATCACCATGCACTAGAATCATTTGCTTTACTTTAGCTGCATTCTGGCAACTCAAATATTCAAGCATTTCATTATAATCGGCATGTGCACTGTAATTTTCCATACTTTCAATCATAGCATTCACTTTAAATACTTCTCCAAAAATTCTTACTTCAGGATCGCCCGCTTTTAATCTACCTGCTAAGGAATCTGGGGACGCATAACCCACTAGTAAAATAGTATTTCGCGCATTTTCAACATTGTTTTTAATATGATGCTTAACCCTACCTGCTTCTGCCATTCCACTAGCACTTATAATGATGCATGGTTTTTTTGAATCGTTGATTTTTTTTGATTCTTCAGCAGACTTTACATAATGTAAATTTGGAAACTCAAATGGATTTCCATCCTTGCTAATATATTTTAAAATTTCTTGATTGAAATATTCTTGATGGGCAGCCATCACCTGGGTAGCCTTTGTTGATAAAGGACTGTCGACATAAACATCTATCACAGGAAGTTTTCCTGCATTTGATAATTGATCGAGTGAATAAATAATCTCTTGTGTTCTATCTATGCTAAAAGCAGGGATAATGACTTTTCCATTATTTTCAACACAAGTTTTTTGAATGATGCTTAACAATTGCGCCTCAACATCCTCTTGTTTTGCATGCAACCTATCGCCATAAGTACTTTCACAAATAATATAATCGGCTTGTGGAAAAGGCAATGGACCATTTAAAATGGCATCATTTTTTCTGCCAATATCTCCAGTAAATGTTAAATTAACAATTTCTCCATTTGCTTTTTTCAACGCAAGATTTAGGGATACACTGCCTAAAATATGTCCACTTTCTGCGGTTGTTACGCTTACTTCATCATCAATAACAAATTTGGCATTCAATGGTATTTCTACCAATTTATTAATGGCTTTAGTGGCATCTTCAGCCAAATACAAGGGTTCAAGGATAGGCTGATGTTTTTCTCTTTTGCGTTTATTAATATATTTTAAATCACTCTCTTGAATATGAGCACTGTCTAGAAGCATTATTTCGCAAAGGTCTATAGTACCACTCGTGGCATAAATCTTACCATTAAAACCATCCTTAATAAGCTTAGGCAATAAACCCGTATGATCAATATGCGCATGCGACAATATAATATAATCAATGGATGAAGGTTCGAATCCCCAATGACGGTTGAGTATATTTCCATCTTGGCCCATTCCTTGAAATAAGCCACAATCTAATAAAATTTGCTTACCCTTATCTGTGGTGATTAAATGTTTAGAGCCCGTAACCGTTCTTGCCGCCCCCCAAATTGTCAACTTCATGCTAGCAAACATAAGGTTTTTGGCTTGAAATTATGAATGAATTTATTTACTTTTTTTTAAAATAATCTGAACTGTTATCCTTAATTAAATTTTGGCCTACCTGCCGAATAGGTTTTTAAAATTTTGGACTTCAAAACTTGATTTTGTGAACATTCTAATAAATTCTGATCAAGCAGCACAAAGTCTGCATCCTTTCCAATTTCGATGCTGCCTTTCCTGTGCTCTAATCTGCAAGCCTTCGCCGCCCAAATGGTCATTCCTTTCAATGCCTCAATAGGTGTTAACTTTTCATTTAAAAGAAATGGTAACATATCCCCATCATTGGCATTTTTACGATAAACGGCACTGTAAAATGTAAATAAAGGATTTAAATATTCAACTGGGAAATCGGTTCCTAAAGGCAGATAGCCATTTTGACTAAGTAGCGAATGGTAGGCATAAGCACCATGCATCCGATTTTCACAGATGCGGTCTTTTACCCAAGGTCCATCGCTTGTAGCATGCGTTGGCTGTACTGAAGGTATAATGCTATAGTTAGAAAATAAATTCATATCATTCATATCAATGATTTGCGCATGTTCTATTCTCCAACGTTTATCGTTTTTACCTTTTAAATATTTGCCATAAACTTTTGCAATTAGATAATTCGCAGAATCACCAATACAATGCGTATTAACTTGGTATTTTGTAGTTGAACTAATATCAGAACACCATTTATCAAAGTAATATGGAGTATTCAATAACATTCCATTGTGATTTTCTCGATCGCAATAAGGTTGTTTTAACTTGGCACCACGACTACCTAGCGCACCATCTGCAAACAATTTAAAACTACATATTTTAGAATGATTATTTTCAAGAATCCCTTTAGTTTGTGCATATTTCAAACCTTTATCATTTGGATTCAACATCATATAAAGGTAAATATTTAAGGTGTTTGTTTGCCCCAAGGAATCTAAAAACAAACAAGTTTCTATATCGAGTCCGGCATCTGCAAGGGTTGTTAGACCGAGTGAATAACATTCCTTTTCTGCAAGCTTAAGGCTATTGATTAAATCTGAATTAGAAGGTATGCTAACAAATTTTTCAACAAGGTCGACTGCATTATCAATTAAAAGACCCGTGAGTTTTCCATTTTTAAGCATCAACTCGCCACCATTTACTTTTGTAAGTTCATTTATACCTGCTAGGCTTAGCGCTTTTTGATTGCAAATGGCAGCATGCCCATCTATTCTTTTAAGAACAACGGGTTTATTTGGAAACATTTTATTTAAAAGATCATTGCTTGGAAATGCTGTATTGATCCAATCATTTTGGTCCCATCCCCTTCCCGTAAGCCAACTTGAATGACTATTGATATTAAAAGTATCCAGTTTTTGTAAAACCTCCTCCCAACTTTTGGTGCCAACTAAATTACAACTTAACAAGGTTTTAGCGTAACCATAAAAATGGCAATGGGCATCTATAAATCCAGGGTATAGAAAGTTGTTTTGTAAATCAATTTTATTAGGGTCTAAACAATCGTATTTTTTTAAAATACTGCTATCTCCTACCGCAATAACTTTTCCTTTATCCACGATAACAACAGTTGCAAATGTTAGACTATCATCCATGGTCACTACATGACCATTAAATAAAATTAGTTCTACTTTCTTTTTACTGTTTGAAGTACAAGCTATTGATATGAAAATTACAATTGATAAAATTAAGCGCATTTTTAATAATTAATACATTACAACTTTTTTCCAAATATCTGTTCTGCCGATGGCCCGAATACCAATATGCGTAAGCATTTAAATAATTTTATCATTAGGCAATAATAAATAAGGTATCATGAAAATCAAAAATAAGTTTGTAATTATTTTCTTATAGCAAATTAAAGAACAGGCATTCCTAAAAAAAACATAGTTTTGCGACATGTTATTACCTGAGCATAATGCCTTAGATCAATATGCGTCAATTTTCAAGAAAATTGGCGGTATGGCTGATGCATTGAACTTAGAAATTTATTTAATTGGAGGCTTTGTAAGAGATATTTTTCTACAGAGGGAAAGTAAAGATATTGATATTGTGGTTATTGGCAAAGGCATTGATTTTGCAAAAAAGGTTGCGCAAATATTGCCCAATAGCAAATTCTCCTTTTTTGAAAACTTTGGAACAGCACAAGTTATATATGAGGATTTGATCTTAGAATTTGTTGGCGCGCGCAAAGAAAGTTATCAAAGCAATAGCAGAAAACCATACGTAGAAGCGGGAACCATTCAAGACGACCAAGAAAGGCGTGACTTGACCATTAATGCCTTAAGTATTGGACTGAATAGCCATAACTATGGAAAGGTAATTGATCCTTTTAATGGCTTGGAAGATTTGGACCATCAAATTATTCGTACCCCAATGGATGCTGATACCACATTTAGCGACGATCCATTGCGGATGTTGCGTGCCATCCGATTTGCAACACAGCTAGGATTTAAAATTGAAGAAAAAACTTTCGAAGGTATTGAGCGTAATAAGGAAAGAATCAAAATCATTTCACAAGAGAGAATTACCGATGAGTTAAACAAAATCATACTTTCTCCCGTTCCATCTATTGGATTTGAATATTTATTCGATACCGGCTTATTGGCATTAATTTTTCCAGAAATGGTCAAATTATATGGCGTTGAAACAATTAATACTAATTCGCATAAAGATAATTTTTATCATACTATACAAGTGATCGACAACTTATGCCGGCTTAGTAATGATTTATGGTTAAGGTGGGCTGCCATTTTACACGATATTGCAAAACCTGCAACAAAGCGTTTTGAACCCGGCATTGGATGGACATTTCATGGGCATGAGGATAAAGGCAGCAGAATGGTAAAGCCAATCTTTACGAGATTAAAATTACCGCTAAATGAAAAAATGAAATTTGTCGAGAAACTCGTTTTATTGCATTTAAGGCCCATTGTGCTCTCGCAGAATATTGTAACGGATAGTGCCATTAGAAGAGTAATGGTTGAAGCTGGCGAAGATATTGATGCCTTGATGATGTTATGTCGGAGCGACATTACTAGTAAAAATGAGAAAAAAGTTGAACGCATAAAACAAAATTTTTATTTGGTTGAGGCAAAAATGAAACTGGTTGCTGAAAAGGATAATCTTCGCAACTGGCAGCCACCAATTAATGGCAATGACATCTTAAATTTATTCATTATTGAAAAGCCTCAGCAAATTGGCCTTTTAAAAAATGCTGTGAGAGAAGCCATTCTTGACGATCAAATCAATGATGAGTTTGAGGCTTGTATAGAATTTCTAAAAGAATTTGCATTCAGTATGGGTATAAAAGAAAAAACTCTCGAAAATTAATTTATTTTTGCCTAAGATATGATTTACCGTTTTAAAGTTTGGTTTGAAGAAGATGAAGATATTAATCGCGTGATTGATATTCAACCTACAGCTACATTTTTGGATTTACATAATATTGTGCTGGATTCAATAGGCTTCAACAAAAAAGAAGCCTCTTCCTTTTATGTATCTGATGATAATTGGAGAAAAGGTAAAGAGGTAACCCTGATGGAGAATGGAAGCAAATTGCTAATGGACAAGGTTAAAATTAATGAACTTGTGAACGATCCTCATCAAAAATTCTTATATATTACTGATTTTAAAGAACAGTGGGCGCTTCATATTGAGTTACAAAGTATCCAAAATGATGTTAAAGGCATTAAATACCCTTTGATTTCAAAATCAACTGGTAAAGCACCCAAACAAAATGAAGGTTTAGGCCGATTTAAAATTGTTGATGAATCTGAGTTCGATGAAATTGCTAATAAACTAGTAAGTAAACAAGCACCTATGCTAGATGAGGGGTTTGATGAGAATGCATTCGGTGAAGAGGGTGAAGATGAAGAAAACATAGAAGATGAATTTGGCACAAGCTATGGTGAAGGCGAAGAAGAACACATTTAAATTCAATTAAGTCTATGCAAATTACCTTTCTTGGCACTGGCACATCACAAGGTGTACCCCTAATAGCTTGCCAATGCAAGGTTTGCAAAAGTTCGAATTTTAAAGACAATCGCTTAAGAAGTAGTATTCAAATTGACATAAATGGCAAGGTTTTAGTGATTGATAGCGGTCCTGATTTTCGGCAACAAATGTTGAGAAACAATACCCTTCAATTAGACGGACTTATTTTTACACACGAGCATAAGGATCATATTGCAGGAATGGATGATATTCGTGCATTTAACTATATCAATCAAAAGGCCATTGATGTCTATGCGACTTTCAATGTGCAAGCGGCTTTAAGACGCGAATTTCAATACATTTTTTCTGATTTTAAATATCCTGGGATTCCAGAAATAGATTTTATAACCATATCCCCGGATTCAGATTTTATGGCGGCAGAAGTTCCCATTACACCCATTGAGGTCATGCACTATAAACTTCCCGTCCTTGGCTTTAGAATTAATGATTTTACCTATATTACTGATGCTAATTTTATAGACAATAAAAACAAAGATAAAATTAGAGGAAGTAAGGTTTTAGTATTAAACGCGCTAAGACATGAAAAGCATATCAGTCATTTTACATTAAAAGAAGCCATAGAAGTTGCAAAGGGTTTAGAAATACCAGAAGTATATTTCACTCATATCAGCCATCAATTGGGATTACACGATGAAATAAATAATTCACTTCCGCATGGGATGTATTTGGCTTGGGATGAACTAAAAATTACTGTCTAGAACCTTATTTTTTTTGGTTTCTTATATACTTATATTTTAAGTTCAATAATTTCATTTCAACCTTATTGGCCAGATAGTTGACTTGTTTCCTAATAAACTTTCTAATTTCCCCAACACCAGCAACTTTGTAATAAAAGTCTTCGAAAAATAACAGAATATCTTGTCGAGAAATTTTACTCAAACTGGGATCAAAGAGTTGTATTTTTTTATCGTGCCAATGGATTAAAAAAGGATATCCTTGTCTGCTTATAATACGTTCAATGTTTACTAATTGTGTTTCTGGGTGCAATCCTTCGCGCATAAAATCCAAACGTCTTAGAGTGATTTCGCCCCTATCTGCTTTCTTCATTAACATATAATTTAATAAAGGTTGCTCGCCTCCAAATGTAAAGGCTTCACGGAACAATTGAATCCTGGGTTCTTTCCATTCAATAAAACGGCTGAATTCTTCTCTTTTAAAGGTATCTGTTGTACCAACAAATTGACCAGTATTAAATGTGAAATTCGGAATATTAAATTCTGGATCGATTAGCTTTATTTTTTCAGGATTAAAATAATATTTTAACATGAATTCATGAGATTAAAGTTCACTATTTACTAGCCAATCATCTTCGTATTGTTCTAAAATTTCTAAAATTTGACCTATAAAGATTATATCGGAATCAAGCATTAGGAATCTTTTCTTTTTGAAAAAATACTTCAAATTTAGAAAAGCCCCAACCATAGGATTTAGCGTTTTGGGGGAACACTGAAACATTGAATTTTTTTTCTAATTCAGTAGAATTAAAATTTCCACTTTTTAAGTCCTTTATCAGAACGATAGGAATGTTTGGATACCAATAACGAATACTGGCAACGCATATTCTTGTTAATCGAAAATCAAGTTTGTAACAGGGTATATAAATGACTTCAATTTTCATATATTTAACTATTTTAAATATAGTTTATTAATACAATGCAAACATACTTATTTCATCTTATAAAAAGAACAGTCTTTATTATCATGAGTTAATTAAAATTAAAATTATGATTAAAATCATAATCTTTGTAAACCAATTAAAATTATTTTACACTGGTATTTTTAAAATGGAACGTAAACGCTTTATTAAATTAGTAGCAGGCACAACAGGCATGATAACATTAGGATCTTTTAACAAAATAACCCACTTACTCGATGAGGAAGATAAAAAACTCCCCGTAATTTTTATAGGACATGGTTCGCCAATGAATGGCATTGAAGATAATAATTTCAGCAGGCGTTGGAAGCAAATTGGTGAGGACATTAGTTTACCAAAGACTGTATTGTGTATTTCTGCGCATTGGTTAACCAATGGCACCAAGATTACTGCGATGAGCCAGCCTCAGACCATTCATGATTTTGGTGGATTTCCAAAAGCACTTTTTGATATACAATATCCAGCACCTGGCAATCCTGAATTGGCTGCTGAGACTTCTAAAATGATAAAAAAAACGAGCGTTGATTTGGATCATGAATGGGGATTAGACCATGGTACTTGGTCGGTCGTTAAAAATATGTATCCACTAGCAAATATTCCAGTTTTACAACTAAGCATTGATTATAATCAACCATTACAATACCATTATGAATTGGCTAAAGAATTGAGCGCCTTGCGAAAGAAAGGTGTATTAATTATAGGCAGTGGCAATATGATTCATAATTTGAGAATGGTAGCTTGGGACAAAATGAATGTTCCTAATTATGGTTACGACTGGGCCATAGAAATGAACACAACTTTTAAAAAGTATATAACCGATAGAAATCATCAGGCATTGATTGAATATCAAAAAATGGGGGCTTCAGCGATGTTAGCAATTCCAACCCCCGACCATTATATTCCGCTTATTTATACTTTAGCATTGCAAGACAATAATGATTCTGTTAGCTTTTTTAATGATGAATTGGTGGCTGGGTCATTAAATATGACCTCAGTTCTAATTTCTAGCGATGAGCGTAATTCAAGTCTTAAAATACCGTCAAATCAAAAAGATTCGATAGTTACAGATACCATATAATTGATCCTAAAAAGGATAGTCATAAAAAAAGGATAGTCAAATTGACTATCCTTTTTTTATGATATAAATTTTAATTAAAAAGTTTTCGCTTCTTCAATCCATACATGCCATTGCTCAAGGCTGGTCATGCTGTCTTGACTCTCTAACTCAGCTATTTTTTCGTCAGTTAAGGCGATTAAATCTGCATAAGTGTTAATTCCAAGGGCGTTTAATCTTTTTTCAAATGCTGGTCCAACACCAGTTATTTTCTTAAGATCATCGCCTTTTGCGGTTTCTTTTTCTTCAACTTCAACAACTTTCTTTTCAGCTTTTGGTTTAGATTCAGTAGTTGGTTTACTTCCTGCATTATCAAACATTGCTTTTAAGTCGCTAAATGCATCTAATTCGCCTAAAGAAGACTTATCAGTTGTTTTATTCATAGGCTTACCTGTTTTAGCGCCAGATTTTGCAGATTTATCAGCATTATCTTCTGATTTTCTGTTTTTATCTTCAGCTTTCCAAGTATTGGTATGAGATAGAACGATGCTTTTGCTTTCTTTGTTGAATTCAATAACTTCGAAAGTAAGCACTTCATCTTCTTTTATTTTACCACCGTTTTCTTTAACTAAATGGCGTTTAGGAGCGAATCCTTCTATACCATATTGTAATTGAACGTTAGCACCTTTATCATTTTGTGAAGTAACAGTTGCTTCATGGTTAGAACCTAATCTGAAGATGGTTTCGAACGTATCCCAAGGATTTTCTTCTAATTGTTTGTGTCCTAATGATAAACGTCTGTTTTCAGCATCTACCTCTAAAACTACAACATCAATTTTTTCATCTTTCTTGATAAATTCAGATGGATGTTTAATTTTCTTGGTCCATGATAAATCAGAAACGTGAATTAAACCATCTACACCTTCTTCTAACTCTATGAATAAACCATAACTGGTTAAATTCTTAACAGTACCATTGTGTTTGCTACCTACTTTGTATTTTTCAACGATAGAAGCCCATGGATCCGGTGTTAATTGTTTGATGCCTAGTGACATTTTATGCTCTTCTTTATCTAAAGATAAAACGATTGCTTCAACATCATCACCTGCTTTAAGGAAATCGTGAGGAGTTCTTAAATGGCTACTCCAACTCATTTCAGAAACGTGAACTAAGCCTTCAACTCCTGGTTTAATTTCGATGAATGCACCGTAATCAGCAACAGTAACTACTTTGCCAGTAATTTTTTCACCTATTTTAATTGCTTCACCTAAAGTATCCCAAGGGTGTTCTGTTAATTGTTTCATGCCTAAAGAAATACGTTTCTTTTCGTCATCAAACTCAAGAACCACAACATTGATTTTTTGATCTAATTTCAATAACTCCTCTGGGTGATTAATTCTACCCCAAGAGATATCTGTGATGTGCAATAAGCCATCGATACCACCTAAATCAACAAATACACCAAATGGCGCAATATTTTTAACAATACCTTCAAGTACCTGACCTTTTTCTAATTTAGAAAGAATATCAGATTTTTGTGCTTCGATATCATCTTCGATCAATGCTTTGTGCGAGATAACAACATTTTTGAATACATCGTTTACTTTAACAATTTTGAATTCCATGTCTTTACCAACATATTGATCGTAATCTTTAATTGGTTTAACATCGATTTGTGAACCAGGTAAGAAAGCATCAATGCCCATGACATCAACGACTAAACCACCCTTGGTTCTATTTTTAACTAAACCTGTTAAAATAGTACCTTCTTCCATGGCTTTCAAGATATGCTCCCATGCTTTTTCTTGAATAGCGCGCTTACGGGATAAGATTAATTGACCGTTTTCGTCTTCTGTATTTTCAACATAAACTTCAACAGTATCACCTACTTTAACTTCTGCTAAATCCTTAAATTCATTTTTCGAAATGATTCCATCAGATTTAAAACCCACATTCACTACAATCTCTCTCTCAGAAATGGCTACAATATAACCACTTACTAACTCATTTTGAGTTAAGCTTTTTAAAGAACCAGAATATAAATTCTCTAATTCTTTGCGTTGGCTTTTGTCATAATTGCCAAAACCAGCATTGTCCATGCTCCAATCGAAATCTCCCGCAGCTGGAGCTGTTTCTTTTTTGTTGCGGGTAGTTGGGGTTTCTGCGGCTGCTTCAACATTTGTTGTAGCGTTGCCTTCGTTTAATTGTTCTTCTGTCAAATTTAATTTCCTCCTTTGTTTGGGCTGCAAAATTAATTAATATTTATTTAATTACCTATTGTTTTTTATTTGACATGATGGCTTGATTATCAATTCAATAGATTTATACAAGTTTAGGCTAAAAAAAAATGCTGGGAAATCGAAATGCTAGGGTTGGCGAATGACAACAAAAATTAATTGATATGTGCGATTAAGTAATTAATTTCAGTGTATTACAAGATTGAATTAGGTTTGTATTAAAGCAATTCTTACAAATCAATAGATATTAAAATTTAAAAGTAATCCTATGAATCTTATTAAAATAAATTTATTTATTTTTTAAAATAAGGCCAAATTTTGCTTTTAATCCTTGCTAATTGGAGCTTCGTTTTAATTTCAATTTCGGTGGTTTCCTCTAATTCTGTTTGCTTTTTATTCAGAGCATCAAAAATGGCGAATAAAATTAAATTCTGTTCAGATTTGCTGGAATCTTTTGAATAATCAAGCATTTTAAATAAGTCCAAATAAAGTTTACTCAAATCGGTTTCCTCCATTTTTTTAATTTCATTAATGGAATTAAGTTTAAGATTTCTTAATAGAATTTTCTCAATTGAGACCTCATTTAACACTGGTTGTTTTGGAACTTCTTTAAAAGTATCACTTAACAGTTCTTCTATTGAATTCAAATTATAGCCATTGACATTTGAATGATTATCAGAATTGTTATGACAAGCGCAAAAAAGAAGAAAAAATAAGCCAATAAGTAACTTGGTTTTCATAATTTCAAATTTAAGGACTTAAAATATTAAACTGCAAAAAAAAAAGTCGAGAATTATTCTCAACTTTTTCAATATAGTTTGCTAAGTTTTGATTATTTCTTAATCATTTCTTTTGCAGCCTCTTTCACTTCTTCAACTTTACCGTCTAATGGAGTAGTAGCAGCAGTTGTATCGGCCATCATTGTAGCAGCTTTTTCAGCGTCCATTTTAGTTTTGAAATCAACACCGGCAGCATTCCAAGACTCAGTAGCAGTAGCTAAAGCAGCTTTTCCAGCCTCATCTAATTCTTCCATTTTTATTGAAGCAACCACAGCATTAAATTCTTCAGTATAAGTCGCTAATGCAACTGAATCGTGAGCAGGAGCCGCAGCAATTACAGTTTTAACAGAATCTACCCATGCAGTTAATTTGGTTAAGTTGGCAGATGACTCAGTTACAGTTGGAGCATTGTTACAAGCTGCAAATAAAGATGCAACCAAAGAAGCGATGATTAATTTTTTCATTTTTTATTTATTTCTTAAATTTCGAGCAAAAATAAAAATAAAATTTACTAAAACAAATTTATTTTTTTAACGGAAAACGCATCTTATAATCATGCTCAACGCGCCCTAAACTGATGTTGTTTAACTTCCCTTTTAATAGATTTTTTTTGAGTGGTGTAACGTAATCTACAAATAATTTCCCTTCAATATGATCGTATTCATGTTGAATAATTCTAGCAGCCATTCCATCAAACGACGTTTCCTGTTCATAGAAATTTTCATCGAAAAAACGAATGGTCAATTCTGGCTTGCGACTCACGTTTTCGCGTATGGTTGGAATGCTTAAACAGCCTTCTTCATATTTCCATGGCTCTCCCCACTCATTTAAAATGGTTGGATTAATAAAAACTCTCTTGAAATCTGCAGGCTTTAGACCTTCTATTGGGGTACCATCCACAATAAAAATTCTTATAGGCAATCCAATTTGGGGTGCGGCTAGTCCAATCCCATTGCTTTCGTACATGGTATCGAACATGTTGGCTATTAAATCCTGTAAATTTGGATAATTCGGATCTATCTCTGAGCATTTTTTTCGCAATACTGGCGATCCATAGGCGTAGATTGGTAATATCATTTGGAGGCTAAATAAGTTTGCAAAATTAATGCAGCTGCTACTGTATCTACAAGTTTTTTATTTTTTCTATCTTTTTTTTTATACCCAGCATCTATTAAAGTCTGCTTGGCCATTCGACTTGTTAACCTTTCATCTATTTTTATAACAGGATGATTTGGAAAATTTTCTTTTAATTTTTTTTCAAATGCTATAACCAATTGCGTAGCATCTGTCTCTGTACCATCTAAGTTTAATGGTGAGCCTAGTACAATCGTTTCAACATTTTCTTTCGCAAAATATAGTTTCAAATAATCCAATATTTTTGAAGTGTCGATGGTATCAAGCGGATAGGCAATCATTTGCAATGGGTCGGTTACCGCTACCCCTGTTCTTTTCTCTCCATAATCAAGTGCAATTATTCTACTCATTTAAATATAATGCAAGATTGCATTTTTATGTTCAGTATAAAAAAATTAATTTCGCACAATTATGGAAATAGTGAATGGAAGATACCAAGTTGGCGGGGTAGATTTATTGCAATTGGTTGAGCAGTATGAGTCACCAGTATATGTATATGATGCTGCAACAATGCAAATGCAGTTTAACAAATTAAACAATGCATTCCCTGGCGTTAAATTACACATACATTATGCCTGCAAGGCGTTAAGTAATATTTCTGTTCTCAAACTAATGAAGAAATTTGGAACTGGTTTGGATGCAGTTTCCATTCAAGAAGTGTGGTTGGGTTTAAAAGCTGGTTTTTTACCTGAAGAAATTTTGTACACCCCTAATGGTGTCAGTATGGAAGAAATTGAAATGGCTGTGAAAGAGGGTGTTAAAATAAACATCGACAATATCTCTATTTTAGAGCAATTTGGCGCTAAATACGGCGCAACTATTCCAGTTTGTATTCGTGTCAATCCACATATTATGGCAGGTGGTAATCATAAAATTTCTACAGGACATATTGATTCAAAATTTGGAATTAGCTACTACCAATTAAGACATGTAGCACGTGTCGTAAAATTGTATGATATAAACGTTGAAGGTTTACACATGCACACGGGCAGCGATATTCTAGATGCTGAAGTATTTATTAGAGGTGCTGAATTATTGTTTGAAGCAGCCGAAGACTTCAAAGACCTCAGATACATGGATTTTGGTAGCGGTTTCAAAGTAGCTTATAAAGAGGCCGATATTACCACTGACATTAATGATATCGGCGGAAAAATTGCCTCGCGATTTATTGAATTTTGTAAGAAATATGGTCGCGAGTTAGAACTATGGTTCGAGCCAGGTAAATTTCTAGTGAGTGAATCTGGTTACTTCCTGGCAAAAACGAATGTTGTTAAACAAACGACAAGCACAATGTTTGCCGGAATTGATACTGGTTTAAACCATTTAATTCGACCAATGTTGTACGATGCCTATCATAAAATTACAAACATTAGCAACCCAGTTGGCACCGAACGTATTTATGCGGTTGTCGGCTATATCTGTGAAACCGATACATTTGGTTGGGATCGTAAATTAAATGAAGTGCGTGAAGGCGATGTATTAGCTTTTCATAATGCGGGTGCTTATGGTTTCAGTATGGCCAGTAATTATAATTCTAGATTTAGACCTGCAGAAGTTTTAATATACAATGGCGAGGCTCATTTAATAAGAAGAAGAGAAACTTTAGAAGATCTATTGACCACACAAGTAAGCGTAGATATTTAATCAGATTTTAGAATATTTTGTAACGCAATCAACAATTGATCAAACGCTTCTTGGAAATGATTTTGATTGTCGATAACAATGTCAACTAAATTTTGATACGGTTGAACAAAGGTTTCAAATCCAGGCAAGGTATGATTGTGCCATTGATATTTGATTGTCTCTTCCGTTAATCCCCGCTCCTGCTGGTCTCTTATAAGCCTTCTATTCAATGCAATTTCAGGATGCAAATGGAGGAAAATTTTGTAGTTGAATAAATCGTTAATAGCTGAATAGTGGTAAATAAATAAACCTTCAACAATTAAAATTGGTGCAGGCTTTATTTCAAAAAATGACTCTTTGGCATTAGGGTTGTTAAAATTATATACTTTTTTAGTAATGGTTTTACCAGACTTAATTTGCGAAATATCATTTAGAAACGCCACATCATCAATTCCAGCGGGTAAGTCGAAATTGTGGTAGCCATTTTCATCGCGCTTTTGAAATTCAATTGGAAGGTAATAATTATCGGAAGAAAGTATCTCAATTTTATCACCTAGCTCATTTTTCAATAACCTTAACAAATGCGTTTTACCTGAACCGCTAATTCCACTAAGCCCAACGATATTCATTCTTTTATTTACAATTAGAGATTTTATAAACGACAAAGATATTTAAACTTAACATATTTTAATAAGTTAGACTTTACTAAAAACAGATGCATTGCTGAATTAACGATTAGCGAGTACCTTTGCAGAATGAAACAAATTGTATTTCTATTAACCTTAATTTTAGCATCAGTTGCTTGCAATCATTCTCCTGAAGAATTAATTTTAAAAAACATTAGACAATTAGAGGCCAATAACAGTTTAGCTACTAGCGATACCCTGATCAGCAGTTATTTATCATTTGTTCATCAATTTCCTCATCACCCCTATGCCATTAAATTTATGTTTAAGGCAGCCGAGGCCAATGTAAAAGCGAAGCGAAATTTAGAAGGTGCAAAAATTTATGAAGCCCTAGCCAACCAATACAAAGACAGTTCGCTGGCAGCCGAAGCTTTAATTAGAGCAGGTTTTAACTTCCAAATTTTGAATGAATTTAATAATCAAAAAAGAGTATTTAAACAATTTCTAATTCAATACCCAAAACACGATAGAGTGAATGACATCAAAATGTCGCTCGACATGCTAAATTATACACCAGCTCAGCAAGACAGTATTATGTTAGAGCGTATTAATGGCAACAATTAAAAATACCCCATTTTTTGACGCCTTTTTTTGATATTCAATCTCAATTAATTCAACTTGGCATATCTTGTGCAATAAATAACTAAATTACAAGTTAATTTAGCACCCTATATATGCAAAAGCTATTCTTTACTTTTTTGTTGTTATTCATTTTTTTGCCTTCAAAAGCGCAAACAAGTTTTAACACAGAACCCCCAATATTTATTGTTGAATTTACCAAGTTCATGAACGATTCCAAAAAGCCTGCGGTCATTAAAACAATGGAAAGCTTTAATACAAATTGGAAAACCAATCAATATTCACCCGAGCAACAAACCTTTATTATTCGTATTGCGAATAGTATGATGTATAAACAAATGCCTCGCGACCCCTATTTTGAACTAATGGTCAGTAACATGGAACTGGTTTTAAAAAATCAATTAAATCCTGCCATCTTTAAGCAATGGCAAAACCTCTCCATAAAATTATTGGAAAAAAACCAAAAAGAGTATTTGTCATTTTTGGAAACTTGCAATTCATTATTTGCCGATAATACACTTACCCGTTCTGAAGCTCGCAGATGGTATACAAACAATAGTAATTTTGAAATCACATATGTCAATAATCGGATTGCAATCGTTTTCAAAAACACAGAATTAATTTGTCAGGCCGATCAGGATAAAATTAAAATATCCAATTGCGCTGGCACCTATTATCCAGATAAAAAAATATGGTTAGGTAATCAAGGCCGTATTAATTGGGAACGCATTGGAAAACCTGAAGCAGAGGTTTTTGCTACATTTACCAAACATCAAATTGATATGAATACCGGAGCCGTTAATGCAGATTCTGCACTTTTAAACTACCCCAAAATTTCTAGTCAAAAAATTCTCGGAAAATTAAATGACAGAGTTTCTCAAAGTGTTTCGGCCGATCAGGTAAAAAAATCCGCCTTTCCTCAATTTTACAGCAGCGAACCAACTATTGAAATAAAAGGTATTGTCGGTCCTAATGCCATTTACAAAGGTGGATTCTCAATGGAAGGCGCTAAAGTTAATAGTCAGAGTATTGGACAGGGCTTAGCTAAAATAATTTTGTTGTACAAAGGCAAACCATTTGTTGAAGTTATGTCAGATGCTTTTAGATTAGACAGTGGCAAAGTAATGAGTCAAGCTGCAGCAGTGAGAATAAAAGCTGACACTGGGTATATTTATCATCCAAAAGTAATTTTCAATTATAATATTGAGAAGAAAAAAATGACCCTCAATAAGGGTACTAATGGTTTAATGCGTATGCCGTTTACAGACAATTACCATGGTGTAGAAATTGATGTTGAGCAAGTGCTATGGGACCAGGAAAAACCTTACATTGATTTTGATATGATATCGAATGATAAAACAGCCTACGTTGAGACCAATACTTTTTTCAAAAAATTTCTATACGAAAGTTGGCAAGGCGCTCTCGCCACCAACCCAATTGAAAAAATGTTTTATTACTGTAGAACCAATATGAATGGAAAAAAGTTGAGTCGTGCTTTTACTATCCAAGATTATGCTGCTTCTATCGGCTCGACTAAAGAATATTTAGAACAACAAATGATTGACATGTCGGATGGTGGGTTCCTATTTTATAACCGATTAAACGACTCGATATATGTAAGGGATAAACTATACAACTGGATTTCTAATAATGGTGGTGGAAAGGATTATGATATTATTCGTTTTAGCAGCGTGATTGGTGGAAAACCTAATATTACCTTTAATCTAAATTCATATGATTTAAAAATGGAAGGTGTTAGAAAATTCACTTTCAGCGATTCGCAAAACGTGGTTTCGATGCCAAAAGATCAATTGGTCATAATAAAGAAGGATAAAAATTTACATTTTGCTGGTCAGATGAGAGCGGGTCGTATTGATTTTTATTCAAAGGACTTTAATTTTGATTATTCGCAATTCATGATTCAGAATACAACGATGGATAGCATGGTTATATTTTATCCTGACTTAAATACGAATGCATTGCGAAAAGTACAGAGTGTGCTCTCAAATACCTATGGAAGAATTTTAATTGATAAGCCCAATAATAAATCGGGGCTCAAGAATTTTGCTGAATACCCCATATTCATAGCAGAAAGGGGTTCAGAAATTAATTACGATAGGGCTAATACACACAACCACGCCTACAAGGCCGATAAATTTGTGTTTGAAATTGATCCTTTCACCATTGATAGCCTTGATAACTTCACCATTGCAGGTTTTGCATTTGGAGGTACACTAAAATCGGATGGCATATTCCCTGATATCAAAAACAAGGCAAGCATACAGCCTGATTATTCTTTGGGATTTGTAGATAAAGTTAGTTTACCAATGTATGGCGGCAAAGGCACTGGCGAATTAACCATCAATTTGAGTAACCGCGGTTTTTATGGCAGTGGTGATTTAATGTACCAAACTTCGATTTCTAAATCGCCTGAATATCTTTTACTACCCGATGCTACGGTTGGCACCAGTAATAGTTTTAATTTACCTGAAAGTGTTAAATACCCATTGGTTTCTGGTTTTAACGTAAAAACAGAATGGTTTCCAAAGCAAGATAAAATGTTCCAAACCAAGCTTGATAGTAATTTTTCAATATTTAAAAGCAAATATGATTTCGATGGTCGTCTAACTCTATCGCCTGTAGATTTAAGGGGCGAAGGTCGTTTGTTATGGCCTGAGGCTGTATTTGCAAGTAATGATATGGTATTTGGCAGAAACAAATCGGATGCAGCAGTTTCAAGCATAAAAATTTATGCTGTTGACCCTGCCAAATTTGCCTTTGAAAGTAACAACGTCAAGGGCAATGTTGATTTTGATAAACGTGAAGGTCAATTTCTAACCAATGTTTTAGGTTCATACACCCACTTCCCTTTCAATAATTATTCAAGCAATATGAATGATTACAAGTGGGACATGAATAACAAAACCATGGAGATAAAACCAAATGTAACCATGGCTGGTATCAAACCAATGTTTGTTGGGTTGCCACAATATACAACTGACAGCGTGCGTTTTGAGTGTTCATATGCCAAGTTTGACTTAACTAAATTCATCTTAAATTTAGAAAAAATTCCTTTCATAGATATTGCAGATAGTAGAGTTTATCCATTCGCAGGAAAAGCCTTAGTAAGAGAAAAGGCTGCAATGGATCGACTTGATAGTTCAAGAATTGAAGCCAATCGATTGGATAAATTCCATGAAATCAAAAATTGTCATACCACAATTTTAGGCGGTAACAGTTTAAATGCGGATGGTTACTATCGATATATTGATAAGTATAAAATTGAACAACCACTTTACGTTGATAGTATAAGAATTAATAAGGAAAAAAACTTAGTAGGTTATGGTAGAATAGCCGAAGACAAGGGCTTTAGACTTGATAAGAAAATTGGATTCAAAGGCTTATTCGAAGTGATAAGTACTCGCAAGCCTATTCAGTTTATCGGTTATGTACGTCCTATGCATTCATTTGCATTTATGGAAACAAGTTGGTTGCGTTATAACTATGTTGTTGATCCCCAAAATGTTGTTATCAATGTATTAAATCCTAGAGACAAGGATAACAATAAACTCTCCCTTGGTTTGTATTTTGCCAACGATAGCAATCACGTTTATCCAATTTTATTTGATTTAAAGCGCAGGTATAGTGATCCAGAATTACAATCTGATACGGGTATTCTCTTTTACAACGCTGCAAAAGATGCATTCTTCGTAGGCAATGAAGCTAAGTTACTCAAAAAATCGTTGCGCGGTAATTACATGCAATTTAATGACTTCGATAAGAGTGTTTTTGCAGAAGGTAAGTTTAATTTCAATCTTGTAACTCAAAAAGCCAAAATTGAAACGGCTGGAACAGCCATTCATGCCGCCAATGATAGTACCTTTCGATTCAACCTAATGATGTGGTTGAGTTTCCCATTGCCTGCCGAGGTGAATACAAAAATTACCAAATTTTTAGTGGCAGAAGGCGCAGGCAAACCGCCAGGATCTTTGAAAAACGAAGACAGCAAAAAAGCCTTGGCAGAATTAATTACCGACACAAAAACATTTGAAAAAATGCAAAAAAGCGTTGATGCAACAGGCATTTTACCCGCAGAAGGCGAATTTAAAACAGGTTTTGTTTTTTCGAATGTTCATTTCGGATTCAATAGAGTTAAGCGTAAATTTCTAGGTACAGGGAATATTACCATGCCTTTGTTTAACGGGCAAATAATTAATAAAAGTTATGACGCTACCGTTGCCATTGAGAAGAAAAAGAGTGGTGATAAAATTGTTATTTACATTGTTACTGATAATGGTGAATGGCTCTACATGGAATATGCAAGAGGCAATATGATTATTGCAACTAACAATACTGAATTAGCAGCAACTGTAAGCGCAGCTGCAGACAAATTGTTCGACCCAGAATTCTCCCTAAGACTTGGAACTGAAAGAACAAAAGACAATTTCTTAATTAAAAATGATGTAGACCAAGAGTAAGTTGTTTTATTGATTAATTTGTTTAACAAATTGACCAATAATTTGATATTTAAAAAATTGATTATCTTTGTAGATTAAATATGAATACTATTAATGAGGTTAGTCTGATTTTATTAGGTGCTGGTGTATCCTACTTAATTGGATCCATGCCAACTGCACTTTGGGTAGGAAAAGCATTCTTTGGTTTGGATATTCGTGAACACGGCAGCGGCAATTCAGGCGCCTCTAATACTTTTAGGGTTTTAGGTAAAAAAGCAGGCATCGCAGTTTTATTGATTGATGTTATCAAAGGCCTTACCGCTGCAAGTTTGGTAAGGTACTTTTCATTTGTTGAATTAGGTAGTATTCGATACGTCAATTTGCAACTTTTGTTCGGATTATCGGCTGTAGTTGGCCATATTTTTCCGCTTTATGCCAATTTTAAGGGAGGTAAAGGTATTGCAACTCTATTGGGTATGCTTATCGCTATACATTATTTATCGGCCTTGGTATGTATGGGTTTATTCTTAGGAACTTTGTTTTCAACACGTTATGTGTCATTAAGCAGTATATTAACGGCAGTTGCATTTCCATTTATTGCAATATTTCTTTACAAAAATGAAGAACCTATGTTTGTGGCATTTGGCATTGCAGCAGCGCTAATGGTAGTGCTTACGCATCAAAAAAACATTAAACGCCTTGTCGCAGGCAATGAAAACAAGGCAAAGCTATTGAAAAAACACCGTCACTAATATGAAGTATTCGCCCATTTTGGCATCTTTGCATAAAACCGATTCAAATATTGAATTAAAGGCAACCGACTTAGCTTCTTTCGAAATTGTATTATACAACGACGATGTCAATACGTTTGACCATGTGATTGACTGTTTAATGAAATACTGTAAACACAATGCGCAACAGGCTGAGCAATGTGCATTATTAGTGCATACCAAAGGTAAATGCGTTGTAAAATCTGGAGACTATTCTACACTCCAACCTTTGTGTGAGGCACTTTGTGAAAATGGGCTTTCAGCACAGATTGAAATGGTGTAGAAATTGAAATAAAATTCAACATGAGCAAAATAATTTTATTAATCGCAGCAACTGTTTTAATTGCTAGTTGTTCCAAGGTACCAATTACAGGCCGCAAACAAAACACACTTGTTAGTGAAATTGAATTAGAAACTCTGAGTGCAGCTGAATATCAAAAATTTTTAAGCACGCATAAACTTTCTACAGATGCAAAACAAATAGAATTGGTTAAGAAAATTGGTAACAAAATTGCTACTAACATTACTTTATTTTTTAAAACTTACAACAATGGCAAATATTTAAAAAATATTGAAGGATACAAATGGGAATTTAACATTGTGGAGGATCCGATGGTTAACGCTTGGTGCATGCCTGGCGGAAAGGTAGTTGTATACTCAGGTTTGTTGCCTGTTACCCAAAATGAAACTGCTTTGGCTGTTGTGATGGGTCATGAAATTGCGCATGCAGTTGCCAAACATGGCAATGAGAGAATGAGTCAACAACTGAAAGCACAAGCTTTAGGCTCAGTTTTATCGGTTGCTGTTTCTGGCAGTCCGCAGGTAACCCAAGATATTTTCAATATTGCTTTTGGTGTTTCTGGTAATTTAAGTTTATTAAAATACTCGCGTACCCATGAAACTGAAGCTGATAAAATTGGATTGGTATTTATGGCTTTAGCAGGCTACGATCCGAATGAAGCTGTGCCATTTTGGGAGCGCATGAGTAAAATGGCTTCAGGTGTTAAGCCTCCTCAAATATTGAGCACTCACCCAAGCGATGCTTCAAGGATCAATGACTTAAAAGCATGGTTGCCCGAGGCATTAAAATACTACACCCCTAGTTCAAAATAATTGAAAACATTTTTTGTTCACGAAAATGAGCTCAATCAAGTTGTCAGCTATATTCTAACTGACTGTTCGAAGCAATCGATTCTACTTTTATATGGTGATTTAGGAACCGGTAAAACCACTTTAACAAAGGCCATACTGGCGCAATTAGGCATTAAAGAATCTATAACAAGCCCAACTTTTAATATCGTAAGCACTTATCAACTACCAAATGGGCACTTCATTCACCATTTTGATTTGTATCGTATAAAATCTTTTGATGAACTTTATGAAATTGGTTTTGAAGAATACATAGATGCCGGCCAATTGTGTTTAATAGAATGGCCAACAATTGGCGAACCATTTTACCAAAATCAAAGTGAGGTATTAAAAATTGAAATTGTAGTGACCGAAAAAGGCAGAACATATCTGATCCAATAGTTGCCTTCTCTCCTTTTCAAACTGCTGATTTTTGGTGCATAATTCAGCCATATGCATGATGCAGAATACTACATATTTCATTACTTTTGCAGCGCTATGGTTAAAATAAAAGCTTTATCAAAAACAACCGATAAGAACAATATTGTATTAATTATTGATTCGAAAGGATTTAAAAAATCAGATGCTTTAAGCACTGAGCAAAATACAGCGGTTAAAAACGCTATCAAAGAAGAGAAGAAGTCAGTCTTTTTTAATGACGGTTCTCATCACACGCTTGTATTTTTTTCAGAAAGTAATATCACTTGGAAAGTAGCTGAATTATTAAGAAAGAGTGGTGCTAAAGTATGCGCCGTTCTAAATGAAAATAAAAAAAGTTCGGTTAATGTAATTGCGGATAATGCCAAGGCTTCATTAGCAATGGCAGAAGGCATAGCGCTGTCTAACTATCAGTTTTTGAAACATAAAGCTGATAAGAAAAAGCTTACCAATACATTGGTTGAAATCAATTTAGCGGGTCCGACAATTTCAAAAAAAGAAATCTCTGATTTGAACATTATCATTCATGCAATGTACATCACCAGAGATTTGGTGAATGAACCATTTAGTCATTTGAATGCCGTGCAGCTTTCAGAAGAGTTCAAAAAAATAGGTAAAGATGCAGGCTTTACAGTAGATGTTTGGAATGAAGCTAAAATTGAAGCACAAAAAATGGGTGGACTATTAGCTGTTAACAGAGGAAGTAAGGTTCCCCCGACTTTCAATATCATGGAATATAAACCTAAAAATGCCATCAATAAAAAGCCTTATGTACTAGTTGGTAAAGGTGTTGTTTATGATACCGGTGGATTGAGTTTAAAACCTACACCAATGAGTATGGACTATATGAAATGTGATATGGCAGGTAGTGCCGTGGTTGCTGGAACTTTATATGCAGTCGCAAAAGCAGAATTGCCAATCCATGTGATAGGACTTGTGCCTGCTACCGACAATTGGATTGGTGAAAATAGTTATGCGCCTGGCGATGTAATTACCATGTACAGCGGAGCTACTGTTGAGGTGATGAATACAGACGCAGAGGGTAGAATTGTATTGGCAGATGCATTGCATTATGCTAAGAAATTAAATCCTGAATTGGTTTGTGATTTCGCCACACTTACTGGCGCTGCTGTTAGAGCTATAGGGCCATATGCCTCAGCAGTTTTAGGCAATGCGAGTGATGATATTAAACAAGATATTTTTGATAGCAGTTATGCTGTTTTCGAACGTTTAGTTGAATTCCCATTGTGGGATGAATATGCCGATGAATTAAAATCTGAAGTTGCCGATTTTACGAATTTAGGTAAAGGGGAAGGTGGCCAAATAAGTGCTGCTAAATTTTTAGAAAAATTTGTAGACTATCCATGGATGCACTTTGATATTGCAGGTCCTGCCTTTAACCACGCCCAAGATGCCTACAAACCTAAAGGTGGAACGGGTGTTGGCGTTCGGTTAATGTTCGACTTCTTAAGTAAAAAAGCGAGTAAATAAACATGGCTAAACCTATTATTGGCATATCACAAGGCGACCCAAATGGTGTAGGACTTGAGGTTATTATTAAAATACTTCAACATGAAGTGATCTTAAATTATTGTACACCTGTTATCTATGGTAATCCAAAATCATTTAGTTTTAATAAGAAAACAATGGGTTTAGAAAAGCCCAATTATGTTTTAATTCGTGATATCAATGAGGTTAAACAAAACCAAATTAAT
The DNA here is from genome assembly GCA_947496065.1 of Bacteroidota bacterium. Classification (GTDB taxonomy): domain Bacteria; phylum Bacteroidota; class Bacteroidia; order NS11-12g; family UBA955; genus JABMMZ01. Next base: position 28,429 of record CANMBF010000008.1, read on the forward strand.
CTTATTGTGACCAATAATGATGCGGTTGAAATACAATTTGGAAAACCGAGTGAAGCGGCAGGTAAAGAGGCCGTGATGGCCATTGATAGAATGCTGCAAGATGCCAAAAATGGAAAGTTAAATGCCATGGTAACTGCCCCAGTAGATAAATCAACTATAAAAACCAATGAAGGATTCACTGGCCATACAGGCTATATAACCAAAGCATTGGGCGCCAATGACTCACTAATGATTTTAGCCAATGAAGATTTAAGGGTTGGACTAGTTACAGAGCATATGGCAGTTAGCAAGGTGGCTTCAGCTATTACAAAAGATCGTATTGTTCGTAAACTGAAAATAGCAAGTGAATCTCTTAAAAAAGATTTTGGAATTGTTAAACCAAGAATAGCAGTACTAGGTTTGAATCCTCACAATGGCGATAATGGCGCCATGGGTTCTGAAGAAAAAGAAATTATTGTCCCTGCAATAGCGCAAGCGACACAGGAAGGTGTTTTTTGTTTTGGTCCTTACAGTGCTGATGGTTTTTTTGGTATGAAAAATTATACAAAATTCGATTTGGTTTTAGCCATGTACCACGACCAAGGTTTGATCCCATTTAAATCAATTGCTTTTGACGATGGAATCAATTACACTGCTGGATTGCCAATTATAAGAACCAGCCCTGACCATGGAACAGGATACGATATTGCCGGTAAAAATATTGCCTCTTCTGAAAGTTTTGGTAACGCTTTGTTTGCTGCTATAAAAATATACCATCAACAAATTGAGAGCGATGATTTGAAGAAAAATCCATTGCCTTATAGTGAATTAAAACGTGAGCGTTTCAGATTAGAACAAGGCTAATTTTAGTTTCATCAAATATAATTTAGGAATTCAAATGATACAGATACAAAACTATATCAATGGCGAATACACCAATGCTGTAAGCAATGCTTGGCTCGATAATTACAATCCTGCAACAGGCAAAGTGTATAGTCAAATTGCAGATAGCGACGATAAAGATGTAGAAGCTGCATATCAAAGTGCAAATGCAGCTTATGATAAATGGAAAACTACATCTCATGAGGAACGCTTTGTAATACTAAATCGCATTGCCGAATTAATCGATAAAAATAACGGTGCCCTTGCTGAGGCCGAGAGCATCGACCAAGGCAAACCAAAATGGTTAGCCAAAAATGAAATTAAAAGAGCGGGGCAAAATTTTAGATTTTTTGCAACTGCTGCTATGCAGTTTTCAAATGAAAGTCACCACAACGAAGGCCATTCCATTAACTATACCTTACGCCAATCCATTGGTGTGGTTGGTTGTATCAGTCCTTGGAATTTACCATTGTATTTATTCTCGTGGAAAATAGCACCAGCATTGGCAACAGGCAATTGTGTAATTGCTAAGCCAAGTGAAATTACACCTATGACGGCTTACTTACTTGGACAAATTTGTACTGAGGCTGGTTTACCTAAAGGTGTTTTAAACATTATGCAAGGACTTGGACCAAAGGTTGGAAATGCCATAGTTTCACATCCTAAAATTAAAGCGATTTCTTTTACAGGTGGCACTGCTACAGGCAAACACATAGCGACTATAGCCGCACCAATGTTTAAAAAATTGAGTTTAGAATTGGGTGGTAAAAATCCGAACATTGTGTTTGCTGACTGTGATTTAGAAAAGGCAGTTAAAATTTCTGTTGAATCATCTTTCTTAAACCAAGGTGAAATCTGTTTATGCACTTCAAGAATATTAGTTGAGAAGTCAATATACGAGAATTTCAAAAAAGCCTTTATCGAGGAAGTTAAAAAACTAAAAATGGGGAATCCCCTAAATGATGAACATAGATTAGGCCCCATTGTTAGTCAAATGCATTTTGAAAAAGTATTATCTTATATTGAATTGGCTAAACAAGAAGGTGGTAATTTATTACTAGGTGGCGAATCTTATAAAGGAACACACGAAAATGAGCAAGGTTGGTTTATACAACCCACCATTTTTGAAAATTTGCATTTCGATTGCAGAACCAATCAAGAAGAAATATTTGGCCCTGTCATAACCTTAACGCCATTTGAAAATGTAGATGAAGCACTGCAATTGGCCAATAGTACGCCTTATGGTTTAGCTTGTAGTATTTGGACCAACGATTTAACAAAAGCCCACAGAGTAGCAGAAAAAATTGAAAGTGGCATTGTTTGGATCAACTGTTGGCTGGTGCGCGATTTAAGAACCCCATTTGGCGGTGTTAAACAAAGTGGTGTTGGAAGAGAAGGTGGATGGGAAGCCATGCGTTTCTTTACTGAAACGAAAAATGTTTGCATTAAACTTTAAAACTAATTTTCGTTCAATTCGATCAAGCTTCTAAAGCTTTAATCGTTTCAGAATTGACAACCTTAGGATCAGCTTTGCCTTTACTTGCTTTCATTACTTCGCCAACAAATAAACCCAACAAACCTTTTTTACCAGCTTTGTATTCTTCTACTTTTTCAGGGTATTTAGCCAATACTTCTTTAATTAAATCGGTAATAAAATCGCTGTCATTGGTTTGAATGACATTGAGTTCTTCTGCCAATTGCAAAGCCGATTTATCCATGTTATTAAGCATGGCTGGAAATACCAATTGCGAAGCACTGGTGTTGCTTAATTGTCCGTTGTCGATTAACTGAATCAATGCTGCAATGGCACTTGGCTTCAACTTGAAATCAATGATATCTGTAGCTGTTTCATTCAGGTGCGATTTGATGGTACCTAAGGTCCAATTGGCTGCAGCTTTGTAGTTTTTTGTATGTTCAGTAAGACTGATATAAAATTCTGCCAAATATTTATCATCAGTAATGGTTAAGGCATCGTAATCTGACAAACCGAATTCATTCTTTAATTTTAAATACAATTCTTCTGGCAAAGCAGGCATTGCTTCTCTGATGCGATGAATATATTCATCGGAAACAATGAATGGTGGCAAATCGGGTTCAGGAAAATAGCGGTAATCATTGGCTGCCTCTTTACTTCTCAAGCTAAAAGTATTTCCTTTTAATGCATTGAAGCCTCTGGTTTCTGAGAAGAACTCCTCTCCTTTTTCAGCCATTTCCGTTTGGCGGATAATTTCGCTCTCGATGGCACGTTTAACGTTGCTAATGGAATTCATATTTTTAATTTCCACTTTGGTGCCAAATTCTGCTGAACCAATAGGACGAATAGAAATATTGGCATCGCAACGCAAAGAACCTTCTTCCATGTTGCCATCGCAAATGCCTAGGTATCTCACTAATTTTCTAATTTCACTAACATATTGAAAAGCTTCTTCACCACTGCGCAGTTCAGGTTCACTTACCAACTCTACCAATGGCACACCAGCGCGGTTATAATCTACCAGTGTATCTACTAAATCCTGATCGTGCATACTTTTACCACTGTCTTCTTCCATGTGAATGCGGGTGATATTGATTTTCTTTTCTATTCCATCAGCGGTTTTTATTTTTACAAAACCACCTCTGCAGATGGGTGTTTTGTCTTGTGTTATTTGATAGCCTTTGGGAAGATCGGCATAGAAATAATTTTTACGGTCGAATTGATTGAACTCAGTGATATTGCAATTAAGTGCAAGACCAAGCGTAATTGCTTTATCGATAACACTTGTATTGTGCTTTGGCAAGGTGCCCGGATGTGCAAGTGTAATAACACTTACATGGGAATTAGGAGCACCACCATATTCGGCACTATCGCTACTATAGGCTTTGCTATTGGTTAAAAGTTGAATGTGAATCTCTAATCCTATAACGGCTTCGTATGGCATAATATTAAACAACAAAAATAAGACAATTTTAGAACTTAAGGGTATAAAAGCTGTCCACTTAATGTGCCATTTTCAATTGAAATAATTTAGTATATTTGCAATGATGAAGTTTTTGGCAATATTCATGTTTTTAATTGTGACATCACTTTCTTTTGTGCCATGTTGCACGCCTATTGCTAAAGACGATTCTAACAATACATCCGAAATCACCAAAGATTGTTGCGAGAAAGAAACCTGCAAAGATTCGAAAGCATCATCAAAACCTAGCAAAGATAAAAGCAATTGTAATTCTTGTTCACCGTTCTTCTCGTGTGGTTCATGTTCAGGTTTTACCGCAAAAATAGATTTTTTAAAAATAGCAGATTTTGCTTTTCCTGTTTCAATAAGTTACAACAGCTTTGAATTACAAATACATTCTGATTTTTTAGAAACTAAGTGGCAGCCACCCAAGATAAGCTGATTAATATTCGACCGATTATTACTATACTATCAATTCACTTATTTATTAATCACTTAATTTAATTAAAAAAAATGAAAATCAATTTATTGAAAGCAAGTAAATACCTTGCTATATTAACCATTGCATTGTTTGCAAATTCAGCTAATGCCCAAACTACTGCTAAAGATACAAGTAAAGCAAAGACTGCTAGCATTACCTATTCTGTTTCGGATATGGATTGTAAAACAGATAGTAAAATGGTAGAAACTGCTCTCTACAGAAGAAAAGGGGTCAAAAGTGTAAAAACCATAGACGATGTAATCACCATTGTTTACGACCCTATCAAGGTTAAACCAGAAGAATTAAAAACAATTATTGAAAACACTGGAACTTGTGAAGATCCAAATGCAAAAGTACATAAGGTAATCATTAAGACACCTTAACAATTTATAGTTTATTTTCATGAAACGACTTATTGTCTTAACAATATGCTTGCTGTTCTCATGTGTTGTATTTTCTCAAACAATGCTGAGGGGAAAAGTATTCGATAAGCTTAAAAAGCCAATCGCAAATGCAAAGCTTTTGCTCATCAATAAAGGCTTAAGTACTATCAGTGATTCTCTCGGATTTTATTCAATTGCGATTGATAGCAGTCAATCCAACTTATTAATTGTATCTCAGAAAAATTATGTAACAGATACCTTCATAGTCAAAAATTCAACTACCTTAAACATCGAATTATACTTTATTTATGCAATAACAAAAGTGACCATAAAGGGCGATAATTCCCCTACCGCTTATATAGGATTACAAACCATAAAAACAGAAGTTATATCTTCGGGCGAGTTAAAGAAAGCAGCTTGTTGCGATTTGGCTGGCTGTTTTGAAACACAAGGCACTGTGCAACCGATGACCACAAATATCATTACCAATTCAAAGGAGTTAAGAATATTGGGTTTATCGGGCGTTTATAATCAGGTTTTGATAGATGGTATGCCTTTGATTCAAGGTCTTTCTTATACTTATGGTATTAGTAGTTTTCCAGGTACTTTAGTTGATAATATATTTGTTGCAAAGGGCAACACCTCAGTATTGCAAGGTTATGAAAGCATGGTTGGGCAAATTAATGTGATTAGCAAGCCCGCGGACAAAGGTGAAAAACTATTATTAAATGTATATGCCAATAGTTTTGGAGAAACCCAATACAACATTAACTATAGGTTTGGGAAAAGAAAATGGAGTAATCTTATTTCAGCGCACATGGTTCAGCCAGCGCAAAAATGGGATAGAAACAAAGACGGCTTTCTTGACTTACCAAAACTTCAACGCTATATGTTATTTGATAAATTAAAATATGGCGATGAAAATAAAAAAGGACTGAATAGCACCTTCGGTTTCAGATTGTTGGGAGAACAAAGAGTAGGTGGACAAAATAATTACAACGCACAAAACGATTTAGGAAGTACATCTATTTATGGTCAAAAAATCAATTATCTACAATCAGAAATTTACAATAAAACGACCTATAGATTTAATTCTATAAAGAAAGTGACCTTGATTGCTTCAGGCTTTGCCCATGATCAAAATGCATGGTTTGGAACCGTTAAATATAAAGCCTTACAAAAAAATGCATATGCGAATTTGCAGTACGAGTTATCGTGGAATGGCACTCATGATTTTAAAACAGGCATGAGCTACCGGTATTTAAATTTAAATGAAGTAGTAGGTTTTTCTGATACTAATATCAAGCGAACATTTAATGGAAACTATCAAAAGTTGGAAATTGTTCCAGGTTTATTTGCAGAAAATACCTTTAAATGGAAGGGCGATATTATAACATTAATTACCGGCATTAGAGCCGATCACCACAATCAATTTGGATGGCAGATAACACCTCGAACCATGTTGAAGTATGATTTAACAGATAAGTCGACATTGAGAGGTTCAGCAGGTACTGGTTGGCGTACAGTCAATTTATTTTCGGAGAACATTGGTTTATTGGTTAGTTCGCGCAATGTAATTTTCAAAGAACAATTAAGACCAGAAAAATCATTTAATTGGGGTGTGAATTTCTTACAAAAATTCAACAAGAAACATATAGACGGTTATTTGACCATGGATTTTTATCAAACCCGTTTTATGAACCAAGTTTTTCCAGATTATGACACCGACCCAACCAAGGCCATTGTGGCAAACTTTGGAGGCACTTCTATTTCAAACGGTTTTCAAACAGATATTACTGCAAAGTTTTATAAAACCATAGAAACTAAAATAGCTTATAATTTTTTAGATGTCTATCGAATAGAAAACAATACTAAATTTTTATTGCCTTTCAATTCAAAACACAAAGTATTATTGGGATTATCCTATTTACCCAAAAGTAAGAAATGGCGAGTCGATTTTTTTGCTCACTGGTTTGGTAAACAGCGCTTGCCAAATACAGATAATAATCCTTTAGAATTCAGGCAAGCAAAGACGTCGCAACCCTATGCCCTCTTTAATATGCAGGTGACTAAAAGTTGGAAAAAATTAGACCTATATGCAGGTTGCGAAAACTTGTTTAATTTTACCCAGTCGAATCCAATCGTTAGTTGGCAAAATCCATTCAGCGCCTATTTTGACACTTCATTTAATTGGGGACCTACAAGAGGACGAGAGTTTTATATAGGCATTAGGTATAAGCCAGGGAAGGAAAAATAGTAGTAAGGAAATTAATTTAAAGCAAATTTGTAAACACAATTATATAGTTTTAATTAATAAATTTGTATTTCTATTATGGTTAAGAAACTCATTATTCTCGTTGTATTAATTCTGGCTGGTATTGCCGCTTGGTTGTATTTCAATCCTTTTAAAGAACCAACTTTTGTCGCCATCAAAACCATTGAAGTAGTTAAGATTGAAGGCAATATAGCCGATGTGAATGCCATTGCTGTTTTCAATAACCCCAATGCCATTGAAGCGACTTTGCTCAATACCGAATTAAAAGTATTTTCTAATGATGCCTCTATTGGACACGTTTCTCAAACTGCCCTAACAACCATACAATCCAATGCTAATTTTGAAATCCCATTGCATTTCAAAATCGACTTGGTAAAAATGGGATACAGTCAAAGTTTGGGCGGATTAATTGAAAACGCTTTGAACAAACAAAAAGTATTTCCTGTAAAATTCGATGGCTATTGTAGAATAAAAACCTTTGGCACGGTTCATAAAATTCCGATTGAATTTGCCGATGAATTAAAATTCGAATAAATTTTTCTCCTTTAAACCATTACTCTAAAAGTCGGTAGTTTTTTGTAAGTTTGAATACTTGTTATTCAAATGAAAAATAGAACCTTTTTACCGCAGGATTTTACCATCCAAACCTGGACTGAACTACAACCTTATTATGATCAATTAGTAGCGAAAGACATTAGCACTAAAGCTAATTTTGAAGTCTTTCTTGCCGAATTAAGCGAATTGGAAAGTGTTGTTAGCGAAGACTTGGCATGGAAGTACATTAAGATGACCTGCGATACCACCAACAAGGTATTAGAAGAAAGTTACATTGATTTTGTGACCAATATTCAACCCAATATTGCGCCCTATGATGATCAGCTGAACCACAAAATTGCTAATTCAGAATTCAACTTTGAATTGGGAGAAAGCAGTGACTATCTCATTTATTTCAGATCGATTAACAATGCAATTAAATTGTACCGAGAAGAGAATATTCCGATTCAAGCAGAATTACAAACCTTAGCTCAAAAATATGGCAGTATTACAGGTGGTCTTTCTGTTACAATAGAAGGAAAGGAATTAACCTTACAACAAGCGTCCAATTTTTTAAAAGAACCCGATAGAGACAAACGAAAAATGGCGTACGAAACCATTAATGAAAAACGCGCAACTGTTAAAGAAGAATTAAATGATTTATTCAATCAACTCATCGAGAAGCGCCATTTGGTGGCCACCAATACTGGCTATTCTAATTTCAGAGATTATATGCACCAGGCCATGGGTCGCTTTGATTACAGCGTACAAGACTGTTATGATTTTCATGATGCCATTGCACTGAAAGTAGTGCCACTTTGTAGAGAACTAGACCTAGCGCGCAAGGCTACCATGCAATTAGATGTTTTAAAACCTTATGACATGGCGGTAGATCCTGAGAACAAAGCGCCATTGAAACCCTTTACTGATGGCAAAGATTTATTGGAGAAAAGTATACAATGTTTACATACAGTTGAACCACAATTTGCAGAGAATTTAAAAATCATGGCTGAGAAAGGTTTTCTTGATTTAGAAAGCAGATTGGGTAAAGCGCCTGGAGGTTATAATTATCCTTTAGCCGAAAGCGGTATCCCCTTTATATTCATGAATGCTGCCGGCAGTTTGCGCGATGTAGAAACCATGGTGCACGAAGCTGGTCACGCAATGCACTCTTTTTTAAGCGAACCCTTGAAATTAAATGCTTTTAAAAACGCCCCTATGGAGGTTGCTGAAGTGGCGAGTATGGCCATGGAATTAATTAGCATGGAAGGTTGGGATGCCTATTTAAAAAATCCTGAAGATTTAAAACGTGCCAAAATTGAACAATTAGAAGGTGTTATTTCTACCTTGCCTTGGATTGCTACCATCGATGCTTACCAGCATTGGCTGTATACAAACCCTAATCATACCAACGAAGAACGCACTGCCGCATGGATTGATATTGCCAAACGATTCGATACGGGTGTTGCTGACATGAGCGGTTATGAAAATTATTATGCCAACAGTTGGCAAAAGCAATTGCATTTATTCGAAGTGCCTTTTTATTATATCGAGTATGGATTTGCACAACTAGGCGCTATTGCTATTTGGCGCAATGTATTAATCAATAAAAAAGAGGGCTTAGACGCTTATCAAAACATGTTGCGTTTGGGTTATACCAAAACCATTCCTGAACTTTATGAAGCTGGCAAAGTTGAATTTAATTTCACCCCTGAATATGTGGGTGAACTCTTTGATTTTGTTTGGGCTGAATTACAAAAATTGAAAGCGAATTAAACATTCACTTTTGTTTTGGTTTTATTTAGTAAACTAAGATGACTAAATATGATGATTTCGGCTATGCCTAAATTGACCAACCAACCTGCCCACGCCACAATGTAATACGTGTCCATTGGTGGCAACTCGAAGGTAATGACGATAAGCCACTTAAACAAACGCAAACTGATGGCCGACAAGGTGAGCGCATAACTGCGTAACATAAAATTTTTATGCTTTTGTATTTGTCCCTTTTTAATAAATGCATACGCTTGATAGGTGAACACCATCCATAATATTGCCAATAAACAAAAAGAGATTTGCGTAAACCATCCACCATTGGCATAGTATCCCATGACGAGGCCTGAGGGGCCTGCTATACCAAGCACTAGACCAATGTATATTTTACCAGCGAATCGGTGAAATTTCACATACCGATTTCTTAACCAATTAGAAAATTGGAAAAGACCTAGGATTAAAACAAATATACTGGTGTATACATGACTGAAGAAGGCCAATTGGTAATGAAAAAGTTTTATTTCTGTTTGCTTAATGTTTAAGAAAGCTACTTTAAAATTAATGGGAATGTATTGAATGGTGATGAGCCACATCAAATAAGTGAAGTAGGCAATGAAGAGAAAGAAAAGCGCCTTCCCTAGTTGTTTATAATTAAAAGTATAGTTGAAGAGGCGCATCAAAAGCGACCGAAATGATCATAGTATTCCTCTGCATTTTTTTCGTAGGTCATTAACAATTCGATGTTGTGTCTTTCTGTTGCAGATAGTTCATCGGTGATATCAGAATTCACAGGTATATACCAATCTTGGGCATCAAAAAATCTTCTGAGGGCTTTGTTTTTAAAGGCATAACCGTGTCTTGCATAAATGGCATTGCGAATAATTAACAAGTCGCCTTTCTTTAAATTCGCCACATCCGGTTCGTTTAAAAACGTATTGGAAGCGTTGATTTCATATATTTTCTGAGTCGAGGTGGCATAGTACGGTATTTCAAAAGAGTCTTCCTCGAGCATTACTTGTATTGTTTTTTTGTAATCAACATATTCCGCTTCTTCTAAAGCTACGGTAGAATCGTATTGAAAAATGCGTCGTTTCAATTCATATATTCTGCGAACAGAATCCTTTTTATCAAAGGCCGTCCATGTACCCCAAAGCATGGTATCGTTCATTTGAAACTTAAAAATGCCATCGTTCGCATGGTCGCCAGGCTCGCGTGCTTCTACAAAATAGCGACCGCTGTCTCTTTTAATACTGCCAGAAAAAACGCGGTAATTACCCGATACCACACTGTGACCTTCAATGCGTTCTCCAACAATTTTATCGATGGATATATTAATTTTTTTATTGTACTCAAATTCATCGTCCTCGTATATTGGGTAATCTTCGTCTTGAAAATCCATTTCAAATTTACCGACCCAAAAACCATAGAGTTTGTTGCCATCCTCTAATACCAACTCGCCATCGGTCACTTTGGTTGACTCATCCATCGTTACATTGGCATTCTCATTTTTTATGCTGGTGCATTGCGAAAACAATAGAATAAGGCTAAGAGAAAAAATTGATTTGAACATTTTTTGATTATTTTATATTACAAACTTAAGGAATTACAACATCAATTATTCATTTGAAAGCCATTCAAAACGGGGCACTTGTTTGCCTTCAATTTCAACACTTTCATTGAACATGGTTAAAGGGCGCACCCACAGTCCCATTTCACCATACAAGGCCTGATAAACCACCATTTCTTCCATGGTTTCGGAATGTCTTGCTGTTCCGATTACTTTGTAGAGATTGCCTTTGTAATGTTTGTAGATGCCGGGTTTCATGTTATAAAAACGCAGTTAAGTTAGTTTACTTTAACTTTTCATTATCCAGATGTCTAGTAGCATCTCGATTGGTTTTCTTTTCCATATTGGCTTTGAAAGCCTCAGTGAGATTTACGCCGGTCTGATTGGCCAGGCATATCAACACCCATAACACATCGGCTATCTCCTCTTCTAAGTTGATGTTTTTATCGCTCTCCTTAAAAGATTGCTCACCATACCTACGCGCCATCACACGGGCCAACTCTCCTACTTCTTCCATTAAAATGGCAGTGTTGGTGAGCTCGTTGAAGTAACGCACACCAATGGTTTTGATCCATTCATCTACCTGCTGTTGTGCTTCTTCTATGGTCATTTTTTCAGTTATTGGTTATATGTTATTTGTTATTAAGGAAACTGCTTATTTGTTTTCTAATACGATGAAAGGTACCATCATTTCTTCCAAGGAAATACCACCATGCTGGAATGTGTTAGTATAATAATTTACGTAGTAGTTGTAATTATTGGGATAGGCAAAGAAATCGTCTTCTTTACAAACAACAAATGCCTGACTCATGTTCACTTTTGGTAAAAATGCTAATTCAGGTTTTTTAATTTCAAAAACTTCTTTGGCTTCATATTTTAAACTCTTGCCTTGCTTGTATCTTAAATTGGTATTCGTATTTTTATCGCCAACCACTTTAACAGGTTTTTTAACCCTTATTGAACCATGGTCGGTGGTGATTACCACTTTTACATTTTTCTCTGCAATCATTTGCATGGCTTCCCACAGCGGTGAATGTTTAAACCAACTTTCTGTTACAGAGCGATAAGCAGCTTCATTCTCCGCCAATTCGCGAACTACACTAACTTCTGTACGGGCATGGCTTAAGGCATCTACAAAATTGTAGACAATCACATTCAATTGGTTTTTGAACATGTTGGGAATATTATTTACCATAGCATTGCCCCCATCTAAATTGGTAACCTTAGTATAACTAGTTTTTCCAGTAATACGAAGGCGTTGCATTAAATCGTTTAAGAAGTCTTCTTCGTAATTATTTTTACCCCCTTCATCCTCATCATTGCTCCATTTGGTTGGAAAACGCTTTTCAATTTCACTTGGCAACAAACCACTGAAAATAGCATTGCGGCAATATTGGGTGGTGGTTGGTAAAATAGTTAAATACTGATCTTCTTCTTCTATCTTAAATTTCTCTTTGATAATTGGCGCCAAGGTACGCCATTGATCGAGCCTCAAATTGTCAATTAATATAAAAAAAGTAGGTCGGTTATCTGATAACAATGGAACAACCTTTCTACGCATTAAATTATGGCTCATAACAGGGCCATTGTCGCCAGTAGGCTGCAAGTAACTGATGTAATTTTGCGTTACAAATTTGCAGAAATTATGATTGGCTTCTTTCTTTTGATTTTCGAAAACCTCGGCCATGCTTTTATCGGTACTTTTTTCGAGTTCCATTTCCCAATAAATAATTTTATTGTAGGCATCTTTCCATTCATCCAAGCTCAATTTATCCATTAGCATCATACTAATGTTTCTAAAATCTTGCTGATAATTTTGTGTCGTTTTTTCGGTCACCAATCTACTTTTATCAATCAACTTTTTAATGGAATGCAAAATTTGATTGGGATTTACTGGCTTGATTAGATAATCGGCAATTTGCGATCCAATTGCATCATCCATAATATACTCCTCTTCGCTTTTGGTAATCATCACCACTTTTACATCGGGATTAATAGCTTTGATTTGACGCAGTGTTTCTAAGCCACTGATGCCTGGCATGTTCTCATCGAGAAATACTAGGTCAGGTCGTTCAGAGATCGATTTTGCAACAGCCGCATTGCCATTGTTAACGGTTATCATCTCATAGCCTTTTTGTTCTAAGAAAAGAATATGTGGTTTGAGCAGATCAATTTCATCATCGGCCCATAATATTTTTGTTTTTTCGTTCATGCTAATTATTTGTCTTGAATAGCCAAGACCGCGTTTTATCTTAATCTAGAGTTGCAATGAAAAGTACCCAATAATTCATCGTATTGCATAAATGGATTCTTGTTATAAGACATTATATAGTAATCATTCTCGGTCATACTCGAATTGCCTTCTGTAAAGGTAGTATCAATTTTCTTAGAATCTTCCTGATTGGGTGTAACGTAATAATAATTATAATAGGCTTGTTTTAATACAAGGGTTGCTTCATATTGATTAAAATTTTCGTTCCATTCCATTTTAAACTCATCGCGTAATTCCCAATCACTTAGTTCACCAAATACGTATACATCGCGATCGAGCTTATCACTTATAAAAGTAAAATGCACTGAACAATAGTCGCCCTCGATACCGCCTTTCATTATTCCATCGCGGTTATCGATGACCCTTTTTCCATTGAAATCGATGGTTTGCAAATAGGGTAAATTCATTTTTGTATTGTCGCTATACAGCAATACATTTTTAACATTGCCTTCGATGTATTTCCTACGAACATTAAAACTTAGGAATCTTAGACTGCGAATATCAAAATAGCGAAACTCATTACCACCTAAAAATATGTTGCCTTCTTCATAGTTATAGTCGAGTTTGCGACCGTTAATAAAGCGCGGTTTTAAATCGAATATGGCATTGTCCCATCGCAAATTTTGCATTAGGGTAGATTTTACGTCCATCATTGGATTAGGTACAATATTATCGCCTAAATCAACCGAAAAATCAATCTCTTGAGAGGTATTTCTGATGGAAGGATAGGTGGCACTGTTAACTCCACCTGTAATTATAAATTTATCATCAACCACCATAAAACGGTGAGTTAATACGATATCGCTCTCATCAAAGTTGCGGTAAACTTTTAAAATATAATTTCCACTCACCTTGGGTTTCATTTCAGGCGTTGGAAAAACAATACTGTAATGGGTATAAACCTGAAAAGTAGAGGTGGAAAATTGGTAATCGTTAATATTTTCAAAAAAACTACCTGTGATGTATTCGTTTGGGCGCAGATTAGAAAGCTCCCAATTGGCTGAACAATGAATAAAAGTGTATTGGTAATTGTCGTTCTCCGGTTTAATTTCATCAAATATCAATTGCAATTGTTGATTGCTATTTAAATCAATGGCTGGAAAACGTTCAAAGCTATTGTATTGGGTTAATAGAACCGTTTTAATAGCTGTTTCATATTGTACATTGTTATACTGAATGGGAACATTGGCTGCTTTAAGTTTTATAAAAGAGAATACAATACAGATTGTTAAGAGTTGGTATTTATTCATTCGCCAGATTTTTGTTTTGCTATTGGGATTATAAACTCAACAACTGTTCAAATATTGTTTCGAAGACTTTATTTTTACTGTTGAGTAGGTTTTCGTTTTGTTGATATTGTTCAGAAAGTGTGCCAACCTTATCGGCATTGGCTGAATCTTCTAACATCTTTTCAATATCTGTATTTTTTAATTTTAAACCCTCGATTTCTTTTTCTATATCATTCAACTGTTGTTGCAATTGTTTCTTTTGTTTATCAATTGTTTTGGTATCATGATCAGTTGGGTTTAAAGTTGTTTTAATGGCTGGTTTAGCAACTTCCGCAGCTTTGGCTTCAATCGCTCGTGTTTTTTCTCTTTTGGCCATCCAATATTTCCAATCATCGTAAGTTCCTTCGTACTCTTTTATTTCATCATCTTCTATCCACCAAATTTTATTGGCTATTTGCGATATAAAATATCTGTCATGTGAAACGGTAATAAAGGTGCCTTCGAAGAATTGTAAGGCTTGAATTAAAATATTCATACTTTGAATATCCAAGTGGTTGGTTGGCTCATCGAGCAATAAAAAATTGGCTTCTTCGACCAATGTTTTCGCTAAGGCTACTCGGGCTTTTTCACCACCACTTAATACTTTTATTTTTTTGTAAACATCGTCACCAGAAAACAAGAAGCAACCCAAAATTGAGCGCAATTCGCTTTCTAATTTTTTAGAACCCATTTGTGAAAGTTCTTCTAGAATATCATTATTAATATTTAAAGATTCAAGTTGATGCTGGGCATAGAATGTTTTTTCGAGGTTATAACCTATTTCAACTTCACCCGCATCCAATGCTTCGCTTTGATCGATGATACGCAATAAGGTTGATTTACCTTTGCCATTGGCACCTATCAAGGCAATTTTATCACCTCTCAATATTTGCGCACTCGCCTTCTTAAATATCACCTGATCGCCATATTGCTTGCTAATATTTTTGAGTGTTACTAAAATTTTACCTGGTTGGGTGCGCACTTTAAAACGCAGATTCATTACCGACTCATCGTTTTGAACCTCTTCGATGCGTTCGATTTTATCCAACATCTTCATTCTACTTTGTGCCATAGTAGCCTTACTGGCTTTCGCTTTAAAACGATCGATGAGTTTTTCTTGTTGTTTAATAAACTGCTGTTGGTTATCAAAAGCGCGTTGTTGCAAATCATCTCTATCGGCCTTTAATTCTAAAAATTTAGAATAGTTACCCGTGTATTGATAAACGCGTTTATTGGCAACCTCAACAATTTTGGTTACCATTTTATTGAGAAACTCTCTATCGTGAGAAACGATGATGACACAACCTTCGAAAGATTGTAAGTACTCTTCAATCCATTCGATAGATGGTAAATCCAAGTGATTGGTAGGTTCATCGAGTAAAAGCAATTTTGGATTTTGAAGTAAGAGCTTGGCCAGCATTACACGCATGCGCCATCCTCCACTAAACTCATGCAATGGGCGCTGTAGATCGGCTGTTTTAAAACCAAGACCTTCTAAAATCTCTTCTGTTTTAAATTGAATATTATAACCATCAAGGGCTTCGAATTCTTCTTGTTTATTGCCTAAAAGATTTAGTATTTCATCGGAATGATCAAACTCAAGGCGATCCATTATTTCATCAATTTCTTTTTGAAGATAAAGTGCTTTATCGAAGGCTTGCAGTGCTACATGGTAAATAGATTCATTGCTCTCGTAGCTCAGCAAATCTTGGTTAAGGAAACCGATGGTACAATCTTTGGCTTTTGAAATCGACCCTTCAGTCGGCTGATATTCGTTGGTAATAATGCGCAACAAGGTTGATTTACCGGTACCATTTTGACCAACAAGACCAATGCGTTCACCAGGCTTTATTTGCCAATTAACGTCTTTATATAATACACGACCACCGAAGTCGAATGCAAGTTCATTTAAAGTAAGCATGAAAGTGCAAAAATACTGCTATTTTTCGAGGTATAGAAATTAAAAACAATGAATTAAAGGCCTTTATTTTACTATTCGTTTAAAAATCGATAAACGTAAGTAAATAATTCAATTCTTAATACAATTTGAACCAATCTAAAAATTCATCTTTTTTGCGAACAGAAACCTGCAGTTCGACATTGTTTTTTAGTGTTAATGATAGGTTTCTACCCTTGTCAACTTGTTTAATAAAATTGCGATTTATAATAAGCGATTTATGGCATCTAAAAAACAACTCTTCAGGCAAAATATCCTCAAATACACCAATAGGTTTTGCTGAACTCGTTACATAATTTCCATGGTATACATTAGAACCAAATCCATCTGATTCAATATAAATAATATTAATCATGAATATTTTTTCATTCGTCTCGCCGTTATAAATTAAAAGGTATTCAGCAATATCAAATTTTTTACGTCTTATTAAATCCTCCAATACCGGATTTTTTTGAATCTTTTCTAATATAACCTTATTGACTACAGCTACAAATTCATTGGTATCAATTGGTTTCAAAAGATAATCTACAGCAGCATACTTAATGGCCTTGATAGCATATTGAGAATAGCCTGTAATGAAAATTAATTTATATTTTATGTAATCAATAGTATTTAACAATTCGAAAATAATTCCATCTGAAACTTCAATATCAAGAAACAGTAAATCAACGTGGTTAGCAGCAATAAATAATTTAGTTTCTTTTAAACTATCAGATGATCCAATAATTTCAATACTATTCGAAAAATTTTCATTGATAAGATCTATTAATAAATCGCGGTTGTTTAATTCGTCTTCGACGATATAGGCTTTTTGTTTCATTAACTTTTAATCATTTAAAATAGGTAAAATTATATCTATGTGTGTGCCTGTTTGTGTTCCTTTCATTTCAGATTGAACAGATACAGTTCCTTTGTTTTTAATGTCTTTGAACAATAGTAATATTCTTTCTTTGGTGATACTTAATCCATGATTAGATGCATTATTATTGAGAACATCAAAACCTTTTCCATTATCAATGATACTGTATTTGATAAAATTGGCATTTAATTTAACTACCACAATTTTCAATATTCCTTGATAATTTAAACCTCTAAATGCATGCTTAATGGCATTTTCTGCCAACGGTTGAATAATGAGTGGCGGAACAAAAATTGATTGTAGATCGTCTTCGTCTAAATCAATTTGAAATTCCACTATAAATTTGTCTCCAAATCTCAATAATTCTATCTCAATATAATCTTTCGTATAATTAATTTCCTTATTTAGTTGAATAAATTCTTTGGACGAATAATTGATACTTTTTCGCATAATTAAAGATAAAGTACCGATGTAATTTTCGGCTCTTTCTAACTGCTTTATCTTTACTAAGTGTTTAATATTACTGAGCGCATTAAAAACAAAATGCGGGTTCATTTGAGCACGCAAAATCCTTAGTCTTAAGAGTGTTAAATCTTTACTAAGTACTACCCTTTCCTTCATTAACTTAAAATAATAAATTACCGAACCGAACAGTAAAAAAGGTATGAGAATAACTACCCACCAATGCCTGTACCATGGACTTGCAATTGTAAAATTTAAAGCGGTTATCAAACCAGCATTTCCATGTTCGTTGAGTGCAGCAATTTCGAAGGTATAACTCCCAGATTCCATTCCAAGCAAAGGCACTTCCAAATTATTTGTTTGTATCCATGTGGTACTAATTTCTTTAATTCTATATTGAAAATGATAATTTAAGCTAGTATTTATAAAGGACGATATATAAGAAATAATGAGATTGTTGTGATTGTAATCGAGTTCTAAATTATTCCCTTGATAAACAATTGAATTGACTTTAATCTGAGTAATAATCGTATTGTATATTTCATCTTTGGGCGTTTCTAATTCATTAAAAGTAAACAAGCCATTATTCGCACAGACAATCAATTTATTATTCAAAAACGCAATACTATTGATTTTTTTTGCTGGCATGCCTTCAGGAACAGAGTAACTAGTTACCTTAAAGGTTGGATTTATTGAATTCAAATATTCAATAACCGAAATACCATTGGTTGTGGCAAGCCAAATAGTATTATTAGAACCTATAGTTATTTGCAGGCATACATCCGATAAGAGATGATACTTAAAGTTTGAGACCTCAGAAAAGTGGACTATTTTTCCTTCTTTAGAACAATAAAACAAACCCTTTTGATCTGTAGCAATCCACATATTCCCTAATTCATCGCGCTTGATATCAACAATTCTGCTATTGTCAATTAAGTCGTTTAGCTTTAAATCGGTATTAAAATATCCGGTATCTGTTAGCACACATTGACGAACTCCAGTTAAACCGCCTAACCATATTTCATTTTTATTTTTTCTGCAAACAGCAGTTGTGCGTTCTCTGCAGATTGTAGTGAGCTTATCGCCTCCATTATCAAATAAAATAAAGGCACATGAAGCGGCACCAAACAATAACTCACCATTCTCCCCATTTTCAATATCCTTCATGGGGATTTCTCTAATAATTTTTAAATTTTTATACTGATGGTCCATCATAAATAAACCATTATCGACGCCTATAAACTTAAACTTTGTATTGCAGCCATAAGCCCTTACCCTGTTGATTTTATGCCCAGAAATTATTTTTTCAAGTTTTCCATTGCTATTAATTACCAATAGTCCATTGCTTTCTGTGGCCACTAATAAATTTCCATCTTGGGTCCATAAATTTGATAATCCTTTTGTTTTTTCGATAGGAAGATCAATTGAAATGGGTGCATTGTTTCTAATAAAATAGAGTCCGTTGTCAAAACTTCCGATCCATTTGTTACCACTCCTATCAATAAAAACGCGTTCAAAGTTAAAAGGCAGTTTAACGGTTTCCTTTAATATAGAAACTTTTGGATTGAACACAGAGTAGAAACTATCACCTGATAAAATCGTATAATCTGAATTCATAAAAATGCCTTTGTATAGTTTATCAACTTGAATAGCAGAAGAGTCGCCCGTTCTTATATTTATTTGTATCAACTTATGTTGGGTTATATTCAACCAATTTAAATAATCAATTGGTGCATGAATATAATTTTGAAGATTTTTATCATATTCAAGATTCTTTAAACGGGCTGAATCACCTAAATTCCAAACATAGGATTGACATATTGATTTTAGTTCGAATGTATTATTTTTCTCAAACAAGATATAATGAAAAAACTCAGCGACATCTTTATGGTATTTAAATTCTAATTCAGGAGCATCTTTCGATATGATTAATCTTTTGTTGTTTTCTCTAATATAAAAACCAATGGTATTTGAATTCTGCAATACTACAAAAATGCTCATGCCTTTTGGTTTGTATTTTTTTATTCTTTCTAAAAATGGATCATTACCGGAATTGAATATTTTTCCTTTGTAATAATAAGATGGTTCTTTGCTGAAATTATTAAACCATATTCTGCCTTTAGCATCTTCAAAAACACTCAGCACTTCATTGTCTGGCAAACCCTGTTTCGTCGTAAAATTTGTAAAATTAACGCCATCAAATCGACTAACGCCTTGTTCTGTGCAAATCCAGATAAAACCATTTTTATCTTCAATGATGTTGTAAATCCTATTGGACAATAAACCATTGTTAATGTTATAATTATAGTAAAAAGGATATTGGGCTTTGATTTTTATAAAAAAAACAAAACATATGATAAAGAAGGTTAAAAGTCGTTTAAATCCCAAGTTATAAATTTTACTGAACAAATGTAAGCATTTTCATGTATTGGGTATGTAAGGGGATATCAATCACTAATAAGTTGTTTAAAAAATATATTACAATGTGTTTTTGTCTAATGTACTATAATCTTCGCTATTAAGCTTCACTTAAATTCAATTTTGCGCATTTTATATTCTAGGTAGTATTTAATAATCAGGCTTTTAGTTGTAAAATTAAATTTTATTAAAACCCTTAATTTTAATTCAATAATTGATTACTTTTGCAGCCATTTAAAAAAACAATTTATCATATTTATGAGCCAAGCCAACGCTTCTTCAACCGACACTCAATTTGATCTATTTGCAAAAGTTGCCAAATTCGATCATGAGCAAGTCTTAATTTGCCAGGATAACCATACCGGCCTAAAAGCCATTATAGCCATACACAACACCGTTTTAGGTCCAGGTTTAGGTGGAACCAGAATGTGGAAATATGCTACTGAAGCAGATGCTATTAATGATGCCTTGCGTTTATCAAGGGGTATGACTTATAAAGCGTCCATCAGTGGACTTAACCTAGGCGGTGCAAAAGCTGTTATCATTGGAGATCCAGCAAAAGACAAGTCAGAACACTTAATGCGAAAATTCGGTCGTTGTGTTGAAAACCTTGCAGGTAAATATATTACTGCAGAGGATGTAGGAACAACCACAAAAGATATGGAGTACATTAAAATGGAAACATCGCACGTAGTTGGTTTATCTGAAATCATGGGAGGTGGTGGCGATCCAAGTCCCGTAACCGCTTATGGTGTGTACATGGGTATCAAAGCAAGTGCTAAAAAAGCATATGGCAACGATAGCCTTGCAGGTAAAAAAATTGCCGTTCAAGGTGCTGGTAAAGTTGGATTACACCTTATCGAACTATTACATAAAGATGGAGCTATCATCACTTCAACTGATATATTTGACAGTGGGTTAAAAATTGCTGCAGATAAATACAAAGCAACCATTGTTAAACCTGAGGATATTTTTAGCCAAGATGTAGACATTTTTGCACCATGTGCTTTAGGTGCTATTTTAAACACTGAGAACATTGCCAAATTAAAATGCCAAGTGATTGCTGGTGCAGCAAACAATCAATTGGAAGATGATACCATACATGGCGATATGATTAAAGCAAAAGGCATTCTTTATGCCCCTGATTTCTTGATCAATGCTGGTGGTTTAATAAATGTATACAGCGAATACAACGGCTATGTAAGAGAAATTGCTTTCGCACAAACTGAAAATATTTACAATACCGTGTTGAATATTTATTCTAAATCAGAGGAAGACAATATCAATACGCAATTAGCAGCAATTAAATTAGCTGAAAAACGCATTAACGATACCATGCATTTGCAATCTAAAATTTAATTTTAGACGATTAATTTTTATTAAAGACGATTTTTCGAAAGAAAATTCGTCTTTTTTGTGTAAAAAGAGAGTGATAAAAAACAAAAGCGTATTTTTGTGGTTTATATTGATAGTCAATTATTTTTGGAAACAAATCAAACATCAAGCCGCAAAAAAGACCACATCGAATTGGCCTTTCTTTCTCAAACAGAATGCATCGATTCAAGGTTCTATTATGAGCCCTTTCTTAGTGCGCATCCTAATGCAAACAGCGTTCCCCAAAAACAAATTGCAAATAAAACGCTAAACTTACCACTGTGGGTAAGCAGCATGACTGGAGGAACAGCGCAAGCAGGAATCATCAATCGTAATTTAGCAATGGCCTGCAAAGAATTTGGTATGGGCATGGGCTTAGGAAGCTGTCGAATTATTTTAAATGACAACACTTATTTCGAAGATTTTAATGTACGTCAATATTTAGGTGACTCTGTTCCATTTTATGCGAATTTAGGGATCGCGCAAATCGAAGAATTAATACAAAGCAATCAATTACATCTTGTAAATGAACTTGTCGACAAACTAAATGCTGATGGTTTAATAATACATGTTAATCCATTGCAAGAATGGCTTCAGCCAGAAGGCGATAAAATTCAATTTGCCCCAATTGATACCATTAAACGTATTATTGACCAGATCAATTGCAAATTGATAGTAAAAGAAGTTGGTCAAGGATTCGGTCCAAAATCATTTGTAGAATTATTGCAGTTGCCCATCGAAGCAATAGAGTTTGGTGCGCATGGCGGTACTAATTTCGCTACCTTAGAGTTATTAAGACAACAAGACCACATAAAGGAACAATTGACTCCCATCACAAAAATAGGACATAAAGCCAATGAAATGGTTGAATTTGCAAACCTTGTAACTGCGCAATTAGGAAGCAAAGCCATTTGTAAAAACCTTATCATTAGTGGTGGTATTAAAGATTATTTGGATGGCTATTATTTAATTCAAAAGTCTTCTACTAACGCCATTTATGCGCAAGCTTCTGCCTTTTTAAAACATGCTACTGGCGATTATGAAACACTAAGAACCTATTGCGAACTTCAAAAGAAAGGACTTGAAACTTGTTACACGTATTTAACGATTAAACCAACCTCTAATTAATACAACTAGTGCCAACCATAAAAGGATTTTCAAAACTCAGTAAGGAAGCTAAAATTGAATGGATTGTATCCAATTATTTCAATGGCGATGAAAATGCAAATGATTTTTTAAAAAACTACTGGCATGATGACATTGCTGTGCAAAAACTTCATGATGAATTTATAGAAAATACCATCTCTAACTTTTATTTGCCTTTTGGTATATCCCCCAATTTTAACATTGATGGGAAGAACTATTGCATACCAATGGCCATCGAAGAAAGTTCCGTGGTAGCTGCTGCATCAAAAGGTGCAAACTTTTGGCTCGATCGCGGTGGATTTAAAACAACCATCATTGCAACTGAAAAAATAGGCCATGTACATTTTATTTGGAATGGCAAAGATGCTGATAGGTTAAATCAATTTTTTAACGCAATTAAGCCTAAATTTTATAGTGAAACATTTGCAATCACTAAAAATATGCAATTAAGAGGCGGTGGTATTATAGACATTGAACTTATCGATAAAACCATTGATGAGCCTGGTTATTTTCAGCTAAAAGCAACCTTCGAAACCTGTGATAGCATGGGTGCCAATTTTATCAATTCGGTACTCGAAGAATTTTCAAAAATTTTGAAAGATGAAGTTGAAACAACTGATTTGTTAACAGAGGCCGAAAAAGAATTACAAGTTGTCATGTGTATTCTTAGTAATTACACACCTAATTGCTTGGTAAGAGCCGAGGTAAGTGCACCTATTGAATCATTAAATGAAGGTAAAATAAGCGGACAAGAATTTGCGGAGAAATTTTGCAGGGCTGTTCGTATTGCAGAAATAGAGCCTTACCGAGCTACTACCCATAACAAAGGTGTCATGAATGGCATTGATAGTGTTGTAATTGCCACTGGCAATGATTTCAGAGCTGTAGAAGCATGCGCCCATTCGTATGCATCTCGCAGTGGTAAATACCAAAGTTTAACCCATGCCGAAATCAAAGATGGTATGTTTAAATTTTGGATTGAAGTTCCATTAGCGCTAGGTACTGTTGGTGGATTAACTGGCCTGCATCCAATGGTAAAATTTGCATTAAAAATGTTGGGTAATCCTGATGCAAAAACTTTAATGCGAATTGCTGCAGTGGTTGGTTTATCTCAAAACTTTTCAGCCTTGCGATCTTTAGTTACCTCAGGTATTCAAAAGGGACATATGAAAATGCATCTGTTAAATATACTCAATCAATTGGAAGCAACCGAAGCGGAAAAAGTAGAAATAGTGCATTACTTTAAAGATAAAATTGTAAGCCATAGTGCAGCAGTAGAAATATTTTGTAAAATCCGAGGTATTGAAATGCCTAAAATTGTAAGTAAATCCTAAAATTCACGCGAGAAAAAATTTGAATAAGACCTATTATAGTTGTGGAAAATTGATGTTATGCAGTGAATATGCTGTGCTTCAAGGTGCCACAGCATTAGCACTTCCAACTAAAAAAGGCCAATCCTTGCAAGTCGAAAAGTTGGATAACCACGCACCTACTATTCTGCATTGGCAAAGTTTCGATATAGATGGTACATGCTGGTATTCTGCTAAAATTGCATTGCCTCATTTTTATATTATTGAATCTACAGACGCTTCAGTAAGCATACAATTAATTCGTTTTTTAATGACCGCTAGGGCCATGAACCAGTCTTTTTTAAATGAAGGTTCGAGTTATAAGGTTGAAACCCGTTTAGAATTTGGTAGAGAGGAAGGTTTAGGCAGTAGTTCAACT
The DNA here is from genome assembly GCA_947496065.1 of Bacteroidota bacterium. Lineage (GTDB taxonomy): Bacteria > Bacteroidota > Bacteroidia > NS11-12g > UBA955 > JABMMZ01. The sequence continues at coordinate 52,723 of CANMBF010000008.1, forward strand.
TTAACCTATAATATTTCGCAATGGGCCGAAGTAGATGCCTATAAATTGCATTTCAATGCCTTCAAAGGCAGTGGATTTGATATTGCCGTAGCAGAAGCTGGTCAACCGATCCTTTATCAAGTGAACCATCATATTCCTACCATTGAAACATTTCATTGGGAGAAACCATTTAATGATTTACTCTATTTTGTTCATTTGAAAAAAAAGCAAAGTAGTTTAAATGAAATTGAATCATTTAGCAAAAAACCACAATTTAATACTCGCCAACTCGAGGAATTAACAAGAGTTGCGAAACTACTATCCCATACAAAAGACTATTTCGAGTTTTGCTTATTGCTAGAAATTGCCGAGGAAGAAGTTGTATCTGCTATAGGCCGATCCACCATTAAGCAGCAGCTTTTTCAGGATTACAAAGGAACAATAAAAAGTTTAGGTGCCTGGGGTGGCGACTATATTTTAGCCACAGGAGAAGATACTATTGCCTATTTTACAGAAAGAGGATACACACATATTGTATCGTTTAATGACATGATAAAAATTAACAATGAAGGATAACAATCAACGATTTGCAAGTTGGCAAAGTCCATCGAATATAGCACTAGTAAAATATTGGGGTAAAAAAGGACAACAACTGCCAGCTAACCCATCGATCAGTTTCACACTTGATAATGCCTTAACGCACACGCAAATTGAGGCCATTCAAACTGAAAATCAAAGCCAAGTAAGTATCGATTTTTATTTTGAAAACGCAAAAAATCCAGCATTTGAATCAAAAATTTTAGCCTACCTCGAAATTGCGAAAAGTGAGTTTAATTGGTTAGCCAACCACAAATTAATCATCTATTCAAAAAACACGTTTCCTCATAGTAGTGGCATTGCTTCGTCGGCTTCTGCCTTTAGTGCTTTGGCTTTGTGCTTATGCGATTTACATGAACAAATTATAGGTGTTTCACTTCCAAACTTTTTTGAGAAAGCCTCCTATTGGGCCCGAATAGGATCTGGGAGTGCTTGCAGAAGTATTTATGGAGGTTTTAATCTTTGGGGTCATTCAAACAATATTACCAATAGTTCTGATTTACATGCCATCAATATTGATGAGCAGATTCACCAAAATTTTAAAACGCTGACGGATACTATTCTTATTGTTGAAAAAGGAAAGAAATCGGTATCAAGTACACAAGGGCATGCTTTACTTAAAGAACATCCATTTGCTAAACTTCGATATGAATTAGCCGATGCCAACACCCATCAATTGCTTTCGATTCTAAAAAATGGCGATATCAAAGCATTTATCGGATTAGTTGAAAGCGAAGCTTTAATGTTACATGCTTTAATGATGACATCTCCTACTCCATTCATACTTATGAAACCTAATACAGTAGCGGTTTTAGAAAAAATTTGGGAATTCCGAAACCAAACTGATTTAAATTTGTTATTCACCCTAGACGCTGGTGCTAACGTACATTTGATAAGCACTGCCGAACATAATGAACAAGTGCAAAACTTTGTGAAGAATGAATTGGTAGGATATTGTCAAAATGGGTTGTATTTTCGCAACGCAACTGGCCAAGGCCCCAAAAACATAAAAAATGCTTAAACAGTCACTCTTTTATTCTAAAATATTATTATTTGGTGAATATGGCATCATTGAAGATTCCATGGGTTTATCGATACCCTATAATGAATTTAAAGGTGCGCTAAAGATTGATGGCAGAAGCGACAGGTTTTCAGATGACTCCAATAGCGATATTCGCGAATTTTATGCATATCTAGTTATATTGCAAAAAAACAATGAACTACCATGTGATTTCAGTCTCGACTTATTAAAAGCTGACTTAGATAAAGGGCTATATTTTGATAGCAGTATTCCACAAGGGTTTGGTGTTGGCAGTTCGGGCGCATTGGTTGCCTCTGTATACGACAAATATGGGGTAAACAAAATTGAAATTGTGAAGCACCAATCTGGCGATGAAATTTTTAAACTCAAACAAATATTTAGTAAACTTGAATCATTTTTTCATGGAAAAAGTTCAGGCTTAGATCCGCTTATCTGTTACCTCAACATCCCAATTCTCATAAAATCAAAAACCGATTTAAATGAAGTTGGATTGCCAGAACCGAATGCTTTTGGAACAGGGGCCATTTTCTTATTAAATTCTGGCAGTCCTGGTCAAACACAAAATATGGTTTCTATTTTTCTTGAAAAATGCAAGCATGAAGGCTTTCGTAACCTCATTAAACATCAATTCAAAAAATACAATGACGAATGTATTGAAGCTTTCTTGAGAAAAGACTTTAAACCACTATTTAAATCACTTAAGCATTTATCTCAATTGGTATACGATAACTTTAGTCCAATGATTCCAGATAATTTTAAGAAATTATGGAAGGAAGGCATTGATTCTAATAGTTACTATCTGAAGCTTTGTGGCAGTGGGGGTGGTGGTTTTATTCTAGGCTTTACAGAAAATTTAGAACAAGCCGAAGCCAAATTAAAAGGCCAACAATTACAAGTTATTTATAAATTTTAGTTTGATGGCAGAGACTGCTAAAATAGTCGGCCAGAAAACCTTAGCATTAAAATGGATTGCGCTCTTATCGACTGTTCGGTGGTATAATATTTTGTTAACTGTTTTAGCGCAATACATTTCGGCCTATTCTATTGTTGAGCATTCTGGTTCAAATGTTTGGGAATTGGTCTACGATTTTAAGCTGCATGCCATTGTAATAGCATCGGTATTTAGTATTGCAGCTGGATTTATTATCAATAACTTTTATGATTTCGAAAAGGATCTAATCAATCGACCACATTCTACCCTTTTTAATCGTATAATCAGTAAGAAAACAACTTTAAATCTTTACATTTTATTTAATTTACTAAGCATTATTATTGCTTTTAGTGCATCCTTAAAAATTGGTGTTTTCTTTTGTGGATTCATCTTGGCATTGTGGATTTATTCGCACAAACTTCAAAAAATGCCTTTCATTAAAGAGTTTGCAGCTTCAATTTTGAGTGTTACCTCATTCTTTGCAATTGTTTTGCACTTTTATAAATTTTATGATTTTATCTTTATTTATGGTGTATTTTTTATGAGTTTAATTTATAGTAGAGAATTAATCAAACAATTCGAAAACTATACTGGTGATATGGCCATTCACATTACTTCAATTCCAGTAATGCTAGGTATAGAGAAAGCTCATTATTTTAGTTTGTTTATAATGGCTTTATCCTTTTTGTTCGGTCTTAGTATTGTTGGTTTTTATGGTTTTAAAGATGGGAATTATTATATCATAGCATGTCTAGTAATTATTATATTGAACATGACTTTAATGAAATATCAGAAGTTTAAAACCATCAATATTATTTACAAAATCATGTTGGTAGGTGGCATCGTCAATATTTTATATATATGATATTACTAAGATAAAATCATGTTTTCATTCGTCGAATATTTAATTTTAAAACAAGCAATCATAATAATTTATTAAAAAGTAAATTATATTTGCCTATATGAAAAAATCAATTCTTTTTGTTTTAACCTACACAATTCTAATCGCTAATTTGTGTGCACAAATTACAATTAACAAATCGCACATGTCTACTTCGGGACAAATGAGCATCCAGGCATACGATTACACAACCTATCCAATTCCTGGCAATGGTTCAAATTTCAATTGGGACTTCTCAAATTTAGTTGAGGACCAAAGAGACAGTATGTACTTTGGTTTACCACAATGGTATCCGGGTGCTAATGCATTCCCTACTGCCAATTTAGTTTCAATGTACAACGGCGTTGATAGTTCTTATGATTTCCTCAATTTAAATGACAACGACCTTAGCTTTTTAGGAACAGTTGATTTTACTGATGGAAAAAAAACAATTTCAGCGTACAACATGAAATTTATCACCTTCCCTTCTACTTTTAATACAACTTATGCCGATGCGACTATTTTACCTGGCCAATCTAGTGAATTTGGTATAGATCCTGATGATATGGGTCCATTGCCATTTATAGATTCCTTATATTTCGAAGTGAGTCTTAACAACACATCTACCATCGATGGTTTTGGCTCAATTAAAATTCCTTTGGGAACGTTTCCGACCATTCGTCAAAAAATGACCACCATTTCAGATTTAAAAAATATAAAAATGTATTCTAATGGAAAGTGGACAGTCATTCCAAAAATTTTATTGGGCGCGCTAGGTTTTGGAAATACTGCAGATACTAGTCACAGAATTGCTTTCTGGACAAACGACAATGCGCTTGGTAGACCTTTGTTAGAGTATAATTATAACAATGGTGACACCACCATTAACGATATTACCTATTTGGTTGCTAAAGGGAAAACAAGTGGCATTGTTGCTGAATCAGTAAACAACAGCTTAAGCATTTACCCTAATCCTTGCCAAAATATTTTCCAAGTTCAATTTAGAAATAGTGATGTTTGCGAATTGACCATCATTGATCAGCAGGGGCGAACCATTCAAAAATACAAAGCAAAAAATGGCGATAACGTCGACCTATCAAATTATGAAGCTGGTATTTACATGGTACAAATTAAAGACTTGGAAACCGGCCGTGCACGCGGCATACAAAAAGTAACCAAACTTTAAAATAAATACGCTTATGAAAAAGCAGCTTAATATTCTATTGCTTGTGATTGGATTCTCTATGCATTTAAGTGCACAAATTACAATTAACAGAAAACAATTAATTGTGTCTGGACAAGTATTAGCGCAGGCTAAGGATACCAATGGATTTAAAATTCAAAGTACTGGGGCAAATCAATCATGGAATTTTTCATCGCTTAAAGCGCATAGAACTGAAACAATCAAATTTGGCAATGCCGATTGGTATCCAGGACATGCTAATTTCCCAAAAGCTAACATGGCCAGTATTAGTTCAACCGATGATAGTGCATTCAATTATTTGAAAATTGACAGTACTGAATTAAGTGTTCAAGGTAGTTATAGAACGGATAATAGAACTATAGAAATTTCCCAATTTCAGAGAACCATTCTTACTTTTCCGAGTACCTACCAAACAAAATTTGCTGGCAGTATATTAATTCCGTTCAATCAATTTTATTTTGGAAAGGACGTTGACTCAACTGGCCCTTATCCTTTTATTGATTCTATACGATTGAAAATTGAGTACAATACGGTTTCAAATATTGATGGTTGGGGAAAAGTAATTACACCACTTGGCACTTATGATGCATTATTGCAAACTATACGAAATATTAACAGAGTAAGAGTTGAAATGAAAACAGGTGGTTTTTGGCTTGGTTTTCCGAAAGCAATTTTAGGCACCTTAAATTTAGGCAATTTAAAGCCTGACACCAATTACCAACATCAATTTTGGACCAACGACGCCGCTGTAGGATTCCCTCTTATTGGCTATTCCTATTTACCAGGTGATAGTCTGACAGCAGAGGTCGACTGGCTTAAAACAAAACCACAATTAAGTAAGGTTGGAATTGAACAAAAATTATTTACGACAAGTGTTTACCCAAATCCATTTCAAAATAATATAACGATAGCACTACCAACTAATACTAGTTCTATGCTAGTATTGTACGATTTGAATGGTAAATTAATTTTAGAAAAATTGGTAACAAACAATGAAACCATTGATCTCTCCTATTTGGGTAAAGGTTTGTATACCTACCTAATTATAGAGAGTATAGATAACACAGTTATACAAGTTCAAAAATTAATCAAGAATTAATCAAGAATTCTCAAGCACAAAAAAGCATTTTCAGATTTTGAAAAGGCTTTTTTGTTTACATATGAATTTTAAAGCAGTATGTTTGCAACGACATCAATATATTTTAATATGGAAACAAAAACCATTCAGCACATTGTTCAATTTAGTGGCACATCAAAAGAAGTCTATGAACTTATCATGGACCAAGAATTACACAGCGAAATCACCAACAGCGAGGCAACTATGTCGCGCGAGATTGATGGTGAATTTGATGTATTTGAGGGCTATTGTCAAGGTTATAATATTGAATTAATCGATGGTGAAAAAATTATACAAGCATGGCAATTTGCAGAAGATGGTTGGCCTGAAGACCATTTCTCAACTTGCACTTTTATTTTCGAACAGAATGATGATGGTTGTAAAATGACCTTTACACAAACCGATGTGCCTGCAGAAAAATATGAGGCTTTAGACAGTGGTTGGTATCGATTTTATTGGGATAATATGACAGATTATTTAGAAGGTAATTTATAGACATCATGTCTAAACAAAAATGGCAACGCTTTAGGTTACCACTTTTGCTATATTTTGTTGTTTTAATAATTAATTACTTAATTTTTCTCTTCTTTTAATATTTCCATGTTTAAAGGTTTGTCAACCTTTTCAATCATAAGGGCTAAATCTAAAACCTCTAACATTCTTCCAACATAATGAAATTGAACACCTTTCAAATACTGTTGAGGAATATCCTCCACATCTTTTTTATTTTCATGGCACATAATAATTTCTGTTATGCCTGCTCTTTTTGCTGCTAATATTTTTTCTTTAATTCCACCAACAGGCAAAACACGTCCTCTCAATGTAATTTCGCCAGTCATGGCTAAAAAAGGTTTTACTTTGCGTTGGGTATAAAGTGAGGCCAATGAAGTTAAGATTGTAATACCTGCACTTGGACCGTCTTTAGGAATAGCACCTGCCGGGAAGTGAATATGGGCATCCCATTGATTGAATACTTTATAATCTATATTCAGATATTCTGCATTGGCTTTTAAGAAGGTCATTGCAGTTGTGGCACTTTCTTTCATCACATCGCCTAATTTACCAGTTAATATCATACTGCCTTTTCCGCGTGTCAGTGTACTTTCTACAAATAGTATACTACCCCCCACAGGACTCCATGCTAAACCTGTGACCACACCAGCAGTTTCATTGTCTTGGTAGATTTCTTTATCCATCTTTTCTGCACCAAGAATTTTTTGCATTTCTTCGATGGTCATACTCACATCCATCGTTTCACCAGAAGCTATGCGCATGGCTTTATGACGCACCAAGGAAGCTATTTTTTTTTCAAGATTTCTAACACCACTTTCGCGGGTATATTCTTCAATTACACTTTCTAAAACAGCATCGCTTAATTTAAATTGATTGGTTTTGACACCATGCATGGTGCGTTGTTTTGGAATCAAATATTTTTGAGCAATTTGTATTTTTTCTTCAACTGTATAACCACTCAATTCGATGATTTCCATTCTATCAAGCAAGGCAGGTTGAATGGTGTCTAAAGAATTGGCTGTGGCAATAAACATCACCTTGCTTAAATCGTAATCTAATTCCAGGTAGTTATCGTGAAAAGTGGTATTTTGTTCTGGGTCTAAAACCTCTAACAATGCAGATGAAGGATCACCTCTAAAATCATTGCCAACCTTATCTATTTCATCCAAAACAAAAACAGGATTACCTGATTTTACTTTCTTTAAATTTTGAATAATTCTACCAGGCATAGCACCTATGTATGTTTTTCTATGTCCACGGATTTCAGCTTCATCGTGCAAACCACCTAAAGACACACGTACATATTTTCTACCAAGCGCTTTTGCAACACTGCGACCTAATGATGTTTTACCAACACCCGGAGGGCCATAAAGACATATGATCGGGCTTTTTAAATCGCCTTTTAATTTTATGACTGCTAAGTATTCAAGAATTCTTTGTTTAACTTTTTCTAAGCCAAAATGATCCGCATCTAACACCTTTTGTGCCTTTTTTAAATCAAGGTTATCTTTGGTATAATCACCCCAGGGTAAATCCAATAAGGTTTGTGCATAGTTTAAACTAACGGAATAATCTGGACTCGCAGGGTTAATTCTCATGAGTTTATCGAGCTCTTTATTAAAAGCAGTAAATGTTTCTTTCGTCCATTTTTTCTTTTTGCCTCGGTCTCTTAGATTATCTATTTCTTTATCTGGACTATCTTGACCTAATTCCTCTTGAATAGCACGAATTTGTTGATGAAGAAAATATTCCTTTTGTTGCTTATCTAAATCAATTTTTACTTTGCTTTGAATTTGATCTTTTAGCTGTAGCATTTGATTTTCTTTAAACAAATGTTCGAATACCAAATTGGCACGGCCTTTAAGCGTTTCGGCATTCAAAATAGTCTGTTTATCCTCTACCGAAATGTTGAGATTAGACGCAATAAAACTCACTAAAAAATTGTCACTGTCAATATTTTTTAAGGCAAAACTTGCTTCGCTTGGGATATTGGGAGACAATTGGATATTTTCTGTAGCCGTATCTTTAATATTGCTAATTAGCGCCTTCAGTTCTTTATCGCTTTTTACTTCAACAATTTCAATTGGTGCAACCTTCGCTCTAAGGTATGGTTCGTTGCTTATTTCTTCACCAAGTTTTATTTTTCTTTTACCTTGAATGATGACAGTTGTGTTACCATCGGGCATTCTCAAAATTTTAATGATTTGAGCCATGGTACCTGTGGTATAAAGGTCTTTTAATTCTGGCTCTTCAGTGTTGGGATTTATTTGTGAAAAAACACCAATAATTTTATCCCCTTTGTTAGCATCTTTGATTAATTTGATAGACTTATCTCTGCCAACCGTTATAGGAAATACGACACCTGGAAATAAAACAGTGTTCCTAATCGGTAAAATTGGCAGACTTTCAGGTACCACTTGTTTATTGCTTTCATTTTCCTCTTGCTGAGAAAATAGCGGAAATAGGTCTCCACCTTCGGCATCGTCACCTTCTATCCTACCGCCAAAAAGCGAGTTCTTAGTAAATTGCATATTAATAGTAACCGTATGTTTTCAATACTTATGCCAAAGGTACAGTTTGTCATTAAATATATAATTATTTTATAGTATTTAATTTCATCCAAAGCTTAGCTATTTGTTTTAATTTAAATACCATGTTTTATGAATTGATGATTTTAAAATTCTATTTTTGCAGTTGGTTATCTAATAATGACGCAATCGAACGCAACGCATAAAACCATTAATTTTTCAATTCTAAAAAAGGTCTTAAATCTAACATCAGATTTTAAACAAAAAATATGGATTGCTATTAGTACCACCATATTATTAGCACTGCTCTCACCTATACGTCCTTGGCTCATTGAAATGGCTCTTAATCAATATGCGGGCATTGGCGATTTGCAGGGATTAGTTAACATTTGTTTATTGATACTAGCCTTAATATTGGTTAGTGGTATTCTGCAATTTTTTAATGAATATATGACGGGTTGGATCGCACAACAGGTTGTGAAAAAATTGAGGCTTAAAGTATTCAGTCATTTAATTAACAGTAAGCTAAGTTTTCATGATAAAACACCAGTTGGCACTATGGTTACAAGGGCTGTTACTGATATTGAAACTTTAGCTGAGTTATTTGCAGAAGGTCTAATTACGATGATTGGAGATATTCTTCAAATCATTACCATCACTATTTTTATGCTGATAATAGATTGGCAACTAACGCTCGTATCATTAAGTGTGTTACCCTTGCTTTTTTATGCTTCCCATGTATTTAGAATAAAGATAAAATCAGCTTTCGAAGATGTGAGAACTGTTGTTGCTAAATTAAATACATTTGTTCAAGAACATATTACTGGGATGCAGTTGGTACAAATTTTTAATCAGGAAAAAAATGTCTCAGAAAACTTTGATAAAATTAATAGTGAGCATTATAAAGCCAATGATAGAAGTGTATTGTATTACTCGATATTTTTTCCTGTTATAGAAGTCATAACCTCCATATCACTTGGATTTTTGGTATGGTGGGGTACAAGAAAAATAGTAGGTGAACAATTATTTGATTTTGGCACCATCACTGCTTTTATACTGTATATTAATATGTTCTTTAGACCAATTCGTGTATTGGCCGATCGGTTTAACAACATCCAAATGGGTATTGTTGCTGCCGAGCGAATATTTAAATTATTGGAAAATGACATATTGGATGAAGACCAAGGGACGGTTATTAAAAAATTAGAAGGTCATATTTCATTTGAAAATGTTTGGTTTGCCTACAATGAGGATGCCTATGTTTTAAAAGATATTAGTTTTAAAATTGAACCTGGACGAATGTTAGCCATTGTTGGTGCAACAGGCGCAGGTAAATCATCTATTATAAACATTTTGAGTCGATTGTATCCTATCAATAAAGGAGAAATTAAGATTGATGGCATTTCTCAATTTGATTATGAATTACATTTTCATAGGCGACAAATGGCTGTGGTTTTACAGGATGTGTTTTTATTCAGCGGCAGCATTATTGATAATATTCGACTTTATCAAAATGAAATAACTGAAGCCATGATTGTAGAAGCCTCAGAAAAAATTGGGGCCAATCATTTTATTGAACAATTACCAGGTCAATACCATTATCATGTCATGGAGCGCGGCAATACCTTATCACTGGGTCAAAGGCAATTAATTTCATTTATTAGAGCGATGGTTTTCAATCCTTCAGTTCTTATTCTCGATGAAGCAACATCATCCGTAGATACAGAGACCGAGTTAATCATTCAAAAAGCTACGTTGGAATTATTAAAAGGAAAAACGAGTATTGTCATTGCCCATCGTTTATCTACCATTAAACATGCTGATAATATTTTAGTCATGGATAAAGGACAAATTATTGAACAAGGTAACCATTTCACATTGATAAATAAGAATGGCTATTACAAGGAATTAATTGTTTCATCGTTGCATGAGTGAAACTGAAAACTTACTTTTGCAAGACTGTATAATTGAACAAAATGGAAATAGTAGTAAGTGGGATACGACCAACAGGCAAATTGCATCTCGGCAATTATTTTGGTGCTGTCAAGAATTTTTTGCGAATGCAGGATGAGTTCAAATGCTATTTTTTTATTGCCGATTATCATTCGTTAACAACCCATCCAACACCAGCCGATTTGCACCAATCTGTTAAACGTGTTCTAGCAGAGTACATCGCTTTGGGTTTAGATCCTGCAAAGTGTGCGCTTTATTTACAGAGCGATTTACCTGAGACCGCAGAGCTTTATATGTTTTTAAATATGAATGCTTACAAAGGTGAACTAGAGAGGGTCACCTCTTTTAAAGAAAAAGTAAGAAGTCAGCCAGACAATGTCAACGCAGGTTTATTAACTTATCCTGTATTAATGGCTGCAGATATTTTATTGCACAAAGGCGCTAAAGTACCTGTTGGAAAAGATCAAGAACAGCATCTAGAAATGGCACGTACTTTTGCAAACCGTTTTAATAGACTTTATAATGTTGACTATTTTCCAGAACCGCAGGCATTTAATTACAATGAAGAGTTAGTTAAAATTCCAGGTTTAACTGGGGGTGGCAAAATGAGTAAAAGTGCCGGCGAATATGATAATATTTACATGGGTGATGCCGCTGAGACCTTGCGAAAAAAGATAATGAAAGCTGTTACAAGCGTTGTCAATCAGCCCTCTGAAGTTGGTTCTGAAAAACCAACAGCAGTTCAAAACTTATTTGATTTAATGAAACTAGTAACCAAACAAAACATTGTCGATCAATTTGAAAGTAGCTATTATACAGGCAATATTCGATTTGGTGATATGAAAAAGCAACTGGCAGACGATATGGAAAATTTCATTGCACCTTTTCGCGAACGCATTGAATCGACCATCAACGATGATGCATTCTTGAGTAAGGTGGCAAAACAGGGGGTTGAAAAAGCGCAGGAAAGTTCTCTTAAAACTATTCGAGAGGTGAGAGAAATCATTGGATTTAAAAGGTTTTACTAGAAATTGAAACAATTCCTTAATCTGTTAATTAAATTAATTTAATTTAGATTTCCACATTTTTGATTTAAAAATAAATATTTAGCAATAAAACCAATAAGTTTGCAATATAATGGCCAAGACACAAAATAAGGCAATGCATATCGCCGTTGCAGGTAATATAGGTAGTGGTAAAACCACCCTTACCAATATGCTTGCTAAACATTACAATTGGGATGTTCAGTTAGAAGACATGGATGACAATCCATACATCAGCGATTTTTATGAAGATATGCAACGTTGGAGTTTTAACCTTCAGGTATATTTCTTAAATGTGCGTTTTAATAACATACGTAAAATTAGAGAAAGTAACAAAACTGTTATTCAAGATAGAACCATCTATGAAGATGCTTGTATTTTCGCTCCCAATCTGCATGCCATGGGCCTAATGAGTACTCGCGATTTTGACAATTATATTTCATTATACAATTCTTTAAATAGCATGATACAGCCTCCTGATTTATTAATTTATTTGCGCGGCTCTATTCCTACACTTGTTAAGCAAATACAACAGCGCGGTAGAGATTATGAAGACAGTATCAGACTTGATTATTTAAAGCGCTTGAACGAACGCTATGAGGCTTGGATTTCGACATACAAAACTGGTAAACTTATCATCTTAGATATTGATGAACTGGATTTTGAAAGTGATAGTGCGGATGCCAACTTCGTTATCAATAAAATTGAGGCAGAACTGAACGGCTTATTTTAGATCCAAAATACTAATTCGTTGCTTTGAATTAAGCTTCTAATAATTCAATGCATTTTATTATATTCTTCCAATCGCTGTTTTTCTTCTGGTAGCGCATAAAAATATTAAACAAATGAAAGCTACATATCTATCTTACTGCTAGCAATATAACATTGAAATTATTCCATTTTTGGGCTAATTCTAACTCTAATTATTCGAATTAAATTAATTTTAAATTATTGGTAAATTGGGTTTAAATTTGATTTATAATTTAATCCATTTAGTTTATGAAAAAAGCGCTTACTTTACTTTATATTTTTATTTTATCGTTTGTTTGCATTGAATTATATGCCCAAAATGCACTCGATTTTGATGGAACCGACGACAAAGTTGATTGTGGCAATGACACCTCTGTTCAAGTCAGTGGAAAAGCCATAACACTCGAAGCATGGATTTACCCAACCGCATGGAAAACCAATGCCTTTGATGGGAATGTCATTAACAAGGAATATAACTTAAGTAACTATGGTTATATGTTGCGAGTTGGCGCAGCCGGTAAATTGAACTTTGCCATTGGTGATGGCACTTGGCGGGAAATCACGACGGGTACCATCCTTTCTTTAAATACTTGGCAGCACATTGCAGGCACCTACGATGGCAGCAAAATGCGTGTTTATTTAAATGGTACAATTGTCGATTCACTTGCGGTTGCCATTTCCATTACCAAAACGCCTACTACGAATTTAATGTTGGGAGCACATTCAACTTATACGCGTTTTTATCAAGGTTTGATTGATGAGGTTCGCATTTGGAGTGTTTGCAGATCTGTCGCCCAACTTAACACTAACAAAGGCGTTGAATTTTGTTCAAGTCAAACCGGATTAAGAGCGTATTATAAATTTAACCAAGGTAAGGCCGCATCTTCAAATGGTGCCATCACCACTTTGGCCGACCTAAGTGGTTATAATAACAATGCTAGTGTAGTCAATTTTGCTTTAAGTGGCAGTGGATCAAATTGGGTAAGGGGACAATCGTTTTCAAAAACGATTGCAACCACAACTCAAAAAATTAGCAGTTGTGATAATTATACCAGTCCGAGTGGCAAATACAAATGGCTTGTTTCAGGCACCTATTTAGATACGATATCTGTTGGATTCTATGGATGCGATAGTATTATTACGACCAACTTAACCATTAAAAAATCGACTGGCAAAACCATTAGTGCCTTTGCATGTAAAAGTTATACCAGTCCAAGTGGTAAATTTGTATGGACCAAATCTGGCAATTATAAAGATGTCATTAAAAACTATGTGCAATGCGATAGTATTTTAAGCATCGTTTTGAAAATTGGAGGCAGTAAGGATTCTGTTTCGCGTATAGTCTGTAATACATACATAAGTGTCAATGGAAAAACCTACACCAATACTGGTATCTATTACGATACTATTTTTAATTATAGAGGTTGCGATAGCGTAGTTGTAACTAACCTTAAAGTCAATAAAACAAGCCTTAATACAATTACTGCAAAAGCATGTAAAAAGTATACCTTACCGAGTGGTAAACGTTCCTATTTTGTTAGTGGTGTATACAAAGACACTTTGAAAAACTATAAAACTTGCGATAGTATTTTAACCATCAATTTGTTCATTAAAAATAGTAATGCTACCATCAACCGTTCTGCTTGTAAGAAATACAAAAGTCCGAGTGGTAAATACACTTGGATTAGCTCTGGAATCTATAAGGATACCATCTTAAACACTGTTGGTTGCGATAGTGCCATCACTATTAATCTTTCAATTTTGAATCCAACCTTTGGTTTTACAGCTATTGATGCATGCAGATATTACAAGCGCCCTAGCAAGAAACTTATTTATAGCAAATCTGGCACCTATAAAGACACTTTGGTGAATTATTTAGGATGTGATAGTATTTTAACTTTTACACTTACCATACCGCAAATCAATACCACTATCAATAAATCTGTTGCAACTTTAACGGCAGCAAAACTCACCGGCAATTATCAATGGATGACCTGTCAATTGGGTACTGTCGTGCCTATTAATGGTGCTACACAAAAAAGTTATACTACACCCGTTAATGGTTCTTATGCTTTAGAAACCGCAGACAGTGCTTGCAGAGACACTTCAGTTTGTATAACGGTAAATGATGTAATGATTGGTATTAACGATATATCTTACAAATCACAAATTATAATAATACCAAATCCAAATAAAGGTAATTTCAAATTACTATTACCTAAGTATTGCACTTTTGCAACTATTCAATTAATGGACCTTTCGGGCAAAGTACTTTTAACTGAAACAATAGAAAACAACCATGAAATAAGCATCAATACAGAATCGAAGTTTAAAGCTGGCTTTTATTTAATAAAGGTAGAATCTTTAACCTATAATGCGGTGCAGAGCATACTAATTGAAAATTAAAAAAACAAAAGCAAAATGAGTAATGTAAAAAAAATGAGTGTGGAGATATGGAGTGATATTATGTGCCCATTCTGTTACATAGGTAAAAAGAAATTTGAACAAGCCTTATCACAATTTGAAAGCAAGGATGAAGTAGAAATTATTTGGAAAAGTTTCCAACTCTCTCCAGATTTGGTTACTGATACAAAGATAAATATCGATGAATACCTAGCCACGCACAAAGGCATTAGTATTGAACAAGCCCAACAAATGAATGCACAAGTTAGCCAAATGGCAAAGCAAGTGGGACTTGAATACCATCTTGACAAATCAGTGGTTGCCAATTCTTTTGATGCCCATAGATTTTCGCATTACGCCTTATCAATGGGAAAACAAGATGCAGCTGAAGAAAAATTATATCAAGCCTATTTTACAGAAGGTAAAAACATGGATGATAAAAATACATTGATGGACATAGGAACTGAGATTGGATTGGATGCAAATGAAATTGAGAAAATACTCGATTCGGAAATGTATTGTGATGCTGTAATTGAAGACATCAAAGAAGCCGAAGCCATAGATGTGCAAGGTGTCCCATTTTTTGTATTTGATAGAAAATATGCGGTCTCAGGTGCCCAAGATTCAGCTGTCTTTTTAAACACCTTGCAACAAACCTTAAAGGAAAAGCAAAACGCACCTATCTCCTAAAGCAACCCCTTTTGAAAACATACTTAACCAATGCCATAGAAGCTAGTGAAGCTAGTTATCTATACATAGAAACCTCTCAACTACCCAATTCTGGCAAGGGTTTACATACCGCAATTCCAATTTACAAAGACGAAATAATTGCTTTATTTAAGGGCGAAATTTTAACTGACTCTATGGCTTTATTAAGAGCCAATAAGAAACAAGATCAGTATTTCATCAAAATGTTAGATGGCAGAATTATGGATTCAAAAAAGGTGAAATGTTTTGCTAAATATGCAAATGATGCAACAGGCTTTTCGAAATTGCACAATGCCTTTAAAAACAATGCTAGAATAGCATTAGATGACAATGAAAATATTTGTTTAGTGGCCACGCGAAAAATCAAGTCGGGCGAAGAAATTTTTTGCAGTTACGGCAAACAATACTGGCAAAAACACCAAATATAAACGTCCTAAAGTTTTGCACCATCAATGGCGTAAATCAATGGCAATTTTCTGTCGAATTGTGTAAATTTAAACTGACCTTTTGAAAATTCTTCCATGCCTGGAAACACATTATAGGGTGAGTAATCATATTCATTAAATTTCTGAATCATAACACCATTGGCAATCAAGCTATTTAGTATCTCGCTTATGGGATGGTTCCATCCTATGCTTTGGGTTTCAATCGGTGCTTCTTTATCGGCATAGGTTCCACTTTCTGTTTCTACAAGGGTCTCAACATTAAAATAACTGTATTGAATTTTGGTGAAGTCATTGTCGTACATCCATACATACGGATGAAAATCGGCCATTATAAATTGACCATTGGGTTTTAACATTTTGGAAACCACTGCTGACCATTTATCTAAATCGGGCAACCAACCGATGGTGCCGTAGCTTGTAAATACAATATCGAAAGTTTCATTTAAATGCTGTGGTAATTCGTATAAATCGCAACAAATAAACCTTGCTTCTAAATTCAATTGATTTGTTAGTTCTTTGGCCTTATCAATTGCTTTATCGGATAAATCGACTCCCACTACTTCAGCGCCCAATCGGGCCAATGAAAGCGTATCCATTCCAAAATGGCATTGCAAATGCAATATTTTTTTGCCTTTGATATCACCCAACAAATCTAGTTCAACAGCGTTCAAGGAGCTTGCGCCTTTTATGAAAGCATCGAGTTGATAAAATTCTGATTCGATATGATGTTCTGTCCTCGCATTCCAACAAGCTTTATTGATTGAAATATAATCGACTATTTTTTCCATTGCTCAAAAATATACATTTTTTTGACGCATGCTAAAATTAGTATGGAAAGCTATTGGATTATTAATCTTAACACTTTATTTGAATCTGCGGCCAAAATATGCAGGAAATAAATACCCTTTGGCAAATTTGTAGACACTAAACTTTTATTAGTCAAGCCGCTTTCATTGTATACAAGTTGACCTGTCATATTATAAATCATGATGTCAAAATTTTCTAAACTACCTGACGCGATAGCAAAAATACCTTTGTTGGGTTGAGGATAAACATTAATATCTGAAATTAAATTTGCTTTTACAATTGAAGATACTTTTTTAACCAAATTAAACCCTGCAATTAATGGGTCATGATCGGATGAACGGTAGGCGATTGGAGTATATAAATCTTGCGTTTTAAAAGTTAAAGTATAATCAATAATCATTGGTTCATCGCAGTTTACATGCCATTTGGTTGCAGTTGTCAGGCTTCTATGCATTGATGATGTCGCAAAAGCATGATCTAAAGAACCTGATTGACCATCGAATACATAAGAGTATGTCTCATTAACAAGACTTTTTAATTTGCCTGCTCTTAAAATATCAATTGGATCTTCTTGCTCATAACCATTAAAATCACCTATCGTTATAACATCACTATCATTACTTTGTTGAATGATGATATTAATGAATGTAACTAAGGCGGTAGCTTGCTTTTTTCTTGTTGCATTAAAACAACCTTGACCATCATTTTGGTCGATATCAAGCGGATCTGCAGGAGAAGCCGAACAACCTTTTGATTTAAAATGATTAACGACAACTGAGAATTTTTCGCCATTACTATTTAGTACAAATGTTTGTGACAATGGTGGACGACCAAGCAAGGTAAAGGAAGGATCATTATGACTGATTGATAAACCAAAAGGCGTAACATTCGAAACCTTATAAATTATGGCAACCTTAATTGCATCTGTACCCGGGTTACCGTTGGCGCCTTTAGAATCGCGTATATAGTCATAGGCTTTACTTCCATAAGCAGTATTTAAACTTGATACTATATCATTAATTGCCGACAAGGCACTATCACCATCATTTTCCATTTCCATTAAACCGAACACATCTGCATCAAGCGCCTTCATAGCAGCAATAATCTTTGATTTTTGTCTTTGAAATTCATTTAGTGTTGCCGCTCCCCTTGCTGTTGGGAAACCAGTCCCTTTGCCATCGCCATTAAAATAATTTAGAACATTAAACCCTGATATTTTAACATTCGAATTCGCAATGTTTGGCGCTAATGGTCGCACAGCGTATTTAAATTTCGGATGGCCAATTGCAGGATAAAGTCTATAATTTCCAAAATCATAGCCAAGAACACCAACAAGAGAATCAATTGTGGAACCGCTTCTTAAGGTTTTTTCAATTGGGTCTATGAAAGGAATTGGGTTTGGATTTTGGATACTCAATTTATCACAAATTAGTAACTTACTTCGGTTATTTAATGATTGAGCAGCCAACAAAGCAGCAACGTTTGATGTACCAGAATAATTATTACCATCTTTTAAATTATCATTAGGATCAATAATATTACTTGGGTTTACAAGTCTGCCATTTACAGAAGTTGTTATTTCACCGTATCTTCCAAGTTGATAATTTTCAGTAACTGTTAGTTGTTGGTTTACTTTTATTTTCATCCCTTCATATTTCTCCATTGAACTTAGGGAATCCATTGGAAATATTAAATTAACAGGAGCAATCGATTTATTTGATGAAAGTATACTGATAGAGGTTACTTGGGTAATAATTGTTTGATTAAAATTTTCAATTACTTTACCACTTACCTTAACCAAATCACCTTCGGCAACAGCTATAAGACTGCTAACAAAAATACCATCAGATGTAGACAAATCATTGTCTGGAGTAAGATCCTGCATATAAAATCCACCTTGTTCATTTGTGCCCTGTAAATCAGCCGTAACAACGCCTTCTGTGGTTACCAAACTATTGAGCACTGGGCTAATATTGCCTTTGCCTTGCAACGTTGAAATAAGCACGCTAACAACATCATCATCTACCAAAGAAAGATTGATATTGGTCCCTAAAATTATATTGGTATCTAAATTTACAATAGAAATAATACCCGTTTCAAGGCTCTCAATAGTCACATCATTTACGATCTTAAGTTTAAGTGTATCAGAATAATAACCTTTACGTATTTTTAAGGTATCTCTTCCAAGCCAAATGTAATCGCCCGCAGTAATGCCAGTTCCCGTTAAATTAACTTTATTTTTAACATTCACTTTTGCGG
This sequence comes from Bacteroidota bacterium, assembly GCA_947496065.1. Classification (GTDB taxonomy): domain Bacteria; phylum Bacteroidota; class Bacteroidia; order NS11-12g; family UBA955; genus JABMMZ01. Next base: position 71,883 of record CANMBF010000008.1, read on the forward strand.
TATCACTTAACTTAAAAACGATTGTTGCGGTATCTGTTTTAAATTCAAAGAGTGATGATTTTACGGATGTAATATTTAATTTGGGTTTAGAACTTGGACTCGCAGAAATATTTCCATAAAATTTTACATTATCAAAACGCCAAGTTCCAGCAGTGCCATATGTACTTGCTGAACCAGTTGCTGCATATTGAGAACCAACAAATGAAGACACTAATAGAACATAGATATCTGACTTGTTATTTAATGATGTTATTGATTTAAAATCAATTGACTTGGAAAACCAAGCACTGCCAGCGGTAACAGTTAAACTATCCACCTTTGTATAATTAACGCTATCTGTAGAAACCAAAACCATGGTTTTCTTTGAAGAGGTATTACTATTATATTGTTCGAAACTGAAATTAATATCCTTGTATCCTTGGGTAGAAATTCTAAATCTAATACCAGCTTTTTCATTGTTTTGCGATTGTGCTGGATACGTATTAGTTCCATACGCTTTACCTGTTGAAGGATTGCCTCCAACAAATGATGTAAAAGCTACACCACCTACATTATTAATATTGCCTTGACCGGAATCTGGTATATTACTTGAGTTATCAAAGGTCCATTTAGTAATTAACTTTTGACCATAAGAGATAGTCGAAAAAGTTAGAAGCAATATTATTATAATTTTTTTCATAAATCGTGTTGTATATTGTTTGCAAAATAAACAAGCAGATTTATGCCTATGGTTAATTAAAAATTATGATATATGGGTTAAATTAATGAAATTATGTTAAGATTAAGACATTAGGTTAATGTAAAGCAAATTGTTTCATAATAGTAAAATTGCATTAATGAAACATTCTATTTTTAAAAGGATTTTTAAACTCCAATTATTTTAGCAATGGCATTGTTGTATAAATTCTTATACGACTCAATGCTGCCATAGCTTTCGCTGTTAATTACCATCTCAGTTCCTTTTACAGTTCCAATGTGGAGCAATTCAACTCCCATGGTTTTAATTGCAGATTCGAAAGCAGCTTTATTTTCTGGTTTTACTGAAACAGTAATTCTACCTTGGGCCTCGCCAAATAACCAAGCATCTAATCTAAAATTGGCATCTGTACAAATATCAAAGCCTTTGCCTGATTGCATAGCAGATTCCGCTAAAGTAACAAATAAACCACCCTCACTAAGATCGTGTGCAGATTGCACTAAATCACTTGTGATGACATTGTATACGGCATCGTGTAATTGTTTTTCTTCATCCAAGTTCAAATATGGTACTGGAGAGAATTCCACTTTGTGATATTTTGCTAAATACTGGCTGCTGCCAATATCGTTGTGCGATTTTCCTACTAGATAAATTAAATCACCATCGTTTTTAAATGCTGAACCAGTTTGGTGCTTTATATCTTCTATGATACCGACCATACCTATGGTTGGCGTTGGATAAACTGCCACACCTTCGCTGCTTTGGTTATAAAAACTAACATTACCGCCAGTTACAGGTGTACCAAATTTTAAGCAGGCTTTGCTCATGCCTTCGATACTGTATTTAAACTGGTAATACACTTCAGTATCATATGGATTGCCAAAGTTTAAACAATTGGTAACAGCGCTTGGTTTACCCCCTGTACAAATAATATTTCTAGCGGCTTCGGCTACTGCTATGGCGCAACCCACTTCTGGATTGGCATACACATAGCGACTGTTACAATCAACTGTTAAAGCCAACGATTTTTTACTCCCTTTAACACGCACGACTGCAGCATCGCTCGGCATATTGGTACTTTGATTCACTGTACCTACCATGCTATCGTATTGATTGAATATCCAATTTTTTGAAGCGATGTTTGGCAACTGCATTAAGAATTGCGCTACTTCTTTCAAATCTTGTGGTTGCGCAATGGCATCCATTGCATACGCTTTAATTTTTTCGAAATAGGTTGGTATTGTCCACTCTCTTTTATAAATTGGAGCACCGCCACCAAGCACTAAGCTTTCTGCAGGTATATCTGCTTCTAGTTCGCCGTTCATGTAATATTGAACGCGACCACTTTCAGTCACCTCTCCAATTTGGTTATATGTTAATTCCCATTTCTTAAAAATGCCCTCTGCTAAATGTTCCTTTCCTTTATGTAAAATTACCAGCATGCGTTCTTGACTTTCAGAAAGCAATACTTCCCAACCCTTCATGTTTGGTTGACGCATTGGCACTTTGTCCAAATGGATTATCATGCCTGTTCCACTTTTAGCGGCCATTTCGCTCGTGCTACAAGTAATACCTGCGGCACCCATGTCTTGCATACCGATGATAGCACCTGTTTCTATGAGCTCCATTGAAGCTTCTAAAATTAATTTTTCCCAGAATGGATCGCCCACTTGCACACTCGGCAAATCGTTGATACTATCGGCAGAAATATCTTTACTTGCGAACGCAGCACCGTGTATACCATCTTTACCAGTAGCCGCACCAAAAATATAAACTGGATTGCCATTTCCTTCGGCAATGGCCGAAATAGTTGTACCCACTTTCGCAATACCAACACTCATGGCATTTACGAGAATATTGGTTTCATAACAATCATCAAAATACACTTCGCCACCAACGGTAGGAATACCAAAAGCATTACCGTAATCGCCAATACCTTTTACAACGCCTTTCAATAACCATTGTGTACGGGCTGTATTGATATTACCGAAACGCAATGAATTAAGTTGTGCAATTGGACGCGCGCCCATAGAGAAAATATCTCTATTGATACCACCTACACCAGTTGCCGCTCCTTGATAGGGCTCGATGGCAGAAGGGTGATTGTGCGATTCGATTTTAAAGCAACATGCTAAGCCATCGCCAATGTCTACTAAACCTGCATTTTCTTCACCCGCTTTGGCCAACATAAAGGGTCCTTCTTTTGGCAAAGTTTTTAGTAAAGTAATAGAGTTTTTATAAGAGCAGTGCTCGCTCCACATCACTGAGTAGATACTCAATTCGGTGAAGTTTGGTGTTCTTCCAAGGATAGAGGTGATTTTGTCAAACTCTTCGGGCAATAATCCCAATTGTTGGGCTTGTTCTAATGTTGCTAATTCCATCTGGTGCAAAGTTAAGTTTTACAAGCGAGGGCAAAAAACATAGTTTCAACAATTTTTAAGCCATTTAATTTGTATTAAACATAGCCGCAAAATATTCAGGGGCATGTGCAATGCGACTGCCATACCAACTAAACATTTCGCCATCTACTAATTTGATGTCTGCTTTAGGATAAATCAATCGCAATTCTGCCATGTGCTTTTCAGCGAAGGGATAAGGTTCTGATGACAATAAAACAACTTCAGGATCGAGTCCCTTCATGGTTTCTATATCAATCTCGGGATAGCGTTTTTTATGCGACAAACAGTTTTCAAAACCTGCATAACCTAACATTTCATGAATAAACGTATTGGATGCCACTGCGATATAAGGATCTTTCCAAATCAAATATAAACACCGCTTCTTTTGTTCGAACATTAAATAAGAAAAGTTCTTTTCTATCTCCTTTACAATTTCGAGCGCTTTCGGAAATTGGTCAACTAAGTTGCCTATTTTTAAAATCATCTCTGAATTATCCTTAAGATTGTAAATATCACTTACCCATACAGGGTATGACTTTGCAAGTGTTTCGACTATCTCTTTTGTATTTTCTTCCTTGTTGCAAATAATTAAATCTGGCTTTAATTCCGCAATAACATCGTATTTTATTTTCTTAGTCCCTCCTACTTTGGTAGTTGTTTTAAAGCCTTCTTTGGGATGAACGCAAAAAACAGTTTGACCCACTATTTTATCACCTACACCTAGTGTATAAAGCAATTCGGTTTGCGAAGGCACTAATGAAACGATGCGCTCTGGCGCTTTTTCAAGTACCACTTGTCGTCCGATCATATCGGTAAATTCTGCTGACATGTTGGGCAAAGTTAAGCGATACAAACTGTGTTCGAAAAATACTTATTGAATTTTACAAGGAAACAAAATCTCAACATCAGTTTCACCTGGAGCAGCAGAGCCATCTTTAACGCCTGGCTGATGTTTAAGTGCTACTGCCACAGCACCATTCGAAACTGCGGCAGTCGACCAATACGACAACAAACCAATCGGCAAACTATTGATGTCTCTATCGGTTATTTGAATATTTAGGTTGACCCCCGCTTTTGTAAATACAAACAGGTGGTCTTGCCCCTCTTCAAGTACTTCATTTGAAATAGAATCGACAGGGGTTTTGGTTTCATCTAACAGATAGATAGCGGTTTGATAAACTGTGTTAGGCTTTAGTCGAATGGTATCAAATTGGGTTGGCGCATTACCACCAGGGCCATCCAAATCAGAAAAAACAGCAGTGCTCACGGCCTTAGTAGCTGTGTCGGTAAATACCAATTTAACAGTGGTAATTAATTCAGATTCATTCTGCGGTGGTGTTGTTGGAGAAGGTGTTTTTTCTTTACATGCACCAAAGCTTAAAGTAATGATGGCAATAAGAAGGATCGATTTTTTTTGATTTTTTTTCATTTGGTTTGGGATTTTTTTATTTTGATTTTTTGTTGTTGTTTAGATTGCAATTCAAAGGCATAATTAAGCGAGCGGTTAAGCCAAAGCCTGGCTCATCGGCAAAGTATCTAAACCTATTAAGGTAAGATCGGTATTTTGAACTCAGTAAATTATTGATGGATAAATTGAATCTGAAGGGTTGTAGTTTAATTTTAAATTCTGTTGAAAGGTCGCACCCCCACAATACGTAACCTTTTGGTGGAGCCACATAATCGGACCCTTGGAGATACCTGTATTGTTTTGCAACCCCTTGCCCCCACAGCTGAAACATGTATTTCTTGGTACTTTTGCCAGCCGTTAACTTACCAGAAAATGGCGGCATTTGGCTCAATGGTGCATGGGTATTAAGTTCGCTTGCCACCAATAAATTAGAACTTAATTTTACATAATAGAATTTTTTCAAATCGAGTTTCATGGCCATGTTCAATCCAGACATTCGCACATTTTGTTGCACGTATTCATAGACAGGAAAAGCCCCTCGAATGGTTAATTGTGGTGGCATTGAAGGTACTAAATTGATAAACCCAAGAATGTACTTTTGATACACTTCGGCTTCGATCTTAATTTTCTTTGTGTTGTATTTTAATTGAAAAGCATTGTGATATGAGCGTTCTGGTTTTAATGCAGAATCGCCAATTTCTATACTTGCTAAACCTTGGTGCAAACCGTTGCTGTATAACTCATTGGGTGCAGGCGGCCGCCAAGCACTTGCACTTGAGAAAATGTATTCCAAGGCCTTACTTTTTTGATAGTGAAGCTGAAAGGCATAGGTGGCGTTATTAAATTGCAAATTGCGAACGCTTAAATTATTTCCACGCCATAAATAAGCGGTGATGTGTTTATAATCATATCTAAAGCCAGTCTCTAATTGCCATTTGGCCCATGTTCTTTCAGCTATAAAATATGCGGCAGCACCTTTGTTGTAAAAACCCGGAATAAAAAATCTACCCGTATAGCTATTGGCTTGGTGAATGGCATTCAGCCCCGCGGTCCACTTTACCTTGTGCAGATTTGTTTTAACGAAGGCCAAATCACCTGTTAGGGTATTGATATAATAATCGAAATCTGGTCCTTTAAAAGCATTTGAAGTGCGCAATACATCATATTCTTGGCGGTGGTTTTTTTGATAGGCCAAGGTGAGTTGAACACTGCTACTAGAATTCAACTGCCATTCTGCATTGGTTTTTAACAATTGATGATTTACTTGCTGATAAGAACGGTCGATTGCATAAGTAAAATCAGCCTTGTACATGGGTGTATCCGATTCAAAGGCTTTCAATAAATCGTTGATATTGCCTACATGTGCGCCTTTATAAATGCCAATTTTTGTTTGAAAGGCACTATAAAAAATTTCAAATTTCAGTCGCTCGTTTTGATAACCGAGCGCTGCAGAGTAATTGGCTTCAGAGGTCCCTGTATTGGCAAGAAAATAATCTGGTGTTTTTAAATTACCACTTCTTTTGAGGGTACCTTGTACTCGCCAATAAATTGGGTGTAGTTTAAACAATTGGCTTCCTAAAATAAGAGAGCTAGTGCCTCCTCTTCCATTGGTTGCACCAATTAAATTGAATTCCCCTTTTAATTGATTGGCTTTTTCATTAAAAACAGAAGCTGGTCTTACCATTAGAACACCACCAACCCCATCGGCCGCATAACGCAAGGCATCTGGCCCTTTTAGCAATTCTATTTCGGTGGCTAAAAAAGCATCTATTTCGGGCGCATGTTCCATGCCCCAATTCTGACCCTCCTGACGGATGCCATTGTTTAAAACAATGACCCTATTGCTGTGCAACCCATTGACCATTGGCTTAGAAATGGTACCACCTGTTTTAAGCAGTGTAATGCCTCCAATGCCTTGCATTAGTTCTGAAATACTGCCACCTTTTTGCATGTCGAGTTTTCTCAGATTCAATTTATCTAAATTGTCTTGTTCGGCCTTGGCTGTAAAAGTTACTTTTCCAATGGCATGGTTGCTATGTTGTAAGTAAATGACAATGGAAGTATCCTTTGTTAATTTAAAACGCAGATGAATATGTTCGCATTGCAAATGGCTAATGTGTAATTCAAGACTATCGCTACACAAATTAGCAAAGATGAATTGCCCTAGCTTATCGGTCGAAATTGATTTGCCTTTAATACCGATTAACTCAATGTTTGTAAGGCTCAAGGGTTTATTATCGACACTGTCTACGACCAAACCTTTGAGCGTTAAATGACAGTCACTTTTTTGACTAAAAAGTGAAAATGCGAATAATAATTGTAAGGTAATGACGATTGATTTCAATACAAATTTTTTTTAAATTAACCCATAGGAAAATGTCATGGGTTAAAGGTGAATAAATGGGTTATGAGAAAAAGTTATGAGAGATAACTCAATGCAGGCGGACCCTTATTCGAAATTTGTTGATTGAATTGAGAAAGTTTAAGTTGATAAAAAGTGGCCACAAAAGCAGCTAATGCCAATAAGATGGCTTTAAAAACCAAGGGGGCAGTAGAAATAAAACTAGTTAATTGGATATCACACAGATAGCATTCGTGGTGTTGCGATTCTATGGTTGCTGATACATGGTGCTCGTTGAAACGGTCGCAATTATGCAAAAATTGAATGGGTGTGCTGTAAACTACTACAAGCAACAATAAAACAAAATTGACAATATGGCGAAATTGAGCAGTCAAATTAAGCTGCAGCGGTCATGTTATTCGCTATTTCACGAATCTCATCACGGTTGTATTTGTTATCGCTTTTTTCATACAGTGAAATCAGATAGGTTAAATTCTCTTCAACTTCTTCACTGTCTTCAAGTGTTTGAAATTCCCAACCACCATTGATCTCTAGGTGCTCACAGACCAAACGGATTGAACGGATTAACAAAGGATCTTCTTCTGTTTTAGCCAATTCACGCAATTCCTTAAGCAGAGGGATTAATTTTTCAGGTTTAACGCTGTTTTTCTCAATCTCTTTTATTATTTGGGCTACCAGTTCGTTCGCTTTTAAATTTTTCATAAATCACTGCAAATTAAAGCATTTTTTTTAATAATTCTATTAGGACTTTCTTGTTTTAAACTCATTTTTTAAGCCTGATGCTCAAATTTAAATTATAAGACACAAAAGCTCGTATGCCTTTATCGTATTCTTCATTTCCTAAAGAATGGCCGTTTTCATCAATTACTTTTTGTGTGAATTGTGACTCAAATATTTTAGCACTTACCACACTTTCAAAATTAAAAACACTGATTATTTTATTAATCGAATATCCTAGTTGAACCGCTGGCATACGTCCACCTCTTCCGTTTGATACACCGCATGTCACAAATAATTTATCTTCCCAGGCACTGGCATAGGGGCGATCGCCAAAGGTGTGTAGCATCTGAATTATTTCGGCACTAGGAAACCAATTGTATTCTGGTGTTAAAATAAAAATCAGATCGGCCTCGTGCATCGTATTGAAAAGCTCTGACTGCCATGGCGAAAGGTCATTAGGATTCATCTCACCTTGGTTGATGCAAGGTATATCGTACCCATTAAAATCTACAATATGTATAGATTCATTGGGTGATCTTTCAAGAATAGTGTTTTTTATTGCTTTGGCAACACGCATGGTGTTGCTGTTTTTGCGGGCAGAACCGCTCAGTATTGCTATCATTTCTTAATTTAAATAGGCTTTGATGTATTGGTATAAATTAAAACCTTGTTGTTCGGCTGCCAAACCAAGATTATTCTTTAAATGCTGTTTATTTATACTCTTCATCTTTTCGTTTTGTATCAATTGTATGGCTTTCTCTAATAACAACAATTGTCGATGCTCCTTGTTTTCTTTTAAGGTATTGTGTTTTTCTATAGCCATCCATAATTCCTCTATACCTTGTTGTGCAGTCGCTATGGTTTTCAAAACAGGAATATTCCAATTACTGACAGGTTTTTGATGCACCAGGGCATTTAAATTGCGAATAAAAATATCGGCACCCTCTCTATCACTTTTGTTAACCACAAAAATATCGGCAATTTCCATCAAACCGCTTTTCAATGTTTGGACCTCATCACCTGCTTCTGGCACTAAAACCACAGTGGTTGTATCCGCTAAACCTGCTATTTCAACTTCGCTTTGACCAACGCCAACCGTTTCAATAAATATAACATCGAACCCTGCATGGCGCATCACATCTGTTATTTCATAAATTTTTGCAGATAAACCACCCAAACTACCGCGTGTTGCTAAAGATCGAATGTAGACATTATCATTATTGAAGTGTTCGGCCATTCTCACCCTATCGCCTAATAATGAACCATAGTTAAATGGCGAAGTTGGATCTACAGCAATGACACCTATTTTTAAATTTTGTTTGAGTAAATAGGTAATGAGTGCGTTCACCAAACTGCTTTTTCCTGCGCCTGGAGGGCCAGTAATTCCAACTACGGGAGTCGAAGTATTAAATGGCAAAGCATTCAGCAAGGCACGGCCTTCCTCATAATTATTTTCAACAAGGGTAATGGCCCTCCCCAAATTTAACCAATTGTTATAAATTGTACCTAGTTCCATTAATTGTTCTGCAAAAATGCAATTGTTGAATGAATAATTGAGATAAATTTATAGACAATTTAATACATCAAGCTGTTATCCTCTATCCATAATTTTAAGACCCCAAGTTGTAGAATTATGAATAGAACAATGATTGCCTTATAATGCTTATTCATCCAATTGGAAGCAGTTACTTGCAAATAATAAGGAAATAAAATTGAAAGATATCTGGTCATGCTGATCACTGAACCAGCAGATAAAGGCAATAAGATGATGATCCAAACAAAGACATTGATTGAAGGTGCCCATTTTTTATAACAATAAATGGCCACCAACATTACCAAGATTGAATAAATAGAAGCCAATTGCTCTTGCCAAAATCCATTTCTAAACAAGGCCAACAATGGGAACATCCAATGTTTTTTCCAACCTGATTGGGCAGCAGCAGAAGCCATCCAATTGCCTGTGATATCATGTTGTATAACCATCCAAATAAAAAAAGCCAATGGCATAGCGATTAAAGTATATACAAATGGATGCTTCAACATGACTTTAATGTTGCTCCACTTAAACCCTCCATTGGTTTCAATTATGTATAAGATAAAAGGAATAATTAATATTAATCCATTGGGCCGTGTAAGGGTTAACAATGTAGCGCATATTGCAAATTTAATCCATTGTTTTTTTGCAATGAAAAAAAAGCTAGCGATCACTAAAGTGAAAAATAAGGCTTCAGTGTAAATGAAATAAATATGCATTGAAAATGGAAAAAGTAAAAATAAAACTATACCCCTAAAAGCTTTCCTTGCTTCGATTCCATATTGCAACATGAACAAATAAAAATACCTTACCAAAGGATACAGGACCATTATATTCAAACAGAAGGCTGCGCTGTAAAATCCCATGCCTGAAATTTCCATGATTAAACGAATAAACATTGGGAATGTTGGAAAGAAAGCAAAATGCAAATTCGGTGCACTCCAATTACTACTATCACTCAGTGGTACATGCGCATAGCCATTTTCTGCAATGACTTTGTACCATCCAGAATCTGAATTAAAATAAATTTCGCAAATATGTTGCCAATTTAGATTACTCCATAACAAATGATCATCGCCATTTTTAAACCAACTATTGTTAACAAATAAAACAGTTAATAAAGCGATTGCAATTTTTACGGTAACCGATAAGCAAAATAATTTAAATATTTTTTTTTCTTGCAATGGTTTTCGATATTATGGATTTAAATTACCATTCATTCAATTCCTGAAGTGCATCTTTCAAGCGGTTCTTCGCTAAGAAATGATCCTCTAAGTCTTTGGCCAAAGGCACAGGCATGTCTAAACTTGCCACACGTTTGACAGGCGCATCGAGCGATTTAAAACAATGTTCGCTGATCCATGCTGCTATCTCTGCACCTATACCACCTGTCATGGTATCCTCGTGCAATACCAATACTTTACCTGTTTTTTCTACCGCTGTTTTAACGGCCTCTTTGTCCCATGGCAAAAGTGTTCTTAAATCAATAATCTCTGCATTGATGTTTAATTGCGAACATATCTCTAAGGCCCAATGAACACCCCAACCGTAGGTTATAATGCTTAAGTCATTGCCCGATGCTGCTATCGATGCCTTTCCTATTTCTATGGTATAATAATCATCAGGCACTTGACCTTCAATGCTTCTGTACAAACCCTTGTGTTCGAAAAACATCACAGGATTGGGATCGTTAATGGCGGCACATAATAAACCTTTTGCATCTGCTGGATTCGAAGGATAAATAATTTTTAAACCTGGCACATGAAAAAACCAAGCCTCTGTACTCTGACTGTGAAACGGTCCGGCTCCTACGCCAGCGCCTGTTGGCATGCGCACTACCACATCGGCAGCTTGTGCCCAGCGGTAATGACTCTTGGCTAAATTATTAACAATTTGGTTAAACCCGCAAGTTACAAAATCGGCAAATTGCATTTCGACAATGGCCTTGTATTTTTTAATGGCCAAACCGTAACCAGCTCCTAAAATAGAAGACTCTGTGATGGGTGTATTTCTTACACGCTCCTTACCAAACAGTTTATAAAAATTATCAGAAATTTTAAAAACACCACCGTATTCAGCCACATCTTGCCCCATTAGAACTGTATTAGAATGGCGTTCCATCGATTGTTTTAAACCATCTGAAATGGCATCTACCAAGCGTTTATCGCTCATGCTTGATGTTGCAGGGGCTATAATTTCTTGGGTATATTCTGCATATACATCATTTAATTCTTCTTGTTCATCGGCAATGATTTCGGGCTCTGCAAAAACTTCCGCCAAATCATCGTCCATGCCCTGTTTTAGTTCATCGTAAATTTGCTCTATTGATTGCTCATTTAAAATGCCTTCGTTTACAAGGTATTGTTGAAAATTATCAATGGGATCTTTTTGTTTCCATTCTTCGAATAAATGAGGCGGTACATATTTCGTGCCACTTGCTTCTTCATGACCGCGCATACGGAAGGTCATGCATTCTAACAAAATAGGGCGAGGCGCATTGCGCATGCTCTCTGTCAATTCAACGGCTTTATTATAGACGTCTAAAATATTATTGCCATCAACTTGATAAGCCTCCATGCCGTAGCCAATGCCTTTATCAATAAATTGTTTGCAACGGAATTGCTCATTGCTGGGTGTGCTTAAGCCATAGCCATTGTTCTCGATTAAAAATATAACTGGTAAACTCCAAACTGCAGCAACATTCATGGCTTCATGAAAATCGCCTTCACTAGTGCCACCATCGCCACTAAATACCACACTGATCTTTTTCTCTTTATTGAGTAAGTGAGCGAGTGAAATGCCATTGGCGACTCCCAACATAGCTCCTAAGTGTGAAATCATACCAATAATATGGTACTCATTGGTGCCGAAGTGAAAACTGCGGTCGCGACCTTTGGTAAAGCCAGATTTCTTACCTTGCCATTGGGCAAATAATTTTTTGAAAGGCACTTTACGTGTCGTAAATACACCCAAGTTTCGGTGCAATGGCAAAATGTATTCATCCTCTAATAAAGCCATCGTTACGCCAACAGAGATGGCCTCTTGACCAATGCCACTGAACCATTTACCAATTTTACCTTGGCGAAGTAATATGAGCATTTTATCCTCTATGATACGGGGATAAAGAATATTTTTATAAAGTGTAAGTAACTGATCGTCGCTTAATTGTTTACGGTTAAAATTCACGGTGCAAAAGTAAGGCGAAAAAATTAAAGCGTTACGTTTTATAGCAGTCCCTTTTTAATATTTCCAGCAAAAGTGACCATCAAAAAAAGAGACCGCCTTTAAAAAAGGTTTTTTTAATTCCTTCAGTAATTAAATATAAGTGCTGTAAAGTTGCCCACTACTAAAATAAAAAGGCCAATTCGAAGCTCAAATTGTGCGCATTGTGCGTCCCATCTTTGAATTGTGGAAACACATTGATGTATGCGGGATTGGTATTAAATTTACCAGTATAAATATTGGTGTAGCCATATTTGGTAGTAAACTGCATTGCAATACCACTTCCTAAATCCTTTCGAAAACCAATGGCTGGTGAAAAGTCGACATGCTTAAATGGCAAGTTATTATGAAGTACTTCACCATACTGTCCTAAGCCTTGGGTAATACTGCTTTTGAAGAGCCAACCAATTTGTCCGCCAACAAGCACATACAATGGTTGTTTTGACTTTGTTAATTTAAAACTGAAATAAACAGGTAGTTCAGCATATGACAAGGATATTTTACTAAAATATGTGCTCGATGTATCAGTTGGTTTACCAAATTTACTGCCTTTAAAAGTCAAATTCAATTCCCATTGCATTTGAATACTTTTCTTTTTATTTAAATCGATAATTTGATAGGCACCAGCTCCAAATCCATACATGGCTTTGGATTTATCGAATGCATCGCCTGCCAATGTATGTCCTCCCAAAGTAAATTTAACACCTAATTTGGTATTAATTTTTTCGTCGGTATCCACATTTTGTTGTTGCAAGGGAGCTTCAATAGGTGGCTCCACTTGCGCCTTAAGCGCCAGTTGGCTACATAGCAACACTATTAATATTATAATTTTATAACGCATCTAATTTTTTACCTGTTAAAGCATTTCCGATGGCATGGTCCATTAAACGTTCTGCAAATGGTCGTGTATAATCATTCAAACGTTCGGTTTGTTCATTTATTGTATCACGATTGCTGCCAGCGATTGCTGTTTTTAATTCATTCAATAAGCGTTCCGTTTCTTTAATTTCAATTTCTGTCAGTAAAACGGCATTGGCTTGCATTAATTTCTGACATTGATAAATTAGCTGTTCTGCTTCGGTTCGCGACTCAGCTAATAATCTGTTTTGCATGTCTTGTTCGGCATTTTGAAAACTGTCCAACAACATTTGCTCCACTTCGGCATCGGTTAATCCATATTGTGGAATAATGGAAATGGTTTGACTTGTATTCGAACGCAATTCAGTGGCATTCACTTTAAGAATCCCATCTGCATTTAGTAAAAATTGAATGTCAATTTTAGGAAAACCGGCTGGCATGGCAGGAATATTTGATAAAATAAATTCTCCTAATTTTCTATTATCCCCTACCATTTCGCGTTCACCTTGGTATATGGCAATTTTCAAATTGGTTTGCCCATCGACACTGGTGGTATATTGCCTTCCAACAAGTTGTGGCACCTTGCTGTTTCTAGGAATAATAGTATCCATTAAGCCCCCTGCTATTTCGATACCCAAACTCAATGGCGTAACATCTAATAGCAATAAGTCTTTCCGATTGCCTGCCAAGATATCTGCCTCAATGGCTGCCCCTAAGGCCACCACTTCATCAGGATTTAATTGGTTGTGTACTTGGTCTTTTTTGAAAAAAGCTTTTACTGCACTTATTACCGCAGGCACACGGGTGCTGCCTCCCACCATGACGATTTCATTAATATCCGCTAGGCTAACTTCTGCATCTTTCACGGCCATTTTACAACATTCAATGGTTCGCAATACAATACTTGAAATAGCTGAATTAAATTCCTCTATCGTATATTTAAATTGGTGTTTTTTGCCTTCAATTTCCAATTCACAATCCACTTCATTAATAGTAGATAATTGTTTTTTAACATGCTCGGCTTGTAAGCGAATGGACTGATAAAGTGATTTATTTTCCTCGATGGTTTCTATTGATAGTCCCGATTTTTGACACCATTGCATAACGATGGCCCTGTCAAAATCGTCACCACCCGTGAAGGTATCGCCATTGGTGGCCAGCACTTCGAATACCCCTTGCTCAATTCTGAGAATGGTAATATCAAAAGTACCACCTCCTAAATCATATACAGCAATACATTTATTTTCATCTTTATTTAAACCGATCCCATAAGCCAAACTGGCCGCCGTTGGTTCGTTCACAATGCGCAATACATCGAGGCCAGCAATTTTACCAGCATCGCGCGTGGCTTGTCGTTGACTATCGTTAAAATAAGCAGGTACTGTTATAACTGCCTTTTTAATTTTAGTATTAAGCACCGCTTCGGCATTTTCTTTTAAAGCTTTTAAAATGAAGGCTGATAATTCAATTGGATTATAGAATTTACCATTCATTTCAACGCGAATCATGGCTTTGGTTTCGTCTTCGATAATGCGATACCCGTAACTATTGGCGTGGGCTTGAATATCGGTATAGGAGCGACCGAGCAAACGTTTTACTGAATAAATGGTGTTTTGCGGATCTGTTATTAAATGCGGTTTTGCTGCGTTCCCCACTTTAATTTCTCCGTTGGGATTGAAATACAAAATGGAAGGCACAATGGTGGCATCGGATTTTGAAAGGCAATAGGGTTGACCATTTACTGAATCGATAATGGCCACCAAACTGTTGGTGGTACCGAGGTCGATGCCAATTATTGTATCTGCTTTTTTTACAGATCCATCTTTTATGTTGATACTTATTCTGGCCAAAGGAGGTGCTTACTTATGAGGGAGACAAAATTAACTAAAAATGGTTTTATAAAACACCTTAAATAAAAAAATTAGTAGCATGATAAAAGGTCATTACAGATGTATTTTAAAGAGAAAGAGCGAATTTGAATTTGATGAAAATTATTTCTACCTTTGTTAGACAGACCATTACAAAGATTTCAAAACCATTAGGCAACGAATCTCATTTTTTTGTGTCACTTTAATATGAAAAGACTACTACCCCTCTTTATCCTCTTTGTTTTAGGTTATCAACCCTTAAGCGCTGTTTCTCCAATTGGGGGTGAAGTTTATTACCGCCATCTAAAAAATTTAGAATACGAAGTCACCATTATGGCTTACAGGGATTGCCGCGCAACCCCAATGGGCATGATGGATTTGTATATTACCAATGATTCATTTTATGTGAGCACCAAAACCACCAGGGTAAAGATTGAAGACATTACCTCCTATTGCCCTACAAAAATTTGTAATCCTTCTAATTCTACAGGCTCTGGTCAAGGTGTTGAGGTCCATTATTATTTAGATACCATTGATTTTAATACTGGGGTCTTCAAAAAATTTATTTCTAAAAATTATTGTACAGTAAATTTCTCACTGTACACTTGTTGCAGAAACGGTTCCATCTTAACTTTAATCTCTGGTTCCTTATATGTTGATGCCATGTTGAATCTTTGCGCTGCCATTAAATCTCCTATTACAACGCCTCGCATTATCAACAAACCGCAATTCATGTTATCGTGCAATCAAACTTACAGTGAATCTTATTTGGCAGATGGTCAATTGGCGGGCGACTCATTGGGTTATGAACTTGTAAAAGCGCAAGAATGGTACAAAACCGATTGCAGTTACTATGGCACTTACACAGAACAAATACCATTGGTACCCTATTGCACGCCAGTTGGCAGTGTGAATTGTGTTCCGAATTTAACCAATTTACCTGTAAGAGGCATGAATTTCAATCCTAAAAACGGTAATTTTATTGTTACACCTACGAATTGTGCTGAAGTGGCAGTGATTGCTGTTCAAGTCAATTTGTACAGAAAAGACAGTGGAAAATACAAACGCATAGGTTATGTAAGGCGCGATATGATGCACGTTACCTACAAATCAACCATCAACAAACCAACCCTGCTCACCTACCGCGACTACCAAATTAAAGCCCGCGAAAATACTTGCATAGACATTAAAATAAAGGATGATACCACCGCTAAAAACAAGGATACCGTAAAAGTAGTCATCAAAAAATTTCCAAAATATGGTCAACTTAGTTTACTAGATTCCAATGCCCGCGAAAAGACCTTACACTATTGTTGGAATGTAACGGATGCCAATTACTTCGATAAATTAGAAGACAATCTAACGCTGTATGCCTACGACAAAGCCTGTATTTCTGGTCAAGCGATTGCAACTACCATTAATTTTAAAGCTGTTGCGCCCGATTCTTTAACCACTATCAATTTCAAAACATTTTACGACATTAATAAAAATGGTAAACGCGAGAATGGTGAACCTTATCGAAGTGCGCCTATCCTATTCAACAGGAATGGCACCCTCAGTTTATTTAACACCGATGCCAATGGCAGTCTTGTTCTAAAACCATTGTATGGCAGTTTTAAAATCGAGCATCGCAGAAACCAATTCACATACTCAACCAATAACATCGCTGTATTTAAAGGTCAATTTGATAGTACTTATACCCTCGAAATTGGTTTTAATTATTCGCAAGGTATTAAGGGTCGCGTGTTCGAAGATGTGAATAACAATTGCACCTATGAGCAAGGTACCGACTTGTTATTAAGCGGTGTTAAAATCAATGCAGTGAATGAAAATGCAGCTGCCTTTACCGATGGCAGAGGCGAATTTTTATTCAACAGCAAGCTTGGCAATTACAATCTTGAAATAGATCCTCAAATGGCTTACAAAACAAGTTGTTTTAGCAGTGTTGCAGTATTGATTCAAAAGGATTCTCAATCGCGTGTTTATGATTTTCCTGTAAGAAAGAGAACCAATTTCAAAGACCTTAAAATTGGACTTAAACCAGTGCCTCACATTCGCAAC
>CANMBF010000009.1 GCA_947496065.1 Bacteroidota bacterium
ATAAAATTTAATATATATTTATTCTTAGACACTTTTTGTCTAATATTTAGAGATGAAAAAAGCCACAGTGATAACCGATAAAATTATACAACTGTGGCTTCTAATATTAGTTTGCTGCTTCGGTCATGTAAGCCTCTATTGGCAAACAAGCACAAATCAAATTTCTATCACCATGCGTATTATTAACTCTTGCCACACTTGGCCAGAATTTTTTAGCTACAACCGATGCTGATGGAAAGGCAGCCTTATCTCTGCTGTATGAATGACTCCAATTATCACTGCTAATTTCCATGGCAGTATGTGGTGCATTTTTTAATACATTGTCCTCTCTACTCACCGATCCATTTTCGATTTCTGCAACTTCATTTCTTATCGCTAACAAGGTATCGCAAAAACGGTCTAACTCAATTTTGCTCTCACTCTCTGTTGGTTCTATCATTAGGGTGCCTGCTACTGGGAATGACAAGGTTGGCGCATGGTAACCATAATCCATTAATCGTTTTGCTAAATCTTCTGCTTCAATACCTGCACTAATTTTCAATGGACGGGTATCCAAAATCATTTCGTGGGCACAAGTTCCATTTTCGCCTTTGAACAATATTGGATAGGCATGCTCTAAACGCGACTTAATATAATTGGCGTTTAAAATGGCTATTTCAGTGGCATCTTTTAATCCTTTAGCGCCCATTAATTTAATATAAATATAGGAAATCAATAAGATACTTGCACTGCCATACGGCGCTGATGAAATCGCAGTTATCGCTTTATCACCACCCGTTTTTATAATTGCATGGCCCGGTAAGAAAGGCACCAAGTGTTTAGCAACACCAATTGGACCCATACCAGGACCGCCACCACCATGTGGTATACAGAAGGTTTTGTGTAAATTTAAATGACAAACATCGGCTCCAATTAAACCAGGACTAGTTAATCCAACCTGTGCATTCATATTGGCGCCATCCATGTAAACTTGTCCGCCATGCTCATGAATAATATCCGTAATTTCTTTAATCTCACCATCGAATACACCATAGGTAGATGGATAAGTAACCATGAATGCCGCTAAACTATCTTTGTATTCTACCGACTTCGCTAATAAATCATTTAAGTCGATATGACCGTTGGCTAAATTCT
Organism: Bacteroidota bacterium; assembly: GCA_947496065.1. Lineage (GTDB taxonomy): Bacteria > Bacteroidota > Bacteroidia > NS11-12g > UBA955 > JABMMZ01. The sequence goes on from CANMBF010000009.1 coordinate 1,135, forward strand.
TAACAATTACAATTTGCATCCCTGCCATTGCAGCACTGGCAGGATTGGTGCCGTGTGCCGACTCAGGAATCAATGCCACATTTCTATGCCCTTGCCCGATATCATTTAAGTAGGCTCTGATAACCATTAAACCAGCATACTCCCCTTGCGCACCTGAGTTAGGTTGTAAGCTCATGCCAGCAAAACCAGTGATAACTTCTAGATCTTTCGCCAATTCATTGATTACTTCCATATAACCCTCCACTTGATTCACAGGCGTGAATGGGTGAATCTGATTGAACTCAGGCCATGTTACTGGAATCATTTCAGCCGTTGCATTCAATTTCATGGTGCAGCTGCCTAAAGAAATCATACTATGGCACAATGATAAATCTTTGCTCTCTAACAATTTAATGTAACGCAACATTTCGTGTTCGCTATGGTACTTGTTAAATACTGGATGGGTCATGTAATTGCTTACACGTACTAAATGACTTGGCCATGTCAATTCTTGCGAATTAGCAAGGTTTTCGATAGCACTTAATTCAATTGTTTTTCCAGCTGCATTCGCAAAACACAAGGCAATGGTGTAAATATCGGCCACCTCTGTTGTTTCATCAATCGCAATACTAATATTGCCATTAACAAAATAGCGCAAGTTAATTTCATGCTTTTCTGCTTCTGCTTTAATCGCATCAGACAAACCGTTTGAATTAACTAATAGCGTATCAAAATATTGCGTGTTGTGTTGTCCAAATCCCAATGAGACTAAAGTAGCTTCTAAAGCCTTGGTTAAACCATGTACTTTGTTTGCAATTTTTTTCACACCTGCTGGTCCATGGTAGACACCATACATACCCGCCATAATCGACAACAATACTTGAGCTGTACAAATATTACTTGTTGCGTTTTGTCTGCGTATGTGCTGCTCTCTGGTTTGTAAAGCCATTCTTAATGCTTTGTTACCATGTCTATCAATACTTACACCAATAATTCTACCAGGAATTTGGCGTTTAAATTCATCTTTCGTTGCAAAGAAACCAGCGTGTGGCCCACCAAATCCTAGTGGAACACCAAATCTTTGCGAGTTACCAATCACACAGTCAGCGCCCCATTCACCTGGAGGGGTTAACATGGTTAGCGACAACAAATCCGCAGCAGCACATACCATAACACCCGCTGCATGCGCACTTTCTGTGAATGCTTTATAATCTTCAATACTACCTTCGTTGTTTGGATATTGAACAAAAGCACCAAAATATTCATTGGTAAAGTTAACGGTTTTGTAATCTCCAAATACCAACTCAACACCTATTGGATTGGCTCTGGTTTTTAAAATATCGATGGTTTGAGGGTAACTGTTTTGATCAATAAAGAATTTTAAGGCGTGATCGTCTTTGTGCACTGTTCTGAACATGGCCATGGCTTCGGCAGCAGCAGTACCTTCGTCTAACAAACTAGCATTGGCGATTGGCAAACCTGTTAAGTCTATAACCATGGTTTGATAATTTAATAAAGCCTCTAATCGACCTTGCGCAATCTCCGCTTGATAGGGTGTATACTGCGTATACCATCCTGGATTCTCCATGATATTTCTTAAAATCACACCTGGGGTAAAGCAATTGTAATAGCCGGTGCCCATATACGTCTTGTAGACTTTGTTCTTTGAGGCAATTTTCTTAAGATTCTGTAACAATTGTTGCTCACTTACTGCTGGCTTAATAGCCATCTCTCCTTGCATACGTATGTCCGAAGGCACGGTTTTATCAATCAACTCAGTAATAGAGGACATGCCAATGACTTTTAACATGGCATCAATATCTTCTTGAGCTACAACACCATTGTGGCGGTTAACGAAGTGGTCTGTTTGACCCGTATAAAGTTTCATTAAATTTAGATTAAAAAATGTGGTGCGAAGGTAAGATAATTTTAAGAATTTTTATTGCCCTAAGTCTAACATGATTAATATCAATGTAAAAAGAATTTAAACCAATGTGCGCTTGCTTTCATCGTACGTTTTTTAGTTTCAAAATCAATATATACAAGTCCAAATCTAGGATGGTAACCTTCGGCCCATTCAAAATTATCAATCAACGACCAAGCAAAATAGCCTTTTAAATTGACACCTTCATCCATGGCTTTCTTTACCTGTTCTAAATGCAATTGAAAATAATCTATTCTTCTCTCATCCATTATCACTCCTTCAATTATAGCATCATTCAGTGCCATGCCATTTTCCGTAACAATTAAGGGTATCCCGATTTGATAGGCATCTATTTTCTTAAGAACATGGTAGATGGATGGTGGATATATTTCCCAATCCATTGCAGTTAGTTCTGTAGTTCTTAGCTTGGCAGGGACCTGTTTTATTTTTAAAAAAGGATTTAACGGATTCCATTTAAATACCTCTCTAGTATAGGTTTGTATGCCAATAAAATCGAGTGGCACCTTTAAATTTAAGGCATCTTCTGGATCTGTATATTTCTCTATTTGTTCTAATATTTTAATTTCCTCTTTTGGATACCCTAATCCTATGATGGGCTCAAAAAACAAACGGTTAATCAATAAATCGGCTAAAAATGCAGCATTCACATTTCTTTTTTGATCATCAATACTTTCAACATGTGTAAACGAAAATGTGGAACCTACCTTTAATTCGGGGTTAATTGCTTTGATCAATCTAAAGACATGCCCAATGCATAAATTGGCGTGGTGCATAGCTTTGAAAAAATTACTAAAACCTGTTTTCCCCGGCGCATGAATGCCAAAAAAATAACCAGCGCCCACAAAAACCGAAGGCTCATTTAACACCATCCAATAGTTTACTTTGGTAAATTGGGTGACACAAATAGTTGCATAAAGGGCAAACCAATCTAAAATGGCTCTGTTGGTCCAGCCTCCCTTCTTTTCAAGTGCAGCAGGCAAATCCCAATGGTAAAGTGTTACCCATGGCTCAATTTCAACATCTATACAATATTGAATAACCTCTTGGTAAAAAGCAATGCCTTGTGAATTAACTGTTTCGCCATCAGGTAAAATTCTACTCCATGCGATACTAAATCGAAAGTGTTTAAATCCCATTGATTTTAGCAAATCAATATCCGTTTTAAAATGCCCATAAAAATCGGAAGAATAATTAAGATGGTGCCTATTCTTTATTCTGAATTTGGAGGAAAAAAGACCCTTCTGCGCTTGGCAAAATTCATCCCATATGGACACACCTTTGCCGTCGGCCAAAGCAGCCGATTCTGTTTGAGCTGCAGAAATAGCTGCACCCCAAATAAATGATTCTCCAAATTCAGTTGCTTTCAAAGGCTCAATGCACTCCAATAAAGTCGACGCAATATTGCAGTTTTTATCGTCTCAAACAATGACTGATTGATTTTAAGAATAACTCGCACATGAGCATGAACAAAAAAATTAAAATACTTCTCATATTCATACAAAGTTGCGCAACGAATATTAACTTTTTATTAAATTCCTATGATGTTTAAAATAAAAAGACCGCCAAAAATGGCGGCCTTTCATACTAGATTTTATATGATTTAATTTCGAAAAACAATCTCATTGTTAAATGAATCTACAATTATTTTTGATTCCTTTTTTACCTCACCTGTCAATATTTTTTTTGACAATTCGTTCAATACTTTTTTCTGTAATACACGCTTCAATGGTCGTGCACCAAACTGAGGATCGTAACCCAACTGACCTAACCAATCTGCGGCTTCTTCGGTAATTTCGATGGCAAAACCTGCCTCGGCCAATTGCTTGGTAATACCCGCCAATTGTATCTTCACAATCTGATGAATATTCTCTCTGCTCAATGGTTCAAACATCAATATCTCATCTATTCTATTTAAGAATTCAGGACGAATGGTACTCTTCAACAATTGATATACTTCATCCTTTGTTTTAGCCAATACTTGATCTTTATTCGCATCAGTCATCTCCTCAAAATTCTCTTGAATAATGTGTGAACCAATATTGCTGGTCATAATCACAATGGTATTTTTAAAATTAGCAGTTCTTCCTTTGTTATCGGTCAATCTACCATCATCTAATACCTGCAGTAAAATATTGAAAACATCTGGGTGCGCTTTTTCAATCTCATCTAGTAAAATCACTGAATAAGGCCTTCTGCGCACAGCTTCTGTTAACTGACCCCCTTCATCATAACCCACATAACCTGGAGGTGCTCCAATCAATCGACTGACGGTATGTTTCTCTTGGTACTCGCTCATATCAATTCTCACCATGGCATTGTCATCGTTGAATAAGAAAGCGGCCAAGGCTTTGGCCAACTCTGTTTTACCAACACCAGTGGTTCCCAAAAAGATAAATGAACCGATTGGTTTTTTGGGATCTTGTAAACCTGCTCTGCTTCTTCGCACAGCATCCGAAATGGCGGCAATAGCTTCTTCCTGACCCACCACACGTTTGTGTAATTCATCTTCTAAATGCACTAATTTTTCGCGCTCACTTTGCAACATGCGGTTCACAGGTATGCCTGTCCATTTACTTACAACCTCTGCAATATCTTCGGCATCTACCTCTTCCTTCACCATGGGTTTGTCGCCTTGCACTTCAATTAATTTAACTTGCAATTTTGATACTTCTTCCTCAGCTTCTTTTATTTTTCCATAACGAAGCTCCGCGACCTTACCAAAGTCGCCGTTGCGTTCGGCTTGATCGGCTTCGTTTTTATATTGTTCTATGTCGCCTTTGCGCGTTTGAATTTTTTCTACCACATCTTTCTCACTTCTCCAACGGGCGTTAATGGTGCTGCGTTCCTCATTCAAATTGGCCAACTCAGAATTCAGTTTACTTAATTTATCCTTGTCATTTTCTTTTTTAATGGCTTCTTTCTCTATCTCTAACTGCATAATTCTGCGGTTCAGCTCATCGAGTTCTTGTGGTAATGAATCAATTTCAATTCTCAGTTTTGAGGCCGCTTCATCTAATAAATCAATAGCCTTATCTGGCAAAAAACGATCGGAAATATAGCGGCTCGAAAGTTCTACCGCATTGATAATTGCTTCATCTTTTATCTGAACTTTATGATGGGTTTCATAACGCTCTTTCAAACCGCGTAAAATCGAAATGGCATCTTGTTCGCTCGGTTCCTCAACCATTACTTTTTGAAAACGACGCTCTAATGCTTTATCATTCTCAATGTACTTTTGATACTCGGCCAAGGTAGTGGCGCCAATGGCTTTTAGCTCACCACGGGCCAAAGCAGGTTTTAAAATATTGGCCGCATCCATTGCGCCTTCGCTTTTTCCAGCCCCTACAAGGGTATGTATTTCATCAATAAACAATACAATTTCGCCATTGCTTTTGATTACTTCATTCACAACGGCTTTTAAACGCTCTTCAAATTCGCCCTTATATTTAGCGCCCGCAATTAAAGCGCCCATATCTAAACTAAAAATGGTTTTAGATTTTAAATTCTCAGGCACATCGCCTTGCACGACTCTTCGCGCTAAACCCTCGGCTATGGCTGTTTTACCAACACCTGGCTCTCCAATTAAAATAGGATTATTCTTTGTTCTTCTACTTAAAATTTGTAGTACTCTTCTGATCTCATCATCTCTGCCAATTACTGGATCCAATTTACCAGCCGAGGCGAGTTCATTTAAATTCATTCCATATTTTTTCAAGGCATTGTATTGCTCACCGCCACTTTGTGAATTCACCGTACTATTGCCCCTCAAATCTTTAATGGCTTTTTTAGCATCTGCTAATTTAACACCCGCATCTTTTAGCAAATTGCTTATAGTATCGCTATTAGAAAGCAATGCAATGATCAAATGTTCAATCGAAACATATTCATCACCAAATTCTTTCATCTGTTTCTCGGCACTCATTAGTGTAGTATTTAAGGCAGGGGATAAAAACTGATTGTTTTGATCGCCTGTTACTTTTGGTAAACCTGAAATAATGGCATCTAAAGCCGATTTGGCTCTGTTGATATTAGCACCAGTTTTATTGAAAATAAATGAAATCACTTCTTCATCGTTTTCAAAAATACTTTTCATTAAGTGGGCATTCTCTATACTGGGATTGCCATTTTCAAAAGCCAATTGTTGCGCTTGTTGAACACATTCTTGTGCCTTTATTGTAAATTTATTAATGTTCATTTTGTTTTATTTATTATTTATTTTGAGCAGCGGGATCAAACGATTTTCGGGTAGACTTAATCAAAACAAAATCCAAAGGCAATTAACTGCTAGTTAGTCAGTAATATCGGCCATTATGCTATATTTTGAATCCTAAAATAAAATAAATACGCAATATTGTCTGAGTCATCTAAAAAGATTAAAATTGCATCACAATAATTGCACACTTTTTGCATTTATATATACAGAACGTGAATTTATTTAAAAAACTCATATTACCCTTTGCTTTATTACTCATAATAATGGGTGCTACAACTGTTGCTAAAGTTTTATGGCAGGAAAATAAACCTTTAACCAAGCAACATTTTAAAGGACCAGTTGATACCAAATCAAAATTCATGTCGAATACGAATACCACTTTAAACATCCGTATTGTTAAACAAAGGGGAGTAACCGCAGAGGTCACCAATTATTTTGATCCTGCCAAATCATGGATAAAACCCAATGCGACCAACGAGATTTTAAAACATGAACAACTCCATTTTGATATTACTGAGATATATGCCCGCGAGTTAAGAAAAAGAGTTAAACACCTTCAAAAAAACACCAGTGATGCCGATGTACTAAACATGGAAATCAAATCGGCTTTCAAACAATATGCAAGACTGATGGAGAAGGAACAGACAAGATATGACACAGAAACCAACCACTCAATTATCGTTGACATGCAAAAGAAATGGTCAGATAGTGTTGCTATCAGACTCATTGGTTTGAATGAATTTAAAAAATAAGTAAAATCAATTTTAAAAATCTCCAATTTTCATATTACTGTAATAATTTGACAAATTTTTCTGAATCCGTCAATTTATCAATAAGTTTGTTGAAACAAATAATAATCCTAGAGGCCCTAACTTAATATTTAGATAATAGTTCAAATATCAAGAAATCGATTATTTTTGCAATGCTTTATAAAAAAACCAGACCCAAAAACCCGTATCAGAATGAGTGAAACAGACCAAATTTTAAATGATGCTTTGACCAACGATCCAAAAGAAAATGCATTAGAAGCCGCTATCACACACCTTGAAAAAAAAGGTGATAGCGAAGAGCAAGATGAATTTATTGAGGTGGCCGAAGAAGAAGAGAAAAGGGATAACACGGATTATTCTGGTTTCACCAAATCAGATTTTGTAAAAAAGGCAGAAGAATTGGTGTTCAATACCAATTTGAAAGAGGGCCATGATATATTCAAAAAAATAAGAGTCCTTTTTGACGATGCCATTAAAGCTGAAAGGGTATTGCTAATAAAGGAATGGGCTGATGCAGGCAATGAAGTGCGAGAATTTAAACCACCCTACGACGAGCAAAAAGAAGTCTTCTATAAAGCCTATACCAAATTTTTAGAAAAAAGAGCCGAAGAAAAAAAATTAGCGGAAGACGAAAAAAAGAAAAATCTAAACGCTAAAAAAAGTATCATTGAAAAATTAAGAGTTTTAACCTCAAATGATGAAACTGAAAAAGCTTTTGACGAAGTAAGAGAATTGCAAAAGCAATGGCGCCAAATTAGAACGGTGCCGCGCGAGCACATGCAAGACCTTTGGGATAATTACCGCTTCTTACTCGAAAAATTCTATGACAACCATACCATTAACAATGAGTTGAAGGAATTGGATAGAGAGAAAAACTTAGAAGCAAAAATTGACTTGATTAAAAAAGTTAGTGCGTTGCATGAAGAGAAATCAATCAAGAAAACCTATATTCTTTTAAACAAATACCATGAAGATTTTAAAAACACTGGACCAGTCAATGGCAAAGATGTTTCTGAAGAAATATGGAAACGTTTCAAGGATGCATCTGATAAAGTTTTAAATGAAAAAAGAGTTGTTTTAGATGAAATCAAAGCCAAGCGCAGTGATAACCTTGAATTGAAAAAGGTATTATGCGAAAAAATAGAATTGATTAATCAGATGCCGATTGAAAACGCCAAGCAATGGAAAGAAAAATCGGAAGAGATTACTGCTATTTTCAATGAATGGAAAACAATTGGACCAGTGCCAGAAAGTGTAAATGATCAAATCTGGAAACGTTTCAGAGAAGCTCAAAATAACTTCAATCACAGCAAAAAAGGTTTCTTTGATAAACTTAACAGCGGCAGAGATGAAAATTTAAAAGCCAAATTGGCCTTGTGCGAGCAAGTTGAAAAGCTAATAGACAATCCGCAATTCGATATTACTTCTAAAAAGATTATTGCTTTACAGGAGCAATGGCGCGGTATTGGACCAGTGCCTGATAAAATGAATGATGTTGTTTGGACCCGGTTCAGAGCAGCTTGTGATGCATTCTTTAGCAAAAAAGATGTTTTCTATAAAGAGAAAAACGCTGGCGAAAAAGAAAATCAAGTTGCTAAAGAAGGCATTCTTAAAGCAGTTACCGAATTAATAGAGAATAATGATAGTACTGCTGTATTTCAAGCTTTACGCAAGCTGCAACAAGATTGGATGAGCATAGGTTATGTACCTATGAAAGTGAAAAATGATTTGCAAAACAACTACAACAAAGCAGTTGATGCCATCTATAAAAAGCATAAGCAAGCAGCAGATGAGAACAAACAATTCAGAATGAAAGAACATTATGAAATGTTGGCATCAGCGCCTAATGGCGACGATAAATTGAAATACGAGGAACGCCAATTGAATGACAAATTGAAGATGTTGCGCGATGATGTTGAAACATTGAAAAACAACGTTGAATTTTTTGCTAAATCTAAAAATGCCGATGCTTTCAAACTTCAAATAGAACAAAAAATTGAAACTGCCAATGTGCAGATTGCTAAACTATCTGAGGAATTAAAAGTGCTTCGCTCCTTCAAAAAAACCAGTGCTAGGTATTAAAATTACACCTAACCCACATGTTAAAGCGACTGCAGTTAGCAATTGATTATCTTTTTTATTTTTTTTCCTCAGGCACCCAACACAATGTGCACTCTCCCTTTGTGTTCAATTTTGTAACCAAAGTTTTAAGAGCAAGAAAAAACAAACCAGCCTACCATTCAATTGAATTAATACGCACTAAAATGTTGCGCAGCAACGCACCTATAGAAGTGTTGCCCTTGGGTGCAAAAACCACCGGCAAAACCACCTATATGCCTTTAAAAAACCTAGTTGCAAAAACCTCTAAATCGGCTAAATATGGCGAACTACTCGAACGCATTTGCGAATATTTTGAACCGCAATACGCTTTAGAAATTGGCAGTTCCTTGGGCATTAGCACGCTTTACCAAGCTAGCGGCATACACAATGGCTATTTAATAAGTTTAGAAGGCAACCCAAAAAGTTTGGAAATAGCCCAACACAACATTGACAGTTTGGGTATGCAACATGTGCAATTTGGATTGGGCTTATTCGACGATACTTTGCCAATGGTGATAGAACAGGTGCCTCAGTTAGACTATGTATTTTTCGATGGCAATCATAGCTTAGACGCCACCTTGCGCTATTTTGAGTGGTGTTTAAAAAAGGCCCATTCTAACTCTGTGTTTATTTTTGACGATATTCGCTGGAGTGAAGAGATGAATAGGGCTTGGCAAAAAATAAAAAATCATCCCAGTGTTATGGTGAGTATCGACTTATTTTTCATGGGTATTGTATTTTTTAGAACCGAACAGGCGAAAGAACATTTTACTTTGCGTTTTTAAATGACCGAAAAGTTCAATTTCAATAAATGGTTTTGGAAACTACCTCCAGTTAAAAGGTTTGTTAATTTTCTTGACAATATTATTCCACCCGGTTTCCAAGGTGCCTCCTTGTTTTCTGTGTTTCAGTTTTTCTTCCGTGGTATTATCAATCCAAAATTCAATTTGTATGCTGGCTCCCTTTCATGGAATTTTTTCTTGGCCATTTTTCCATCATTAATTTTTCTATTTACATTAATTGCCTACATACCTGTTCACAATTTACAGAAGCAAATCCTTATTCAAATCGATTTCTTTTTACCGAAAGACGCTTATAAAATTATCAAATCAACGATTACCGATATTGTTCACAAGCAGCGTTCAGGTCTATTATCATTGGGTTTTTTATCTGCCCTTTATTTTGCTAGTAATGGGGTATTTTCGATGATGTTAGCCTTTGATAGTAATTTTCAAGAGGAAGAAAAAAAGAAACGGAATTTTTTTCAAAAACGCGGCCGCTCCATTCTTTTAACGCTTGGCATAACCACCCTTATATTTTTATCACTAATCGTATTAATTACTGGCTCCTATTTTTCAACTTATATTATCAAGCACCATATTATCAATAAATCGGTTATGCTTTTTGTGGTCAGTGTATTGCAATTTATTACGCTATCTGCTTTGGTGTTTTTTATCATGAGTTCCATTTATTATTTTGGACACTCAGCAAAGAAAAAATGGCGCTTCTTTTCTCCAGGTGCCACTGTAGCAACCGTTTTATCTTTGGCTGCTACTTATATTTTCTCGAGTTATGTCGATGGTTTTAATAGCTATAACAAGCTATATGGCAGTATTGGTGCCATTATTGTCATGATGTTATTGATTTATTTCAACACCCTATGTGTCTTAGTAGGCTTTGAGCTAAATAAGAGCATAGAAACAGTGGTAAAAATCACCCAACAAAAGCGCAAGCAAGAAAACCGATTTTTGCATTAAAACTCGGCTACCACATTTGGTTTCCTTACTATTTCACAACATTTTTCCATTTATAATTGGGTAATTGCAATTATTTATTTATTTTTGCACCCCTTAAGCATAACCGGAGAAATGGCAGAGCGGTTGAATGCGGCAGTCTTGAAAACTGTTTTAGTGTAAGCTAACGGGGGTTCGAATCCCTCTTTCTCCGCCAACCAATGTTTATGAAAGAGCCCCGCAAGGGGCTTTTTTTATGCGGCAACATTCACCATCCGCCAAAGGCGGATGAGTGAATTTGTGGCATAAAAAAAGCCAATAAAATTGCTTGCAATTTTATTGGGCTCTTAAATAAACATTGGTTGTAGCCTACCCCTTTGGGATCACGCAGTAACCCCAGCCACTGCGCTGATTGAAACGCCATTAAGTCACTGCAATTTTATTGGGCTCTTAAATAAACATTGGTTGTAGCCTACCCCTTTGGGATCACGCATTAGCCCCAGCCACTGCGCTGATTGAAACGCCATTAAGTCACTGCAATTTTATTGGGCTCTTAAATAAACATTGGTTGAAGCCTCCCCTCTGGGATCACGCAGTAATCCCATGCCCAACTAATACTTTTTTGAACTTCCTATTTTATCGCGTAATTTCGCATCACTTTTGAAATCCTTACTTTCCATTAACCACTATTTTGTACGTTACAAATGGCTGCTGCTGAGTGGTATTTTGTTTGTTATACTTTCTAATATTTTTAACGTGGTAGTGCCCTACCTCGTGAGACAGGTGTTTGATGAGGTGCAACTCAAAACTTCCTTCCTTCCGAACTTCGCTAGTAACGAAGCGCATAAAGCTTATTCTAATTCAGTTCTCAATACAGCCTTATGGTTTGGAGCCTTGATATTATTAGCTTCTGTTATCCGTGGTATTTTCATGTTCTTTATGCGACAAACACTCATTGTGATGTCGCGCAAGATCGAATATGATATGAAAAAGGACATTTTCAACCACTATCAAAAATTATCTCAGCGTTTTTACAGAAAGAATTACACAGGCGATTTAATGAACCGCTTAAGTGAAGATGTAGGCAGGGTGCGCATGTACATAGGACCCGCCATCATGTATATTGTGAACCTCGTCTTTACTTTTATTACCGTTATCTACATGATGTTTTCTGTGAATGTTGAAATGAGTTTATGGGTATTAATACCCTTGCCAATACTCTCTGTTGCCATTTACTACATCAGCGAAATCATTAACAAGAAAAGCGACCAGATTCAAGCCAAACTAAGTGATATCACTTCGCTCTCGCAAGAAACATTTTCAGGTATCCGTGTTTTAAAATCATTTGCAGTAGAACAATCGTTTTTGAAAAACATGGAGACAGAAAGTGAAAAATACCGGACGCAAAAAATGTCGCTAACCCTCATTGACTCTCTGTTTAATCCCATGATGCTTGTATTGGTAAGCCTTAGTACTTTGCTCACCATTTACTTAGGTGGTAAAGGGGTTATCAATGGCACTTTTAGTTTCGGCAATATTGCGGAGTTTGTAATATATGTTAACCTGCTTACTTGGCCTGTGGCAAGTTTAGGTTGGGTAACTTCTTTGGTGCAAAGGGCAGCGGCTTCGCAAACCCGCATCAATCAGTTTCTAGACGAAACCCCCGAAATTACCAATCCTACGCAAACACCCTTTCATTTTAAAAATAAAATTGAATGGCAATCAGTTGATTTTAGATATGACGAAAAAAACTTCGATGCCTTAAAACAAATTAATTTTACCTTAAAAAAAGGCCATACACTGGGTATTATAGGCGCAACAGGTAACGGTAAATCTACCATTGCGGCTTTATTGTTGCGTCTTATTGAACCAACCAAAGGTGATATTCTGATAGATGAACAAAACCTTTCAAAAATCAACCTTGATGATTTTAGACAACAAGTTGGTTATGTGCCGCAAGATGTGTTTCTTTTTTCTGATACCATTGCCAACAATATTGCTTTTGGAGCTAAAGCATCTACCAGCAGAGACGACATTATCAGATTTGCTAAATTAGCCCAAGTACACCATAATATTGTTCAATTTAAGGAGGGTTATGATACCATTATTGGCGAACGCGGAATTACGCTAAGTGGAGGACAAAAACAACGCATTGCCATTGCCAGAGCGCTTATTCGCGAGCCTGAGTTACTCATTTTAGATGATTGTTTATCGGCTGTCGACCAAGAAACCGAAAAACAAATTTTAATGGAATTAAAACAATTGATGCAGCAAAAAACAGCCGTTATTATCAGTCACCGATTGAGCAGTGTGATGGCTTGCGATGAAATAATTGTTTTAGAAAATGGACAAATCCTTGAACGTGGCAATCACAGTTCGCTAATAGCGCAGAATGGGCAGTACGCAGAAGTGTATCGCAAACAACAAAACTAGATATTGGTTACTGAGTTAATAGGTTATTGGGAGGATTTCTCCTTTACAACTATTAACTGTTACTTTTTGTTTTTTCTTAATATTTGAATAGAACTCTGTAATAGTTATGCTTTCTAATAACTAGTATTTCAAGTGCGCGCCATGTTGTTATGTTTGAGTGATTAAATAAAACCTTTCTTATGGCCTCATTCAATCGGTTGTTCTTTTTGTACAATGTACCCATTTCGTTGTACACACTAGCGCACCCATTTAAGTCTTGCCTAGCCTTGAAAAATTTAAGCGACTTTAAATAATATTGCAAAGCCTTTTGATGATTGCCCCCAAAATATAGCATGACGCCATACATCTTAAACAAATCTGCCAATGCCGCAGAATCCTTTAGCTTATATGCCAAATATATGGCTCTATCAGCATTGCCTATGGCTTGTTTTCCATTTGAAAAATAATGGTCAGTTACTTCCTTTTTTAAAAGCTGAAGTTTTATGGCATCATTGGGTGGAGAAGTAGTTTGTGCACGCGAACACAGACCACCTAGCAGCCAAATGAGAAACAAACCATATTTTATTAATTTGCACATTAAAAAATAAAAGGAATATTATTAGTTGGTTCGAATTAAGGTAAAATTTTGCTAACTTTTCTTGATTGGTAGTTATAACTTTCAATTAACTACTTTTGTTGAACTTTTTTCGATTTAATTAATTTAAATTAAATTCGTGCCAGATTAACCAATTGAACACCAATAAATCCATATACTTTGCTTCCGATTTTCATTTGGGCGTACCCAGTTACGAACGTTCTTTGGTGCGCGAAAACTTAATTTGCGATTGGTTAGAAATGGCCCGTCAAAATGCCTCCGAAATTTATTTATTGGGCGATGTGTTCGACTTTTGGTTCGAATACAAACAAGTGATTCCAAAAGGTTTTGCGAGGTTCTTTGGGAAAATTTGTGAAATCACAGACAGTGGCATTCCGGTTACTTTCTTTAAAGGCAACCACGATATGTGGACCTTCGGCTATTTAGAAAAAGAATTGGGCGTTAAAGTTATTTCAGATGAACTGATTATTGAACGCAATGGTCGCAAATTGTTCCTACACCATGGCGATGGCTTAGGCCCAGGCGACGATGGTTATAAATGGATACGCAAATTATTTAGAAGTCAGTTTGGAATCAAACTTTTTGGTTTCTTACATCCGCGCATTGGTGTTGGCTTAGCACAATATCTATCGCGCAGCAGTCGAATTCAAAACAAAGGTAACGACAAAGTTTTTAATGGCGAAGACAAAGAATACATCGTGCTCTTTTGCAAGGAAATGTTAAAGAGCCAGCATTTCGATTATTTTATTTGTGGACACAGGCATTTGCCTTTAAACATCGATTTAGGCAACCAATCACGTTATATCAACTTAGGTGAATGGGTGAACGATTTTACCTATGCCGAAATGAATGGCCCCGAAATTGAACTAAAAGTATTCAAATCATGAAATACATTTTAATGTTTCTTGCTTTCGCATTTTCAATCGTTGGAATAGCCAATACAATAAGCCCTATCGATACTATTCCTGTTAAAAAAGACAGTCGGTTCACGACCGACAACATGGGCAATATTTTTATCATTTCGCCAACCAATGACATAGAAAAATACGATAAAAATGGGCATAAAATAGCGACAGCCAATTTTAAGGTTTTGGGCAGTATCACTGCCATAGATGCCACCAATCCTTTTGAAATTTATGTATTTTACCGTGACCAAAATAAAATTTTATATCTCGATAATTTGTTGAATTTGAGAGGAGAAACTAACCTCGAATCCATTGGCATATCGCAATGCGCTGCCTTTGCACGCAGTTTTGACAACCAATTGTGGTTAGTAGACATGGCCGATTTAAAAATTAAAAAGTATAGCAAAGATTCTAAGTTTTTGAGCGAGAGTGCTTCCTTGAATACCATTATTAGCGATGGGCCTATTCTGCCCGAAAGTATGGTAGATATTAATAGTACTTTGTATGTTTTAAATGATGGCGCCATTCTCAATTTTGATGCGTTTATCAATTACACTAAAACCATAATTAGTGATAGCATAACGGCCTTTCAGGTGGTGAACCATCAAATTGTTTACCTTAAAAATGGTAACCTATTTTCTTATAATCCTTTGCTCTTTAAATCCGAAAAATTAGACCTCGGATTGAACGAAACAATAAAAAACATGCGCATTGAAAAAGAAAGACTATATATTTTAACCGACGATAACTTAATTTTGCACACTTATTCAGAAAAATAAATTTCTGTTGACCCGAATCCCATGTTAGAAAAATTAGAAGCCATCGAAGGGCGTTACCGTGAAGTAGAATTGTTGTTAAGCAGTCCTGATACCATGTCGGACATGAAGCGTTTTACGCAACTTAACAAAGAATATAGCGATTTAAAGGACATTGTCGAAACCACCAATGAATACCGCAATACTTTAAATTATTACCAACAAGCCAAAGATTTATTGGCCAACGAAAAAGACCAAGAGATAAAAGAAATGGCCAAACAAGAGGCCGATGAAATGGAGGCTAAGATAGGTCCCTTAGAAGAAAAAATAAGACTTTTATTAATTCCGAAAGATCCAGAGGATTTGAAAAATGCCATCATCGAAATAAGGGCTGGTACTGGTGGCGATGAAGCCAGTTTGTTTGCGGGCGACCTAATGAAAATGTACATGCGCTATTGCGAAAACCGCGGTTGGAAAGTAGAAGTATTAGATGAAAATGAAGGCACAGCTGGCGGATACAAAGAAGTCATTTTAGAGGTAACTGGCAACAATGTATACGGAGATATGAAATACGAAAGTGGTGTTCACCGTGTGCAAAGAGTACCCAAAACCGAAAGTGCTGGCCGTGTGCATACCTCGGCTGCTACTGTAGCTGTATTGGCCGAAGCCGAAGATGTAGACGTGCAATTGAATCCTGCCGATATCGATATGCAAACAAGCCGAAGTGGCGGTGCTGGTGGTCAGAACGTTAACAAAGTTGAAACCAAGGTGCAATTAACCCACCGTCCTTCGGGCATAGTGGTAGTATGTCAAGTTGAGCGTTCACAATTGGGCAATAGGGAGCGCGCGATGGCGATGTTGAGAACCAAGTTGTATGAAAAGGCATTGGAAGAACACAATTCAAAAATTGCCAATACCAGAAAAACATTGGTGGCTAGTGGCGATAGAAGTGCTAAAATAAGGACTTATAATTTTTCTCAGAGCAGAGTAACCGATCACAGAATCAATATGACCATCTACGCGTTAGACGCTTTTTTAGGTGGCGATATACAAGGCATGATAGACGCCTTGAAGGTGGCAGAAAACGCAGAAAGAATGCAAGAAGGAACTGTGGTTTAAATAACAATTATTTAAATACCTGCAGGTCCTTGTTTAATGCCTTCACCTTCCTTGCGGATAGGTTTCTCCATTCCCCTTCTTCTGTTTTTAACTTTCGCTATGTTTTTATCGGTGGTCATTAATTTAATAGTATAACACAAAAATGATTCCAATTATTGTACCTCATTTTTCTATTAGACGTACAAAAGTGTAAAAACGTTTCACAACGTCTCAATATTTATCTAAAAAAGACATTATTTTGACAAATGGTTGTTGAGAACTATGTGTATAGGCATCATAAATGACGCTTTTATTTGAGTAAAAAATACTAAACCACCAAGCGCAAATGCCCATCAAATAAAGCGTCTAGCATAACACAATAATTTTAAAAAAATAACATAAAAATATTTTTCAGTTTTGAAATTTTTAATCAACTAAGATGACTATTTTTTTAAGTTTCTGGGTAATTGAGTTATTGCGTTAATTGAAAAATGGCTGTTCCCATACTAACTAATGCCCATTAACTAATCACCAGTCCCTAAATCCTATTCCCTATTTACTAGTTCCTCATTCCTCAATAACTATTAACAAATAACTAAAGACCAAATACTATATTTGCGGCAAGTTATGAATCCGGAAGAATTGTTTAAAAATATCATCTCTCACTCGAAAGAATATGGCTTTATTTTTCAGTCGAGCGAAATATATGATGGCCTTAGCTCTGTTTACGATTATGGTCAGCTAGGTGCCGAGTTGAAAAAGAATTTAAGAGACTATTGGTGGAAAAGCATGGTGCAAATGCATCAAAACATTGTTGGTATCGATGCTGCTATTTTTATGCACCCTACCACTTGGAAAGCCAGTGGTCACGTAGATGCTTTTAACGATCCTTTGATTGATAACAAAGACAGCAAGAAACGCTATAGAGCCGATGTGCTCATTGAAGACCACATGGCAAAGATTATGGGCAAAGCAGATAAGGAAGTAGAGAAAGCCAAGAATAAATTTGGCGAAACTTTCGATGAGGCATTGTACCGCTCTACCAATCCACGTGTATTAGAAAATATTAATAAAGCCAATGCCATCGAAGCCCGTTTTAAAAAGGCTTTAGAAGACAATAACTTAGAAGAAGTTCGCCAAATTATTATCGACTGCGAAATCGTTTGCCCGATTTCTGGCACTAAAAACTGGACCGAAGTGCGTCAATTCAATTTAATGTTCAGCACGCAAATTGGCTCGGTGAGCGAGGAAGCCAACACCATTTACCTGCGACCAGAAACTGCCCAGGGTATTTTTGTGAATTATTTAAATGTACAAAAAACTGGCAGAATGAAAATTCCTTTTGGGATTGCACAAACAGGCAAAGCTTTTAGAAACGAGATTGTAGCCCGTCAGTTTATTTTCCGTATGCGCGAATTCGAGCAAATGGAAATGCAATTTTTTGTTCGTCCAGGTACCGAAATAGAATGGTACAACTACTGGAAAGAAACGCGTATCAAGTGGCACCGCACCTTCGGATTTGGTGACAACAAACACCGATTCCACGACCATCTGAAACTAGCGCACTACGCCAACGCAGCTTGTGATATAGAATTTAACTTTCCTTTTGGCTTTAAAGAATTAGAAGGTATTCACAGTCGTAGCGATTTTGATTTAAAACAACACGAGCAATTCAGTGGTAAAAAATTACAATACTTCGATGCTGAGCTGAATGAAAGCTATGTGCCTTGTGTGGTTGAAACTAGTATTGGTCTCGACCGCCTTTTCCTAGCTGTTTACGCTGAATCATTGAAAGAAGAAACTTTGGCAGATGGTTCTACAAGAACACTCATGTCTTTACCTTTTGCTTTGGCGCCTGTGAAAGCGGCCATCCTTCCTCTGGTGAATAAAGATGGATTGCCAGAGAAGGCTGATGAAATTGTAAACCTATTGAAATACGATTTCAATGTGACCACTGAAGCCAAAGATGCCATTGGTAAACGCTACAGAAGAAACGATGCGATAGGCACACCTTATTGCATAACTGTTGATTATGACACCATGGAAAATAACACTGTTACTTTGCGCAACCGCGATACCATGGAACAACAACGCGTAGCCATTAGCGAGCTAAAAGGAATCATGGACCAAACCGCGAGCTTGGGCAGTTTATTAAAACAACTGGATTAAATTTTATTCAAGAATTAATTTCAAATCATCGGGATTTGAATTGTCAAACAATAAATTTTCTTGTAAGGTGGTGGCCATGCTGATGCCAACATAGTCGGCTTTAATGGGATACAATCTATGACTGCGCGAAGCCAAGACTGCTAGCTCAATTTTTCTTACACCCCTGTTTAATAACGGCATAAAACTACTGACAATTGTTTTGCCACTGTTCATGACATCATCAACAATTACGACCGTTGCATTGCCTAATTCATCAAAATCGGTATCGCTAATAAACTTAGGTTCGAAGGTGTTTCGATCTAATTGTATAGCCAACTGATGAATCGATAAATTACTGATTTTTTGTAACTCAGACACCAGGTGCTGTGCGATGAATTGACCCCTGGCATCAATACCTGCAATCCATATCTTTTGCTCGTCCATATTGTTTTCAAATATTTGCCAAGCAATGCGCTTTAATTTATTGCTAATTTGAGTATGCGTAAGAATGGTAGTAGAAGGATTCATTTATTGTACGAAAATATTACCATACGCTTAATAATACAAACATTATCCCAAATACTTTTCCTTGCGATAGCAACTCAAAGTAAATGGACTTTTGGAAAAAGAAAATAAAGAGAAAGCTCCAAATTACCTTTTTTACCAAAAAAGTCACATAAGTTTGAGCCAATAAGTCACAAAAGGACTTTGTTATTTCTTAAAACAAGTATTTGAACTCAAAGTTCTTTCATTATTTTAGTGTTTTCCGTTTCAAATTCGCTACTAAAGTTCATTTTTCCTCTTTATTTTGACTAGCCAAAAAAATTCGACACACCCCTAATGTGAACTTGAGAATGTCTGTTACTTGCAAATTGCGCTCTAGCGTAATTCTCACTATCTGAATTCGAAAGCCCAAGACATAAACCTTTCTCTTTTGTGACTTATTACTTCGTAGCTGCTTCGCGGTGTGGTAAAATGGTTCTGAGTTCCCTAAGCTTGTCCATTTCCCTTCTTGTTTCCATAGACCCCAGCCTCATTATTATCTTGTTTTTTCGCGTTTACTCACATTTAATCCCAAATTTATTTGTTTATAATCAGAATTTGTCTACTTTTGCAGTCCCAAAAAGAAAAAAGTCATGAAAGAAGGCATACATCCAAGCAGTTACCGTTTTGTTATATTCAAAGATTTAACAAGCGAATACTCTTTTTTAACCCGTAGCTGTGTTGAAACCAAAGAAACAGCTAAATGGGAAGATGGCAATGAATACCCATTATACAAATTGGAGATTTCAGATAAAAGCCACCCTTTCTTTACCGGTAAACAAACATTGGTAGATACTGCAGGTAGAGTTGAAAAATTCAGAAGACGTTACGATTCAAGAAAAGAAAGCAATTTCTAATCTTAAATTCCCTGATATTAAAATCCCGAGTTATCGGGATTTTTTTTTGTCTCGTTAAAAATCAATATTTTATAATTTTAATCTAAAATTCAATTTATTATAATTCTGCAGCCTGTTATTTTAATTTTTAGCTCAAAGTTAAACTAAACACGGCGCCAAATCTCACTGTCTACAAAATAGGGTATGTTAACACAAGATTGCCCCTTGATGAAGAAAACTTAAACAGCTCACTATCTGAGGTTACCAAATTCTATGAAAATTAAAGTTGAAAATCCCTTTGATATAGTGTAAAGTTGCAGCTTATACAAATAATAAAATGAAAAAAATATTTACTAATTCAATTTTAGTGAAAAATTTTGCTTTGGCTGTTAGTTTTACACTTGCCACTTCATTATTTTCACAAAATGCGCCTATCGACTTTGAAACAGGCGGAAAAGGTGCTTCATGGTCATGGTCATCTTTTGAAAACGTTGCCAATGCACCTTTAGAAATCGTTAACAACCCTAGCGCTACGGGTAAAAACACCTCTGCTAAAGTTGGTAAATTTACTTGCTTAATCGGTGGTCAACCTTGGGCTGGTTTCGAAAGCAAACACGGTGCTGATATCGGTAAATTCACTTTATCTGCATCTAACGCAATCGTTAAAATCATGGTTTACAAATCTGTAATAAGTGATATAGGTATCAAATTTGCCACTGCTTCAGGTGGTTCTGATGGTGAGCTTAAGGTTGCCAACACCAAAACCAATGAGTGGGAAGAATTGACTTTCGATTTTTCTTCAAGAATTGCATCTGGCGTTTCTACTGATATCGATCAAATCATTTTCTTTCTTGATTTTAAATTAAACCCAGGAAGAACTTCTGATAATGTGTGTTATTTCGATAACGTTACATTCTCAAACGGTGTAACTTTGGCTGAGCCTACTGTTGCTGCTCCAACCCCAACTAAATTAGCTGCGAATGTTATTTCATTGTTTAGCAATGCCTATACCAACGTAACTGTTGATACTTGGAGAACTAGCTGGTCTGCAGCTACTTTAACTGATATGCAAATTGCTGGTAACGACACTAAAAAATATACTGCATTAGATTTTGTTGGTGTTGAAACTGTTGCTAGCCAAATTAATGCTACTACTATGGATTCATTCCATTTAGACATGTGGACCCCAAATGCTACTGATTTCAAAGTAAAATTGGTTGACTTCGGTGCAAATGGTGCATTTGGTGGTGGCGATGATGTTGAACATCAATTAAGCTTTACGCCAACATCTAAAGTTTGGAACCGTATTTCTGTTCCTATGTCAGCTTTCACTGGTTTAACAACTAAAGGCCATATTGCACAAATCATTTTTGTGGGTGTGCCAAGCGGTACTTCAGTAGTATACATCGATAACGTTATGTTTAGTAAAATCGCTGCAGCTTCAAATGTTGCTGCTATTGCTAAAGCAAACGTATCTGTATATCCTAACCCTGCCAACGACAACTTAAACATCACTGCTGATCATGCTATCCATACTTTTAGCATCACTAACAGCATTGGTCAAGAAGTAATGACTGTTGCTCCAAATGCAAACAGTACAGTAATCAATACTGCTAATTTAAGCACTGGCATTTACACAGTTAAAACAACTGTAAATGGCGTTGTTTCTGTTGCTAAAATTGTAATTAACTAATTTTTAAAAATTTAAAATGTTGGGCTACCATCTGTTAGCCCAACATTTTTTTTGTCCCTACTTTTCTTCCTCAATTATTTCCTAACTTTCCCATTTTTAACAAACGACTGAATCAATTCCTTTTGTCTACAAACTTACAACTATGCCACTCACTATGAACATTAGACAATTCCTTTTATTAGCCAGCCTATTCAATGGTTTATTGGCTTGGTCGCAAACCACCATTCTAAAAACCGACACTGGCTATACTTTTATGAGAAATGGTTCACCCTACTATGTAAAAGGTGTAGGCGGCGAAGTTAATTTTGATAAAATGATCGCCATTGGTGCCAACTCCTTCAGAACTTGGGGTGTTGACAATGCGCAAAAACTTTTAGACGAAGCCCAATCAAAAGGCTTAACCGTTATGCTAGGCTTATGGCTTCAGCACGAACGCCACGGATTCGATTATGACAATGCTGAAAAAGTAAAAAGTCAACTCGAGTATTTCAAAACCGTTATCAATCAATTTAAAAATCATCCTGCCCTTCTCATGTGGGGCATAGGCAACGAGCTCGATCTCGATTATACCAATCCAAATTGTTGGAATGCAGTTCAAGATATAGCCAAATACATTCACCAAACAGATCCCAATCACCCTACCTCTACCGTTACCGCTGGCCTCGATTCACTCGAAGTAAAACACATTATGGCACGCTGCCCTGATATTGATGTATACTGTGTGAATACCTATGGCGACATTCCCAATGTGCCTAATAAAATTAGTGATTACGGTTGGAAAGGCCCCTTTATGATTACAGAATGGGGGCCGAACGGGCACTGGGAATCACCACAAACCAATTGGAAAGTGTCGCTCGAACAAAGCAGTACGGAAAAAACCAATTCTTACTATACGCGTTACACCCAATTCATAGCACCTTACAGCAGCCGGTGTTTGGGCTCTTATGCTTTTTTATGGGGTGCTAAACAAGAGTATACCGAAACATGGTACGGCCTTTTTTCGAAAGATAATATTCCAACCGAGCCCATCGATGCACTCGAAATGTTGTTCACCCATAAACCCATTGCCAAGCCTGCTCCCTCTATTTTAAAATTAAGTGTCAATGGGCTTATAGCCACAGAAAATGTAGAACTGAAAGCCGAAAACGATTATGCTGCGGTAGTCGAAATTCTTCTTAAAGATTCATTGTCCAATCCAGCAGTGCAATATACATGGCGCATTATGGCCGAAAGCACCGATAAAAAATCGGGTGGCGATGTTGAAAATGAAGCCGAAGAAATTACGGGTCTTATTTTTAGCGGCAAGTCAAAAAACAACATCCGTTTTCATGCACCTTCCATCCCTGGTCAATACCGCCTTTTTGTTGCCGTAATATGTAATGGGAAATTAGCTTATGCCAACTTGCCTTTCCTTATTTTACCGCGCACTGAAGGCGATAAACAAGCCCGCTTTATTAAATTCAAAACCACCAATATGAAAGCCTTTGAACAATAACTGATCGATGAATAAAAATAATACTATTGGTTTTTTATTGACGCTCTGCTTGGGTTCTTCTTTGTTATCGCAAAACAAAACACGAGATACCGCTAAGCGGTACGCCCCTCCTTCTATGCTGCCTAAGCCCGGGGCAGTCGCTCAAAAACCAATGAGCCCTCTAGAAAATTTAGAGATTAGTGGGTATTACCGTTTCATTACCAACTACCGTCAACTATACGAAACCTACAGCCATTTGGCGAACAACAAAAACAATATTTTTGTTGGCGATGATTCGCAAATTCCACAGTTAATGCTCAACATTAAAGGCGATGCTAATAGCAGAACTTCATTTGGTACCGACTTATTTCTTTGGGCCCCGATGACAGGCGAAGGTGAAAAAGAAAATGTAAAGGGACTTAATTTAGGGGTTAATTTATCTGGCAACTTTGCTACTGATATTGGCAGTTTTTTGGTAAAAGCAGGTGGTATTAATTGGTACGCACTCTCTCCTTTTACTTTTCAAACGAGCAAAGGCAATAACCGTTACAGTTTGTTCGAACGCAATCCATGGGATCCAAATACAGCAAAGGTGGATTCACGCTATGTCGATTTTTATAGTGCAGGTGCTTTAAATCAAGACTTGCGTTGGGGTAACCAAGCCTTCCATGGTTTAATTGTTGAAGGCAGTCAATTACCACATAACTTTTCTTTCAGTGCCATGTATGGCAAAACCCAATTCGATGGTGGCTTATCGGCCATTCCTAACAGTTCGATTGGTGGCCGCTTAACGAAATCTTATAATGGTAGAAACTTCATAGCGCTGAATACTTTTAATAACGATAGCTATACCGATTCCATTAGCACCAAGCGCGCTGGCTTTAACATGGTAACCACCGAATTCAAACACCATTTTAAACGCATAAAATTATATGGCGAAATTGGTGTTGGTCGCAACTTTGTTTCTAACCTCACCAGCAAATGGGGTGAAGCCATTTCAATAAAAATTTCATCCGACATTCAACGAAAATTTCCAACTGAATTGCATGTATTTCGTGTGAGTCCAAATGTATTTAACAACAGTTCTGTTTTTATCAATTCTTCGATCCAACAAACTACACCTACTAATTCACTTACACAACCAGTGCTCATAGCCGTTTCGAGCGCCTTGTTACCGATTGGTCAGATGTCCAACAACCGCCAAGGGTTTGAGCTGAATTCACAAATTAATTTGGGCCGTTTGAAAAACAATATTGGCTATAGTAACGCAGTTGAATTAGAAAATTTGTCACCTAAAATTACTTACACCCACGCCTTTAATAATTTATCACTTTCGCGCTTTTGGCGTTGGGATTTTCCTAGCAATGTTGGACCTTACAAAAACTTAAGTAAAATTTACCGCTCGGTTTTCGAAACCGTTTACTTAACAGAATTAAATACAGCCAACGGTAAACCTTTATTTAAAAAATACTTCAACACTTTCGAAATAAATTCGAAATACAAAACTAAAATTTTGCGCAAAGATGCCTACTTCTTTTATTTAGGTTCTGTCAATTCTATTCAAAATTTTGCAGCACCCTTCACCGTGTTTTCAGAAAAAGCTTTGCTGCGCGCCTACTACCATCAATTCGAAGGGTATGTAAAATTGGCGCCCAAACTGGTATGGACCAACTATGTCAGCTTCGAGCGCATTATTGCGAATTATAGCACCCAAGTGGATGCAATTTCTAAACGCCCCAAAAATCAACAAGGATTCTCATTTGCAACAGGGGCCGATATACAATTAAGCAAAGGCGCTGGTCTATATATTCGTCAACGCTGGATGAATTATAAAGACAAGAGTTTTTCTCTCGATCATTACAGAGGTTTTGAAACCACCATTGAAGTCAAAATATTCTTTTAAAACTTATGAACTACACACAAAAGAAAAATTTAAATTCCATTACAAATAAAGCAAATATGCCTACTGTCAAAGTAAAATATAGAATTGGGTTAACGTTTTTGTTAATCTTTTCATTGCAATTAAATGCGCAAAAAGACCGCAAACTGACCTTCGTAGGGGGTGCGCGTTCTATTCTTAACAATGGCCGCTTAATTGTCAATGATAGCATTCCTGATACCACCACCGTAAAACGCAATGAAGGCGGTTATGCCCTCATCGATTTAGGGGTGAATATTAAGCCCAATAAAAATACAGAAATCATGGGCATGTTCAGGATTAAAAATAATTTTGGTGGTTTCTGGGGTTCAGGTGTTTCTTTCGATGTGCGTCAATTATGGATTAAAGGTATTGTTGGCAATGTGCTGCGTTACCAGTTGGGCGACTTGAATCTGAAACAAAGTAAATTCACCTTGTATAACCACCATGCCGACCAAATCGATAGTTTACCAGCCATTTTTAACTTGCAACAAAATATTGTAAACTATGAGCGTTTTTATATGAACAACAATACTTGGCGTATGCAAGGTGCTAATGTTGATTTTGGTTTTACCTTCTCTAAATTTTTAAAGGAAATTAATTTCACAGCTTTTTTAACCCGCTTAAATGCAACCAATTTTGGAAATGTTTCCGACCGTTTAATGAATGCCTACAGTGTGCAAATTGTAAAGAATAACCACTTGGCATTAACCGGACATACCAATACTATATTCGATGTAAATGGCACCACCAATAATAAAAATTTATTCAATAATTCTGTCAATAGCATTGAATGGAAATATGAAAACAAATTAAAATCCGATAACACGTACAGTTTTGCTGGTGAATTCGGCAATAGCCACTATTACTACTCAGCCGATACCACTGCCCCATATTTAAGCGATTATTTTATCCATGCCTTCGCGCAAATGAATTTGAAGAAAGTGAACTTGAATGTTACAGCTGGTTACCTCAATGTAGGGGCCGATTTTAGAAGCATAGGCGCACAAAGCAAAGATGTTAACTACAATGCCTTGCCCACTTATTTCAACCGCTATACCAATACACAAGTCATTCGCCCGACGACTTTGTTTGATGTTATTAGCAATGAAAATATATACAATCGCACCATCAACAACAATTTAATGAGCGGAAGCCAATTGTTTAACAATGTATTGCCCTATGGTTTGGCAACCTTCAACCGTGTGGGCGCTTACCTTAAATTGAATTACAAAAACAAAAAAGACTTAATGGCCAATGCCGAGTACTATAATTTGAGTGAAATACGAGGACAAGGGACAACAGCCCTTAAACAATTTGCTATCTATAAAATGAATGTGAATGTGCCATTTCACAAACTATTAAATTTGAAAAGAACCTTGTCCATTCAAGCGGGTACCAATCTACAAATGGCCAATCGCAAAGGCAATGAAGCCATCGAAGATGTGGATTTAAAAATGATGCAAACAACGGCCGGTTTGCGTTGGGAGTTCTCACCCGACTTTGAATTAATTGCAGGCCTAGTGAACCAAACCAACAAAGGCAATGATTTTTCAGCCGATAGAAATGGCTTTACCGAAGTCACTTATTTTCAATTGAACAATTATAACCTGACACAACAAATAACTGCTGTAGGTTTGCGTTATAATTTTACGCCTAAAATATACCTCTGCGCCCTTTACCAACAAAGTAATTACCAAGACAAAAAACAAAACAATGCCAATTTTAAAATCAATCAATTTGGCATCATTTACAATATTATTTTATAAAAAATGAAATACAAGATACAACTGCTAGCCTTAATTACCCTTGCACTTTTCGCTTGCCGAAAAGATAAAAGCAAAGTGGATGGCCCCAGCATTTCAGAAATATTTAGCGATTTTAAAGTGGCCGAAACTTTTAAATGCAGCAAAGACAGTGTTAACTTTAATAAAGGTGAAACGGCTTTCTTTACCGCCCGTTTTAACAAGATTGTAAAGTGGACCATTACCATACAAGGCAATACATCTAAAGCGATAAAAATCATTAATGGCGAAAGCAAAGCCATCAATGCTAGCAACTCCTCTTGGAATGGTAGCACATCAGTATTCCCTATGTTTGCCAAAGAATTTTGTTTGGCCAAATTAAAGGTTAAAGATATTACCGATTCTTTCACTACTAATGTGCGCATAAGCAATACCAAAAAATTAGAAGGTGTAATTGTAGCCGATTTCGAAACAGGTCTTAATGCCAAATGGACCCGCTTTGCACAAAGTGGAGCCAACATGGATTTTCAAATTAAAACTGATGCCTTTGCCCCTCAAGGCAAATCTTATTTAAACATGGCGGGTACTGTGAATTGGGATTATCTCATTGGCCTTATGGATTTTCCAGGTAATGCCTACAGCGCTGCACCCACTTTTCCCTTGCCTACCAACCCGGAATCGGTGTATTTTAATTGTTTGATTTATGGGGTTAATAATACCAATACTTCTCTAGTCTTATTTCAATTTAAAGAAGATGAAAATGCCGATGGTATTATTAATGCCAACAACGAAGATGAATACGATTACCAAGTAACGGTTGATTGGGTGGGTTGGAAGCTTATCTCCATTAAGTATTCAGATATTGTGACTTTGGTAAATGGCAGCCCAGCTTCCGCCAAAGGCAACGGCTTGCACAATCCCGATAAAATTGGAAAAATATCGATGTTACATCTCGCCAATCCTAATAATGGTTTTGCAAGTTCTAAGCTTGATTTAATGATGTTCACTTTGAATAAACCACTAGAGCCTTGAGAAAATTTTATTTATATATCTGCAGCATCTTTTGTCTAGCCTTAATGTTATTTTCATGTAACTATATTTTAGAAACTGAGAACGGAAAAGTGGCGCATAAGCGCGTTGATAAAAACGGAAATGTTATTGATCCTCATTCAAAAAACAAATTTATTTCAGTACAAAAACTAAACTTATACGATGAGCCATTAGTGGCCGATACCAATTCAATTAATGGGTTTAAAGCCACCACCATTTTTGGTGATGCTTACGACAAAAGTGTTTGGGTTTCACCCGAGGTCGAATGCGTGGAAATGCGCACCGAAAAAACTAATGTATTCAGTGGCAATAGTGCATTAAAAGTTACTTGGAATAAAATTGCTGGTGGTTGCAAATGGATAGGCATTGGTTTTGGTTGGAACAATTGGATGGCCAAAGACATGCTCGATATTACCCAAGTAGCTGCGGTTGAAATGCAAGTAAAATCTGTAAAAGGCTCATTCAAAAATTTACCGGTAGCTTTTGCATTCGAAGATTACTCAGGCATTCAAAACTACTATGGTTTCCGCTACGAATTGGCCGCTGGCGAATTCAATGATCAAACATGGACCACCGTTACCATTCCGCTTTCTAAATTCGAATTGGATACCAAAGATTTTAACCTCGAAAAAGTTAAACAATTCATGATACAACTCGAAGGTGAAGGTGATATTTACCTCGATAATATCCGCTTTATTACGCTACAACAATGAAACAACTGAACCTGTTATTAACGGCCCTTTTTTTCTTTTTATATACTGCCTCACACGCCCAAGGTGCTGCTAAATCTGTGAATATCGATTCACTCATTGGGCTCATGAGCATCGAAGAGAAAGCAGGACAAATGACCCAAATCGACTTAGGCGTTATAGCCGAAGGTGGCATCTGCAATCTTAAAAATCCACAGACCCTTAACCTCGACAAATTAAAAACCGCCATAGCCAAATACCATATCGGTTCTATCCTGAATGTTGGCTGTGGTAGTGGTACCATATCGCTCGAGAATTGGCATAAAATATTGGCCACCATTGTAGCCGAGAATAAAAAAAATAGCAGATTAAACATTCCGATTATTTATGGAATCGATGCCATCCATGGCGCCAATTATACCATGGGCGCTACTTTGTTCCCCCAACAAATTGGCCAGGCCGCAACATGGAATCCTTTATTGGTTCAGCAACTCTATGGTATTACCGCTTACGAAACCCGTGCCTCTGGTATTCCTTGGAATTTTTCACCCGTGCTCGACCTCGGTCGACAGCCCCTGTGGTCGCGCTTCTTTGAATCATTTGGCGAAGATGTATTGCTTGCTAAATCAATGACCAAAAGTGCCATCCGCGGACTCGAAGGCAACACCCCTAACAGTCCTTATGCAGTGGCTTCTTGCATGAAACATTTCTTGGGTTATAGTATGCCATTAAGTGGTAAAGACCGCACCCCAGCATGGATTAGCGACCGTGAATTGCGCGAATATTTTTTACCTACTTTTCAAATGGCCATACAACAAGGGGCCAAAACAGTGATGATAAATTCGGGTGAAATCAATGGTACCCCTGTGCACGCGAACTACGATATTTTAACCACCTTGCTCAGAAATGAATTAGGTTTTAAAGGCGTAGCCGTTACCGATTGGGAAGACGTCTACAAATTAGTAAATGTTCACCGCGTGGCCGAAACAAAAAAAGAAGCCGTTCGCATGGCCATCATGGCGGGCATCGATATGAGCATGACCCCCAACGATTTTGAGTTTACCGAACTTCTCATCCAATTGATTAAAGAAGGTACCATTCCCATGGCCCGTATCGATCAATCTGTAAAACGCATTCTACAATTGAAAGTTGACATGGGTCTCTTCAATGAAACCCGTTTCAATAAAAATTTATATCCACTCTTTGGTTCGACACAACATGCCAGCGTGAGTTATAATGGTGCTGCCGAAAGTTTAACCCTTTTAAAAAATAAAGACCAAATTTTGCCTTTAAACGCTGCCAAAGAAACCATTTTGGTATGTGGACCAGCTGCCAATAGTTTAAATCTCTTAAATGGCGCCTGGACCCACACATGGCAAGGCATTGATGCCCGCTTTAATACACCAGGCAAACTCACCATCCAACAAGCCATACAAAAGCAAATGGCCAAAACCAATTTTTACTATTTGCCGGGATGCACCACCGATAGTGTGATTAATATTGAAGCCTGTGTTGAAGCCGCCAAAAAAGTCTCTAAAATTATTGTTTGCTTAGGCGAAACACCCTGCACTGAATTGCCGGGTAATATTGATGATTTAAGTTTATCGGAACCCCAACAACAATTGGTCAAAGCTTTGAGTGCTTTGCATAAACCCATTATTTTGGTTTGTTGTTTTAACCGCCCTCGCATTATTAAGAATATTGCGCCTTTGGCCGATGCCATCTTGTATGCCTACCTACCGGGTGATGAAGGTGGACTTGCCATTACCGATGCTTTGTTTGGCAAAATCAATCCGAGTGGTAAATTGCCTTTTACATACCCTGCAAATGTCAATGCATTTGTTCACTATGACCATAAAAGTTCAGAAGACTTAGATGTAGATTTTTCGAACAATGCTTACCGCCCACAATTCGATTTTGGCTTTGGCTTAAGCTATACCACTTTCGAATACCAAACCTTTACGATGAGCACCAATTCGCTGGGTGATAAAGATTCAGTGACCGTCAGCGTGGTTGTTAAAAATACAGGCAGTCGCGAAGGCATGGAAGTGGTGCAATTGTACTACCACGATTTAGTAGCCTCAATTACCCCATCTGTAAAAAAATTGGTGGCCTTTCAAAAAATAAAATTGGCCCCTCAAGCCATTCAAACTGTAACATTCACTTTGCACAAAAACGATTTCTCCTTTATCAATAAAGCTTTAAAACGCGTGACCGAAAATGGTGAATTCGAACTCCTCATTCAAAATCAAAAACAATCTTTATATGTCCACTAGTCGCATTTTATTTTCGCTTAGCCTTTGTTTTTTTTTATTCGCTTGTAAACAATCGGCACCACCCGATATTCAACTACCCGACGAAAAAGGCAGCTTGTTTTTTTCAGGTTATTATTTCAATTATAAAAATGCAGACAACCCCGTAGGTCCTGGGCCCAATCGCTTTGCAGGCAATTCAGAAAGTGCTTATGTAGATAGCTTAGGTCGCTTGCACATGAAAATCATCAAGAAAAATAATTTCTGGTACAGTAGCGAAATTGTAAGTGTGAAAGAATTTAAATACGGTACTTATACCTTTACTTGCGAAACCGATATTAGAAACTTCGATCAAAAAGTGGTGTTCGGTTTTTTTACTTGGGACGATTATTCCTTCCAAACCCAAGGCAATAGCGAGATAGATGTTGAATTCGCCAAATGGGATGTGGCCAGCGATACCAACTTGGTAACCTATAGCGCCCAACCTGTTATTTTTAGTAATCCTACCGCTTATAAAGAACGCACTTACAAACCCGCCATTCCTACAAAATACATCAGCAAAACTACCACGTATATGATGCGTTGGACAAGTGATAGCATTGCTTGGGAAAGCTATGAAGGGGAAACCTATCCAGGACCTAATAAACTGTCTAAATGGAGTTTTAACAAGAACAATATCCCGCGTTCTAAAATTGAAAACTCACTGAGCTCAAACCCAATCGTCGTGCCTCAACCCACCGACTCAACCAATGTGCGCATCAACTTCTGGTTGCTCAATGGTGCCGCCCCGGTGAATGGTCAAAACCACGAAATCATTATCAAGAATTTTACTTACAAACCGCTTTAATTTTAGTCAACTTAGTTTACTATTTTTTTAAACTAGTGTGCAATCATTAAACGAACGTTGCCTATATTTTTAGTGGTATTAAATCGCAGCATATAAAGTCCCGCAGGCAATTGCTCTGTTGATATTATCAACTGTTGTGATTGTGGTGTAAACGTTGCTACCACCTTTCCGTCGGCTGTACTCAATTCGACCCATGCAATGGCGTGAAAGGCTTGTATTTGAAATATTTGATCGGCAGGATTTGGATACACACGCCAACCTAAAATAGCTAATTCGTCAAGATCTCCACTCGGTGCTTCTTTCTCTATTTTTATTTTGTATAACTTGCTTACCAAACCATTTTGCGATTTCACTAAGAAAGGGATGGTATCCGTAAAATTATTGTTAGTAATACCACTCTTTTGCGCCACACTTAAAACACTCGCTTTGGCACTATCGCTCAAAGTAAATACGCCTGTTAAATTCGTTAAGTCGGTATTAAACGGCACTGTTATATTTAAAAATCCACCACCAGTTGTTTTGGTGATAACCCCAGTATCTGCAGGACTCGCCAAACAGTAGGTGAATAATTCAGCTTTATCGTTTTTCAGAACAGTGGCAGTAACATCATATATTTTAGAAAAATTGGTATCCTGTGCAATCACTTTGTATTTTAAAATACTTTTGTAATTGTTAGCAGAACTGCCACTAATTTGTTTCACATTTTGCACATAAGCTGTAGCACTATCACTTACTTTAAAATTGGCCACTAAGGCACTCAATCCACTACCAAACGGCAAGGTTAAAGCCACTGTTCCCCCTGTCGTGCCAATAGTTGTAATGACCCCATTAACAGCAGGACTCTGTATACTGTATTGCAACAAATCGCACGATTGGCTTTTACCCATTTTAACATAAACAATATAGGTTTTGCTAACCGTTGTGTCCTGCGCTATTACTTGATAAATCAATGGTGATGTAAAATCATTCAGCGTTAGGTTGCTGTTCTGTTTAATATTCGACACCTTAGCATTTGCGCTATCACTCAAAGTAAACCATGCTTTGATAGCTGTTAAATTTGTTCCATAAGGCACTGTTAAATTCACATTGCCTCCGCTGCCTGTTGGTGTTAGGGTGCCTGTAACAGCAGGACTCACAAACCCATAAGTCAACAAATCGCAAGCTGTATTTTTATTGGTATAAACCGTTACCGTATAGGTTTTGGTTAAAGTTATGTCCTTGGCTTTGATGGTATAGGTGACCACCGTTTTAAAATTATTTTTAGTGATAGAACTGCCCTGTAAAACCGCACCGATGTAGGCCGTTGAGGTATCACTTAAAGTGAAAGTTGCCATCAGTGAATCGCGTTTGGTACCGTAAGGTACATAACAACTAATGTTTCCTCCTGTTGGCGTTTGGGTGACAATATCCTTGGTACTCAAACCTGCAAAAGTGTAGGTCTTGATGCCCAAGAAAAATAGAGTTGAATCAGCGATGGCATTGTTGGTATTCCCTACCAAATCAGCAAAGGCAGAAGCAGCAATATTTAAATTCACTTTGCCATTGTTAATCGGACTGATTTTAGCCGTATAAACCAAGGCACTTTGTTGTACAAAATTTGACAAAGTACCATTGCTTACTACAAGATCTTTGGCTTCAAAACCATCTAATATTTCTGAAGCTTTAAATGTGGCTATAAAACTATTGCCCACTGTCGGCTTAGGAATGTTAACGCTGAGCGAAGGTTTAGTTTTATCTATCATTACAGAATAATCTTCGCTTTGCCCATAACTTAAAGCACCACAAGGTGCGTTCACTGTTGCAAAATCGCTGACTACACGTAGTCGCAAAAACTTACTAGTTACTATAGGGTTCACTGGTATACTAATCGTGCATGATTGTTTGCCTTTGCCACTGCCAATAGTACCTACTAATTCACCGGCATCGTTCATCACCCCATTGTTATTAAAATCGATGTAAATTTTTGCATTCTCATTGTTATAAGTACCGCTCGTTACAGAGGCCGTATAGGTATTACCTGCCTTTACAATGGTGGCATTGTTGCACGTAAAATCTTCGTAACTAAAAGCGCCTGCATTCGATGATTTATCGATGGTGTTCAATTCAAATCGATAAATACCGATGCCATAGCCCCCTAAAATATTTGTGGTCGTAATACAGGAAGCGGCAGTGCCCAAGCCCGCATAATTATACATGTTACTTTTAGTGTTACTGCCTTTGGCATTGGATACAGTTAAA
Source organism: Bacteroidota bacterium (assembly GCA_947496065.1). Classification (GTDB taxonomy): domain Bacteria; phylum Bacteroidota; class Bacteroidia; order NS11-12g; family UBA955; genus JABMMZ01. Next base: position 35,094 of record CANMBF010000009.1, read on the forward strand.
CTGATGGTGTAATTGCCATAGGTATTAAATTGTACTTCCGCACGGCTCGATAAAGAATCAGTACCATTTACATACGACCAGCCTTTGGCCGGCAGTATTTGCCACCTTCTGTTGGCGGGCGAACCCATGGAATTATCCACCATGATCATCGCATTGGCACAAGTTTGTGAACTCGAATTCTGCACTGTAAAATCGGCCACAGGCGGTACCGAAGCGGTTTTGAATAAATCGGATTGCCAAATGCCGCGACCATAAGTGGCAATGTGCAAGCGACCCTTGCTAGTGCCATCGCTCATGATTTCCATATCAGAAATTTGGGCAACAGTTGGCATGCCATTCGAAAAGTTAATCCAGTTCTTATAAAATTTATTTCTGTAATACACCCCAAAAGCGGTGGCCACATACATGCTAGAGTCGTTTGATTTTTGATCCAATAAAAATTTAATCACAGTGACTGCTGGTAAATTTTTATTCAACAAACTCCAGTTATTGCCCTTATCATTGCTGCGTAAAATGCGCGATTGGGTGGTTACTATAATTACTAAATTGCTGTCATAATCGCAGGTTTCTATTTGCTTAATTTGCTCGCCGCTATTAAAAGGAAAAGCAACTGCAGAATAGTTTGGCGCAGCAGAATTTATATCGGTACTTCTGTATAAAAACTGCGTGTTATAAGCCATATAGAAAGTACCTTTTGAAATCTTCGAATACGCCAAAGCATTTGGCGTTGTGTTGCCGCTGATATTGGATATTTGCGTCCAAGTAACACCACTTGCAGGATTGACCCTTAAATTGGAGGTGCGGTATAAGTTGGTCTTAATTTCAAATAACACATTGCTGTCTTTGGGATGCACTGCATAGATGCCGCCTTGGCCATTAATACCAGCCGTTGCAAAGCTAGCAATGTTGCGTTTAATGCCCCCATTCTCATACAACATACTGCTATCAAAAGCATCGAAGGCAAAGTCGCCACCCCAGTCGCCACCGCGCACCGTATAAAACTTTTTATCAATGGCCACATCCATGCCATTGTCTTGCAAACCACCGATAATATAATCGTTGTACAAAACACTGTTGCCCATTTTATAAAATTCAGAGGCACTTAAGCCATCTTCTAAAGTTGTCCATTTATTACCACCATCTGTTGTGCGATCGATACCACCATCGTGGTAAACAAATAATTTATTGCTATTAAAAGGCGAATACAAATAGCCGTGCTTATCGGCGTGCACACCATAAGCCCAAGGCGATTTCATGGTAAAATTAACACCCCCATTGGTCGATTTCCAAATACAAATGCCAGCCACAAAAATCGTATTGGCATCCTTTGGATCAACAGCTATTGCGAGGTTATAAGACCCTTGACCATCCATGCTGCTGCCATTGCTCGAATAACCCAACACATTGGGCGTGTCAACCTGCAAAGTAAAAGTCTTACCATTGTTTGTTGATTTATAAACCCCTCCAAATGGACTGGTTCCGCCACTCTTCCAAACCACACAATACAATCGATTGGTATCGCTTTGGCATACGCCGATTTTTATCCCTGCACAGGTAATGCTTGAATTGATATCAGATTGGGTCCAGGTATTACCATTATCATAAGAACGGTAAAAATAAGAATTGGTAGCTGCGTAAATAATTGTGTTGCTTTGCGGACGGTAATATAAGTCGCGGTAAGATGAATTTACAGTGGTTTTCTTCACCCATGTTTTGCCTGCATCGGTTGATTTGTAGATACCATTATAACATGCTGCAATTAATATATTCGTATCATTAGGTGTATAGCGAATATAAGACACCAATTGATTACCAATGCCGCCTGTGGTTTGAAACCAAGTAGCACCCCCATCGTTGGTTCGCCATACACCGAGGCCACCGCCATTGTAATTGGCATCACCTGTACCTAATATCATTACTTTAGGATTGAGTTTATTGATGGCCAATGAAGCACAAGCAGTTTGAGGCAAGCCATCACTTATGGGGCGCCAAGTAGCACCTTCGTTCGAAGATTTAAAAACGCCACCAGATGCGGTTACTGCAAATAAAATATTGGAATCGGTAGGGTGATAAACCAATTCACAAACGCGGCCCATACCAGTCGTTTGTACACTGGGATTATCAGGAAATTTAACGGGCCCTACTTGGGTAAAATTGGCCAAGTTTTGGGCTTTACATATTGTAAAAATGGTCAATAAAAAAAGGCTGCTTAAAATCTGTCTCATCGGGTTAAAGTATCGTTTTTGGTTTTCTTCCATTGCTCTAGTTGTTCTTCGGGGGTCATGATGGTGCCATCTGGTTTTACGAGGTTTTTATTGCGTTGCTGCCAATTTAAAAAGCGCTTGTATTCATAGACGTAATCAATGGGTTTGGCAGGTGCATCTTTGTCCTTGTCTTTTTCTTCTTTAAAAAGATCTTGTCCTTCCCCATCTTCCTCGGTAGGTTTTTCTTTATCGGCCCAGTAAGCTTCGAAAGAAGCGACTGCTTTGTAGTAGTTCACACCAGTGCTATCCATCATGGTGAGCCATAACTTATCGTCTATTTTGGGTGTTATCTGCACCTTAGCAATCTCAGGTGTTGCAGGTGCTTTGCTCTTACAAGCCATGTTAAAAAGCAAGCAGGCAAAGCCACCGAAGGCAATTAATTTTATATAAATCTTTGAAGGCATGAAGTACAAAAATAATTCATTTTATGAATTTTATATTTTTAAATTTTATGCCTTACTATTTACCGTTTAGTAACTTCTCATTTTAAATTGAATGATTTTTGGTTTATTTTATCTTTTCGAAAAAAACATACCACTCGGTATGTTTTCTTACCCATCCTTTTTTCCTAAGCCATTGTTAGTGTTTATCCCCAACAATTTTCGCAAGCCTCGTGGCATTATGCGAACAACATTCAACCCGCCTGTGGTGGATTGCTTAAAATTCACGTAACCATTTTTTTCTTCTATTTTGAAATTTCAATATCGCTTATTATTTTGCAAACCATTCTTCGACAAGCTCAGAATGACATCACTCGGTCGTCCTGCTTTGATAGCTTTTGGTAAAGAGTGACAGGCAAATGAATGAATGATGATAATAAATGAAAAACCTACCCTAAGACTAGGTATCTGCATGGCAGGTGCTGTATCAGCAGGCGCTTATACTGCTGGTGTATTGGATTATCTGTTCGAGGCCCTCGATGAATGGGAGAAAGCCAAAGCCCTCAACTTGCCCGGCGTGCCGCGTCACCAGGTGCGCATTGAAGTGCTCAGCGGTGCCTCAGCCGGCGGTATGACAGCTGCTATCGCTTCGGCGGCTTTGCAAACCCAATTTCCGCCCATCAACCAAAAAAATCATACCGACTATCATCTCAATCAACAAAATCCCTTTTACCATTCTTGGGTGAATTTAAGCGAAACACCCGAAAGCGATATGATGCAGCAAATGTTGCAAACGGATGATATCGTCAACGACCCCAAAGGTAATGCCCACCAAGAAGTGCGCGCAGGTTTTAATTCTTCTTTTATCGATACCATCGCCTACCGCGCTTTGGGACATACAGTCAAAGATCCTAATATTAAACGCCCATACCTAGCGACCGATTTCGAGTTCTTAACCACGCTTACTAATTTAAGAGGTTATGAATACAATCTTAAATTTATTACAGAACAAGGCCGTAGGGAACACCGTATGAAAATGCACCGCGACTTTGCCCATTTTCAATACAACGTATCTGAAGCCTATGGTGACGATGGCAAAATACCCTTTCACTTTAATGATAAAGAAGGATGTAACAGAGATTTACTCATCAATACCGCCATGGCCACTGGCGCCTTTCCTGTTGGCTTGGCCCCTAGGGTTTTGCAACGCGATGCCAAATATATTAACGACAGTCCCCTGCTGCGTATCGACAACAACAATACCACTTTGGTAGACCCGCTACACCCTTATGTCAACGTGAATGTAGATGGTGGTGCCATTAACAACGAACCCTTTGATTTAACAGAACAAATACTCATTAACCGTAGAAAAAGCGACATTAAAAATGAAGTGTTTGCTAACCTACCCACCTCTGGTTTGAACGATGCCGATAGGAATAATGCGATTGAAGCTGCCCTTAAATCTGCCGATGCTTATGTGCAAGAAGTAGCGCCTAGTAGCTTCGATACGACGGTAATCATGATAGATCCATTTCCTAACTTTAACGAAATACCAAATGGCAATTACTTGCCTTTAAAAGCTTTGAAGTTTGCCGCACCCGATATACTTGGTGCAATGCGCGAACAGTTAATGTTAAAGGTCGATCAAATAAAAACCACCTACTCTGACAATGATTACAGTCGCTTTATGATAGCGCCCATCCGCAAAAAAAATGGGGTACAACAATTGTATAGCATTGCCTGTGGTTCATTTGGCGGCTTTGGTGGTTTCTTTAGCAAGGCCTTTCGCGAGCATGATTATATGTTGGGTCGCAGAAACTGTCAGCGTTTTATTCAACGGTATTTATGTGTGCCCATGGATGAGAAAAATCTGATACTCGTATTTGGTTATGAAGGCATGGAACAAGCGTACCGTTTTGAAAGTGCCAATCAAAAATATTATTTACCACTGATTCCCGATATCCGTGTAAAAACTGATGCCAATGGAACTGTCACTGTTGTAACCCCATCTGAAGAAATTGAGTTCGCTTATCCGAAAGTAAAATTAAGCTATCTCTTAAGTTTGCGCAAGCCATTGATGAACCGATTTAGTGCATTGGTAGACAACCTCACCAATGGCAAAGACCCCTTGAGAGAAGAGGAAATAAGTCCGGTTTTACAACGCATTCGCAAACGCAGTTTTTTACAAAATTTTTTGCTTCACCGTTTCTTAAAAACAGCCACTCATTTGTATTTATCCATTGGCAAATTTTTCGGTAGAGGTGCCGCAGCCGACTATTTTTTAGATGCCGTGATAGATGATATGGAGAAAAGGGAGCTGTTAGAGGAAGACGTCTGATCGAAATTTTAGGCCTTATGCGTTTGGATGGCGACGGTACCTTGTTGTTTAAATCGTCCGCTTCTTTCATTAGTTTTTAGAAGCAATTTAAAACATACCAATCGGTATTTTTTTTACCACTATACATATGCCCCACAAGGACAAATGGTCTAAAAAAAGAAACGTATCTCTTGGATTTTATATCCCTTTGGTATACCTGATGACCATTGTTGGTGTTTTTTGCTTTGCAAAAGAATGGCTTTATTTCGCACAAAAGTAGTTCAGTAAACATTTACAAAACAAGGATGGCCTTGCAAGTCAATCTTAATTTAATTATTTAGATTTAAAAAAAATGAAATAAAACAATCATTTTTTCACTATTGTCTTTTATATTGCTAAAGTTTTATTCCATCCTTATCAATTTTAACTAATAAACCTTAAAATAAAATGACAGAAAAATTAAACTACCAAGAAAAATTCGTTTCAAAACTTAAATCAATTGTTGCTAGCAATCTTAATTTAGCAGAGGAACTCGCCGATTTATTGAATATTTCTAACGATTCTGTCTACCGTCGCTTACGAGGTCAATCAGCATTTACGATTGATGAAGTTGGTAAAATTTCCGAAAAATATGATCTGCCAATGGAAAGCATCTTCAGCACATCCAAGGAACATGTAAGTTTTAATTTCAATCCACTGTACGCTCAAACAAATAATTTTTTTACATACATGCGTTGGTATGCGGATTACTTAACAAGTCTGGCTGGAGTGCCTGGCACGCGCATCATCTATGCGGCTGACGATGTGCCTGTGTTAAGACATTTTAATTTTCCTAATTTAGCAGCATTCAAAGCATTTTATTGGAGCAAGGCAGTACTTAATATTAATTATTTACCCAATGACAAATTTAAACTCAATGCAATTCCTCCGGAATTAGTTGAACTTAATAAAAAAACTGCTTTGGCTTATGCCAAATTAGATTGCACAGAAATATGGACCAATGAAACCATCACAAGCACTTTAAAACAAGTACAATATTATTGGGAATGTAATTTTTTTGAATCCAATGCAGATGTGCTATTGATAATTAATGAGATTCGACAAATGATTCATCAAATGAATAAAGAATGTGAAGACAACGAAAATGAAAACAGGCAGCGAATTGGTCATTTTATGTTATATAATTCAGATGTCATGATTGGCAATAATTGTGTTTTAGTTGAACCAGGTAATCCACAACATTCCAAACGTGTTTTTCTTGGCTACAACACTTTTAACACTTTGTCTACTACTGATAACGCATTCATAGATGAAACCAGCGCATGGATGAACAACCTACTCAAAAAATCAATCCTACTGACCGGCAGTGGTGAAAAACAGCGCTCCATATTCTTTAGAAAAATGCTTGAAAAGTTAAATGGGCTTGAAAATACCATTACAAATCAAGGCTCGTTGTAAAATTACTCATAGAACGTGTGATTTTTGCAATTTAAACTTGCTGAATATCTTAAATAAGCAAAAAATGCAAAAAATTTCCGACGCTCAGTCTAAAACGCCAATATCTGATAAAAAAATGAACGCTATTGTTTAAAATCAATTTTAGATGCCATAATATTGAAAATAGATTTGTTTCAAATATTATTAAAATGGTCAATCACAAACATTTTAGAGCCATTATACTACCAATGTGCCTAATGGTATTATTGAGCGAATCTTGTGTAAGTATTCAAAAAATGAGATATACAAGGGGCTTACATTTCGATTTTACATCTATTGGCAAGTCTTATCAAACAGCAGAATCACCTAAACAGGCTAATCTTGCTAAAAAAAATAAAATCCAAAAGCTAGTTAACTCAAAAGATTCTTCCTTCATTGGGAGTGTCAATTGTATTGAAAAAACAACTATAACTGAAAGTAAGGAGGAGGTGTTAATTGGGCAAAACAAGGGGTCTAAAAGTAGGCACAACGTTAGCAATTACAATAATAAATCAGCTCCATTATATTTTAATGCTTTTAATGATACCCCTGTTAACTCTTCATCTAGCTTACAGCAATTCTCTATTCAAACAGATGAGATCATTTATTCTGAAGGTAAATTAAACAGAGGCAAAATTATGCTTCTCTCATTATTAAGCAATATACTTGCGGCCATTGCTTTGTTCACCTTGATTTGGGTGATAAGTGGTGGATCCGGACTTTTTTTAATTCTTGGACTGTTATTTGCGGCCGGCGGAGTAATGGCCGCAGGATATGGTTTTGAAGAATCCCAATACCATTCAGATTCGTTCCAACTCTTATTCATGATTTGTAGTTTTCCTGGCTTACTAATCAATGTCAGTATTTTACTTATGATATTATTAACAGGAGGTACACTAAAAATCAATTAAAAAGTTAGAGCACAAGAAAGATTTTTCATTGTGCCATTTTTGGTGTTTCATTCCAATAATTTGCCCCTTTCCTTTGGCGATGGATAAAAAACATTCAACCGTGCTGCCAAGCGTTAGTATTTGTGATATTATTAAAAACACACCATTAGGTATGTTTTTAATAATGCCGATTTTGTTGGGTATAACCCCTACGGGGTATGATAACAGTCTTCTATTCTGATTGCCTCCATTCGAAAATATTTTAAAAAAAACATACCAACCAGTATGTTTTTCCATTTTTCGCGTAGCGAATAGATGTCTGTAAAATAAAATCTCGCACTTACATCTCATATCCCGTAGGGATTATACAAAGCCATTGTTGGTATTTCTCATCAAAAAACTCTGCTTTCCATCTTTCCCACCCTCACCATATCAAAAAATCAAAAAATCCGAGAATTTTAAAATCAAATTTCAAAAAATACTTTAACTTCGTTTTAGAAAGCCCGAAAAATACCATGCATTATTTTTTACAAAGTACCCACTCCATCATCCGATGGCTGGTGCTCTTAGGTGCCATATTAGCCATTGTATTGCCCTACTTGGCGAGTAACGTATATGCAACACGCGTTAATAAATGGCCGGCTTTGTTCTATGTCATAACCTGCGATATGCAATTGGTCATTGGTATACCCCTCTATTTTGTATACAGCAGTTATGGGGCTTCGGCTTTTCGCCAAGGTGTCGATAAAGTGATGCACACCGAAGCGCTGCGTAGCATTGCCATCGAACATTTCGCTATTACTTGCATTGCCTTCATATTCGTTCACATTGGGTATTTTAAAATTCGCAAAAGCCAAACCGTCGATCGCATTCGCAAAATTAGTTTGCTGTATTTTAGCATTTCTATTCTCTTAATGTTGGCTGCTATTCCTTGGAGCCGCATCATGGTTTAATCCAAATTTATTTTTTCCTCAATTCGTACTAAGCACCCACCAACGTTCTCGCCACGAGGCGCCTTTCGATGACCATTTCTGTATTCTCACAGATTGGTTAAACCCAGTACTCGAAAAAACAAAATTTTGGGAAGGGGTCATCGCTTTCTTTAGATGGTTTGGTATACAACCAGTGGCTGGACAAACAGTAAGGAAGAATGTTTAGGTTTAGAAACACGCTTGTATTCAATGCTTTTTAAACAAGCAGGTCTTCGCTGATTTTTCTTTAAAAAAGCAATCATTTGTATTTAAAATAATTGTTTAGTGCAAATTTTCTTAGAATTAAAATGATTTAACAATTATTGGTATGCTCAGATAAAGTTTATGTTTGTTACAAATAATTTAATTATCGATTAACCTTATTAACTGCAGAGATTAAAGAAGGAAAAGTGTTAAAAGGATCAGAAGGTCAATAGATATAAGCTACTTTAAGACAAACAAGCATTGAAAATAACAAACATAAATATCTTTCAATCATTTCTTCAATCAATTTTTAATTGGAGGTATTGGCAGATGGAATTTTTGTATTTTCCATTAACCTTTTATGTTTTTTTTATAGGTTCATTAAAAACAGGAAGATTATTTTACTTTGCTGCCGCTAACCCTAAAATACCTTTGGGGGGATTTGCAAATGATTCTAAATATTCTATTATAAAAAATATTCCTACTGATTTTAAGCCTAAAACTTTATTAATTTTAAAAAATGATAATTCCGAGAATCTTCGGAACAAAATTAAAAGTGAAGATTTTCGATTTCCACTTTTTGTAAAGCCAGACATTGGAGAAGGTGGTTTTCTTGCAAATAAAATAAATTCTTGGGATGAATTATTAAATTATCATTTAAAACACGCTATGGATTATTTGGTGCAAGAATTTATAAACTATCCGTTAGAATTAAGTATTCTTATTCACAATGCAGAAGGTGCGTTTAAAATTAGTAGTATTACGGAAAGAAAACACTTATTTATTACTGGTGATGGTTATTCTAATTTAGAAAAATTATTGCGCATGGATAAAAGCGCTAAGTTCAGAATTAATAGCATCTTAAATCGATGCGAAAGTCAATTAAATACTGTACTCGAAAAAGGACAAACCTATCAACCAATATCGATTGGAAATTGGGATTATGGCGCTACATATTATGAAAGGACTGAACTCTTAAATAAAATTATATTAAATTCTTTTGAAAATTTGAATACAAAAATAAATTTATTTAACTATGCCCGTTATGATATCATGTGCAATTCCATTGAAGATTTTTTGCAAGGTAAAATGATAATATTAGAAATAAACGGTGTCAAAGGCGAACCAATTCATATTTATGATATGAAGTATAACTTATACCAGGCCTATAAGGAAATATTTAAACATTGGGGTTTTATAATGAAAATTAGTAAACGCAATATTAGAGAAGGTGTTGTATGTCCTAATTTTATAAAAGGTTTTGATATGCTGCGTAACCATTACATAACAAAAAAAGCATCTCTCATAAAAAGAAATTAAAATGAATAAATTAAAATTCACAAAAGACGAAGGGTCTGAATTCTACAAAGAACTTAACGAAAAAATCGAACAGTACTTTGCCGTAAAAGGAATTCACAAGTCAGGAAACAAGATTATGATTTTCAAAATCATACTTTACTTCAGTCTTGATATCTTGTTTTACAAACTTATGATAACAAGCACAACGACAATAGAATTTTACACATTCTATCTTTTAATGGGATTATCTGTTCTCTTGACAGCATTTAACATTTCACACGATGCAGCACATGGTGTTGCAGTAAAAAGTAAGTTTTGGAATAACCTTTTATTTTCTTTAAGCTTTAACCTTCAAGGCAACAATGCATACGTGTGGGGAAAAAATCACAACGAATCACACCATTTGTACACCAATGTTGAAGGAAGCGACATAGATGTTCTAAACAATCCATTGCTTCGTATGACGGAAAATCAACCGTTGAAATGGTATCACCGCTTTCAATACTTGTATGCACCACTATTAAGTTTGCTATATTCCATAAATTGGTTTTTTATACGAGAAGCATTGATGCTTTTCAAATATTCAAGCAGAACAATTAAAATCGAAATTCCTCCAATGGAAGTTTTTAAACTTATTATTTTTAAGTTAATTTATCTTGTTTACATGTTAGTGTTACCAATCATGTTCTTACCATATGGAGTTTTAAATGTTTTTATTGTTTTTATTTTAAACCATTTCATGGTTTCCATTATTTTCACAAGTGTTCTAGGCGTTTCTCATCTTTCTGATTATGTTCATCATCCATACCCAGATAAAGAGGGAAGATTGCAAATGAGTTGGCCAAAACTGCAAATGATAACATCGGTAGACTATAACGCAGAAAGCGTTTTTTTTAATTGGACTTTAGGTGGTTTTAATGCGCATGCTTTGCATCATCTTTTGCCTAACATCAGCCATGTTCATTACCTAAAAATATTGCCAATATTTGTTGAAACAGCAAAGAAACATAACATCAATTATATGAATATGCCCTACAAAGAAGCCCTTAGTTCATACTATCGCTTTTTATACAAAATGGGAAATCAAGAACATATGAAACCCTTAATTTATGAAAGCAAAACATCTTAATATACCGGAGGATACAGCGCTTTACAACTCTATTTACAAGGAGATAAAAGAAACAATTGTGTTTGACAAAAAAGAAGTCAACCGCTACTTCTTTTTAAAGTTTTTGTTTTATGGTTCCTTGAGTATAGGGTCATATATATTACTCTTTATTTTAACAAATCCATTTTTATTCGTGTTGGATTTTGTGTTTTTTGGTTTTGTTGCAGTATTGCTGTGCTTTAATTTTGCTCACGACTTTTCACATCACGCAATATTTAAACGTCCGTATTGGGACAATTTGGCATTTGAATTCATATACACTTTAGTTGGAGCGCATCCTGAGGCATGGAAGGGGAGACATATAAACTCCCATCATTTTGCTCCTAATGTTGAACATTTTGATACTGACCTTGCAATAACAGGCCTAATTAGAGTTTTGCCAACAAGCAATTTAAAATGGTATCACAAGTTTCAACATCTATATGCACCATTTGCATATGCCACCTATTCGCTTTATTGGGTTTGTATCAAAGATTTTATTGTTTTATCGCAGTCAAAACACAAAAATGCTTCATCAAAATTCAAATATTACATGGTATTTTATTTCCTGAAAATGTTTTACATTTTTTATTTATTAATTCTTCCATTGTTATTCTCTCACCAATCAGGGTTGGTAATTTTTATTTCTTTCATTGTAATGCATTTTGTTCAATCCATCTATACCCTGTTTACTTTTTTTATCACTCATCATGTTGCAGAATCAAATTATCCTGTAGCCGATAGCAGTGGATTAATCAATACTTCGTGGTTTAAAAATCAAATAAACAGTTCTAATAATTTTTATCCATTCAGCCAAATTGGAAATTTTATTTTTGGAGGCGTAAACAATCATATTGCACATCATCTTTTTCCGCACATTAATCACTATCATTATCCTAAAATTAATATTTTATTGTTTCGCAGGCTAGAAGAATGCGGAATTACACCAAGTGTTACCACTTATTTTGGTGGGGTAGTTTCTCATTTACGTTTACTTAAAATGATGGGCTATGTTAACAAAAAAAACAGCGGATAACATTTACTACCCAAAAAGGGAGAATTCTTTCATCATTTTTGGCAGCCGTATATAATGGTTCGCTCCGCCTTCGGCGCATCAAACACAACACATGACACACGAAAATAACGCCTTGTTTTAGATTCTGCAGAAAGCTGCAGACACAACACATGGCAACTAAAACAAAAAATCCCGCTTTGGGCGGGATTATGTTTTAGTAAGTGGAGGAAATGCGCGAAATGTCTAACTATTTTTAAGAATTTGGGTCTTCAGGTATTTTGTAACCTAATGATGTTAAAGTGAAATTTAGCATTAATTTTAATGCCCGTTTTCCTTTAGAAGATTTAAAATACTTTTCTCTGTAAATGGCATCATCTTTAAATAAGTAGTATTCAATAAAAATAAGCTTTAAAGGTCTTCGATGCTTTGTACTTATGGTTAAACCATCATTATGGTTATCAATTCGCTTATTGATATCTGTTGTAAATCCAACATATAATTGATGGTCTTTTTCACTGAAAAGAACATACACTGCATAAGGCAATAGATTCATAGTTTTAGACAGGCAAGATAATTAAAATTACTAAAAAACATTAAAGTGGACCCATGATAGAGACTTCCACTTCGTTCCAGTCACATCACGGGTACCACCCCGTGTCGTAAAACCCTGCCGAGAGTGCATAAAAAAACCCTGAAGTATAATTTCAGGGTTTTTCTGACACGGGGTGGTACCTCCAGGAATCGAACCAGGGACACAAGGATTTTCAGTCCTTTGCTCTACCAACTGAGCTAAGGTACCTCAAAATTGGGAGTGCAAAAATATAATTTTTTTTCGCTTTTCAAACATTTTTTCTCCTTTTGTTTTAATATTGAAGATTATTTCATCCGTATGCTATCGCAAATATTCTTTTTAATCCTTTCTGCCATTGGTGTTTTCTACTTTACTAGAAGTATAAAAAAAATCAATCGCAACATTAATTTAGGTCAACCTTTGGAAAGAAGCGACAATATAGGCCTTAGAATTAAGACCATGACTTTAGTGGCATTAGGTCAAAGCAAAATGGTGGTGCGCCCCGTTGCTGGCTTCTTTCACATCCTAATTTATGTGGGCTTTGTGTTAATCAACATAGAAGTTTTGGAAATCTTATTAGATGGCATTTTAGGTACCCACCGCTTGTTTGAACCCCTATTAGGTGGCCTTTACACCATTGCCATTGGCTTTTTTGAACTATTGGCATTGGGCGTTATGTTGGCCTGTGTGGTTTTCCTAGCACGCAGAAATGTTACCAAACTGAAACGTTTTACAGGAACCGAAATGAAAGGCTGGCCTATTTTCGATGCCAACGCTATTCTTGTCATAGAACTAATTTTAATGACGGCTCTTTTATTGATGAACGCTACCGATCGCTCATTAGCAGGTAGCATGCCCGTGAGCAGCTGGTTCAAACCTTTGTTTGCTGGTCTCAGCGACCATGCTGCGCATAGTGTTATGCTCGTTTGTTGGTGGATTCACTGGATTGGCATTCTTTTGTTCTTAAATTATGTACCTTTCAGCAAACACCTCCATATTTTTATGGCTTTCCCGAATACCTATTACAGCAATTTGAACCCCAAAGGCACCATCGATAACATGAAAAGTGTGACCACCGAGGTGCAATTAATGCTAGATCCAAATGCTGCCCCACCAGAAAATTATGAAGCCCCTACTGGCTTTGGTGCTAAAGATGTTAAAGATTTAAATTGGAAAAATTTGATGGATGCATACAGTTGCACAGAATGTGGCCGTTGCACCAGCGTTTGTCCAGCCAATATTACTGGTAAATTATTATCGCCACGCAAAGTAATGATGGATACCCGCGATAGACTTGAAGAATTTGGCAACGCCTTGGATCAAAACAAAGCTACCCCTGATTACCACGATGGCAAAAGCTTGCACGACCGCACCACTGCGGAAGAGCTTTGGGCTTGTACGACTTGTAACGCTTGTGCCGAAGCCTGCCCTGTGAACATTAGTCCTGTAGACATCATCATGCAAATGCGCCAATACCTTGTAATGGAACAAAGTGCCGCCCCTTCGGAATTAAATGGCATGCTCACCAACCTTGAAAACAATGGCGCCCCTTGGCAGTTTTCACCAACTGATAGAGCCAATTGGACCCAATCCTAATAACTTGATGCAACCTTTTAAAAAAAACAAGTCTAACCCTTACCTAAAATTCAATAATATGGCTAAAAATATTTACATGAAATTATTGGTGCTAACACTCTTCCTATCTGCAGCAATGCAAATAGAAGCTAAATGTGATTGGTACAAAATGTCACCAACTTGGACATATACCGTTAATGGAGGAACCATAGCAGCTAGTAATAATCTAGCCAAATACCCTTGTGTTCAATCCTTTTGGTCGTTGGCAGGAGCAACACCAATTAAAGCCAAAACTATTACTTATAAAGTAACAAAGAATGGGATCTATAAACTTTGCATGAAGCTTTATGACACATGCAATCGTTGCGATACTGTCATTTGCAAAGAAATTAAAGTCGATGGTATTAAATCGTGCAGTGTTGATTTTGTGGCCGATATTACCAAAGATGGGGTAAAATTCAAAGCCCTTTTCCCTTGTAATGGCAAGGCCGTATTCTCATGGAAATTTGGCAATGGCACCTTTGGTAAAACTGGCGACCCATTAGTTAAATATGCCAAAGGCACTTACGAAGCTTGCTTAACAGCCAAATGTTATACCTACGGATTGAACAACAATATTATTGATTCTTGCGAAGCTAAAATTTGCAAGAAAATAGTGATAAAAGCCAACCCCTGCGAACTAAAAGGTGATTTTTATTTTAAAGTAGGCGACAAAAACATGATCACTTTTGTGGGTTATGCCAACGAACAAAACTTATTATACGAGTGGACCATCGATGGCACTACCACTAAGAAGGGCCGTGACTTTAATATGACCTTGTCACCTGGCACCCATAAAGTATGTGTGACCATCTACAATCCTAAAACAGGTTGTAAAACAACCGTGTGCAAAACCATCGAAATACCACAACCTAAATTAGAATGCAAAGTTGATTTTACGGCCGAAATTACAAAGGATGGTGTGAAATTTAAACCGAATTTCCCTTGCAATGGCATCGCCACTTATTTATGGAAATTCGGCAACGGCACTTTCTCAAGCAATTTCGATCCGTTTGTAAAATATGCCAAAGGCACTTATGAAGTATGCTTATACGCCAAATGTAAAGTGTACAATAAAGATAAAAAAGCTTATGATTCTTGTGAAACAAAAATCTGTAAGACCATTGTAATCAAAGAAAACCCTTGTTCATTAAAAGGTGAATTTAGCTTTAAAATTGGTGCCAGTAATTTGGTGACCTTTATTGCAACTGCCAACGAACAAAACCTTTTATATGAGTGGACCATCGATGGCACTACTTCTAAAAAGGGCCGCGATTTCAACATGACCTTATCACCAGGCACCCACAAAGTTTGCGTGACCATTTACAACCCAAAAACCAATTGTAAAATCACAATTTGTAAAACTATTACCATCAATAATGAAGAAAGATGCATACTGCCAAAAGGATGGGGAAGTTCGAATATTTGCACCACCTATAATTTCGAAGGGTTTAAAGCAGTGGATGGCAAAGGCACCCTTATTAATAATCTATGCCATCAATACAGTTGGGACTTTGGCGATAAAACAACCGCTACAGGTCGTTTGATTAAGCATATTTATGCTAAGCCTGGCACTTATAAAGTTTGTATGAGAGTGGTAGATACTTGCTTAAAATGCGATACCTCTATTTGCCGCGAAATCGTTGTTAAAGCATGTTGCAACAGTCAAATCAATGCTGAGTTTACTGATTCTATTAAACTTGGAGGCATCGTTAAATTTGTCAATACATCAACTGGAGGAATTTATTTCAAATGGATATTTGGCGATAATACTTCTTCCAACGATAAAAACATTTCACATACATATGCCGTTGCTGGCAGTTACAAAGTTTGCTTGGTGGCTTACGATTCATTGAAAAATTGTACAGACACCTTCTGCAAAACCATACAGGTTACCATTAAACGCGGCAGTACCGAGGCTATGTCAATTACTGGTGCAACAATGGCACAGTGGGACTTATACCCTAATCCTACAAGTGATGCTTTAACCATTAGTGGCTTTAATTTTAGCAATGGCGATATCATTCGTATTAAAGATATTGCAGGTAAAACAGTGTTAGAAATTTATATTGAAAAAGCTGTAACAGAAACCACCCTATCGCTCGAACATTTAGTGCCTGGTATTTATACAATTCAATGGCAATCGCTTGCTGGCAATTCGGTTCAATCCAAACTGATTAAGCAATAAGTAATCAATAAACCCCTTTTTAAAGGCCTTGCGACTGTAAAAGTTCAAGGCCTTTTTAATGCTTAAGTAATTGTATTTAAGCAGTTTAAAAATATCTCAAAAAATCAATTTCAATTCAAATTTTGTGGTTTTTTAAATTATCGTACTTTTGCACCCGTAATTATAATTATGAGCATTTCAAAAATACAGGAATTATTAGGCGCAGATGCCGATAACCTTTTAAAACATGAATCCACAACCATCAGCAAAGATTTATTACATTTACCTGGTGGCGATTTCGTTAACCGCGTTTTTTCACAAACCAACCGTTCACCACAAGTACTAAGAAGTTTAAGTGCTTTGTATAACCATGGCCGTTTATCAGGTACAGGTTATATGAGTATCCTCCCTGTCGATCAAGGTATAGAGCACAGTGCTGGTGCTTCTTTTGCGCCAAACCCAATATTTTTTGATCCAGAAAACATCGTTAAATTAGCGGTTGAAGGCGGTTGTAATGCGGTTGCTTCAACCTATGGTGTATTGGCTGCAACTAGCAGAAAATATGCACACCAAATACCTTTCATTGTAAAAATTAACCACAATGAATTTTTAACTTATCCTAACAAATTTGATCAAATCATGTTTGGAAGTGTTGATGATGCTTGGAACCTAGGCGCTACTGCTGTAGGTGCTACCATCTACTTTGGTTCTCCAGAATCTGGTCGCCAAATTGTTGAAGTTGCTCAAGCATTCGAAAGAGCGCATGAACTAGGAATGGCTACCATCCTATGGTGTTACTTAAGAAACAATGGTTTCAAAAAAGATGGCATCGATTACCACGCAGCAGCAGATTTGACTGCTCAGGCCAATCATTTGGGCGTTACGATCCAAGCGGATATTATCAAACAAAAATTACCTACTAACAATGGCGGTTACAACGCGGTTAACTTTGGTAAAACACACCCTAAAGTATACAGTGAATTATCGACCGACCACCCAATTGATTTAGCGAGATACCAAGTGGCCAATTGCTATATGGGTAGAATGGGCTTAATTAATAGCGGTGGCGAAAGTAAAGGTGCTACCGATTTAGCCGAAGCAGTAACAACAGCCGTCATCAATAAACGTGCTGGTGGTCAAGGTTTAATTAGTGGTAGAAAAGCTTTCCAAAAGCCTATGAACGAAGGTGTAGCATTGTTAAACGCAATTCAAGATGTATATCTTGAAAAAGAAATAACTATTGCGTAATCCATTTCTTTCTCTTAATCTTGTATCATAAATGAGTTGGTTTAAACGTGTTTCTGAAGGTATTACTACCAAAACTAAGGAGAAGAAAGCTACTCCAGATGGTCTTTGGGAAAAATGTCCTAGATGCAAAAGTATTACCCCACGCAAAGATTTAGTGGAGAGTAAATATGTATGCCCTTCATGCGATTACCATTACAAGATAAGCTCAAAAGAATATTTCGAGGTATTGTTCGATGATAATAAATTCAAAGAATTAGATGCCAATATTACTTCGGGCGATCCACTAGAATTTACAGATACCAAACCTTATAAGAACAGAATAAAAGATAGTATTGCTAAGAGTGGTTTGAAAGATGCTGTGCGTTGTGCTGTTGGCAAATCGAACGGACGCAAAGTGGTGATAGCATGTATGGATTTTAATTTCATTGGCGGATCAATGGGAAGTGTTGTTGGCGAAAAAATTGCACGTGCCATTGACTATGCCCGTGAGAACAAACATCCCATGGTTATAATTAGCAAAAGTGGCGGTGCCCGTATGATGGAAGCCGCTTTTTCTTTAATGCAAATGGCCAAAACATCGGCTAAGTTAGCGTTGTTGGCGAAAGAACATATTCCATATATTTCAATCTTAACTGATCCTACAACGGGCGGTATTACAGCATCGTTTGCGATGTTAGGTGATTTTAATATTGCGGAACCTGAAGCCTTAATTGGTTTTGCTGGACCACGCGTTATTAAAGAAACCATTGGCAAAGATTTACCCAAAGGATTTCAAAGTTCAGAGTTCTTGCTGGAACATGGCTTTGTAGATTTAATCGCCCACAGAAATGTATTGAAAGATAAAGTCAGTTTGCTGTTAAGTCATATTTGGGATTAAGAATAAACTTTCGAAAGACAAAAAAATAAAATATTAAAAATTTAAAATAAAATAAAATAAAGATGAATTTTCCTGAGAATTTAAAATACACCAAAGAGCACGAATGGATTAGTGTTGAAGGTGAAGTTGCAACTGTAGGTATTACAGATTTTGCACAAGGTGAACTTGGTGATATCGTATTCGTAGAAATCGAAACCAAAGGTCAAACACTTGCCAAAGAAGCTACTTTTGGTACAGTAGAAGCTGTAAAAACAGTAAGTGATTTGTTTATGCCAATTGGAGGCGAAATTTTGGATGTGAACGCTGGTCTAGAATCACAGCCGGAATTGGTTAACCAAGATTGTTACAATGGTGGATGGATGGTTAAAATTAAAGTTTCAAATAGCGCTGAGTTAAACGATTTGTTAGACGTAGCCGCTTATAAAGCTTTAATTGGGCATTAATAACTTCATTTTTTAAAATTAAAACTGTCTAAAGTCAGATTTGAAAAAAATAAAAAACCTTTTAAAATATCAATTGCTCACAATATTGTGGGCAATTTTTATTTACATGCTATGCATAAGCAACCCCTCTGTATTGCCCAAGTACCGCTTTTTTAATATTCCCTATTTCGACAAATGTGTGCATGCATTCCTTTTTGGTGTCATGGCTTTGTTATTTTTATTAGGCTTTAAACGCCAAACGCCTCGTCTTTATTTTAATAACAAACATTATTTTTTAGTGCTCCTTTGTTGCACGGTCTATGGCGTTTTTATTGAGCTTGTTCAATATTTCTATACATCCAATAGACATGCCGATATCTACGATGTGGTAGCCGATTCAACAGGTGCCATGCTTGGTTGTGCAGTTGCATATTTTTGGCTGATCAAAGGAGAAAAATAATACCTTTTGCAGATTGAAAAGTTTGCATTTTAAATGCCAAATCGCCTGTTTTAAATCTTCCCTTTAATCCTTATTTTTGCAGAATGTCTATAAACATGGCGAAAGACAAAGAACCAATCAATTTTGATGCGTTTAGAACTGAGGTACTGAACGATTATAAGCTAGCTTTTGAAAGCAGACAGGCCAGTTTGCTTGGAAGAAAAGAAGTATTAACTGGAAAAGCCAAATTTGGAATATTTGGTGATGGAAAAGAAGTGGCGCAACTCGCCATGGCTAAAGCATTTATGAAAGGCGATTACAGAAGTGGTTATTACCGCGACCAAACATTCATGTTTGCTACAGGTATGAATACCATTCAACAGTTTTTTGCTCAACTCTATGCCCATACTGATATAGAGGCAGAACCCAACAGTGCTGGCCGCAGTATGAATGGTCACTTTGGCTCTAGAATGTTAGACGAGAATGGGCATTGGTTACCACAAACCGATCGCTATAACTCCTCTTCAGATATTTCGCCAACGGCTGGTCAAATGCCGCGTTTATTGGGTTTGGCCTTGGCTTCAAAATTATATAAAGATAATAGCGATTTACACCAATTCACTGATTTTTCGAACAAAGGAAACGAAGTAGCTTTTGGAACTATTGGTAATGCTAGTACCAGTGAAGGTGGTTTTTGGGAGGTTATTAATGCTGCAGGCGTATTGCAAGTGCCTTTAGCTATGAGCGTTTGGGACGATGGTTACGGCATTTCGGTACCTTCTAAATACC
This sequence comes from Bacteroidota bacterium, assembly GCA_947496065.1. GTDB lineage: Bacteria > Bacteroidota > Bacteroidia > NS11-12g > UBA955 > JABMMZ01. The sequence goes on from CANMBF010000009.1 coordinate 55,184, forward strand.
AAACCACAAAAGAAAATATTAGTGTCATTTTAAGTGGCTTTAACTCCGACGACAATGGTGTTGGTGTGGATATTTACAATGCCAAAGGTTGGGACTACGCCCAATTGTGTAAAGTATACAAAGAAGCCATTGACAATTGCAGAAACAATCACCGTCCCGTATTAATACATGTGAATGAAGTAACCCAACCGCAAGGCCATAGTACATCTGGTTCGCACGAGCGTTATAAGAGCCAAGAGCGTTTGCAATGGGAAGCCGATTTTGATTGCATGGTAAAAATGCGCGAATGGATTGAAGCCAACAACATTGCAGAGGCAGCCGACTTAGATAAAATCGAAGAAGATGCAACCAACTATGTAAACGAATGTCGCAAGGAAGCTTGGGAAGCCTATATTACGCCTATTAAAAATGATGTAGCTACAGCCATAGATCTTTTAAACACTATCAACCACCCGTCGGTAACCGAGGCTGTTAAAGAATTAAAAGCGACCAAAGATCCCATTAGAAAAGAAATAGGTGTTGCAATTAATAAAGTTTTAATCGGCACCTTGCATAAACCTTCTGTTGAGCGCGAGCAACTGATTGTTTTCTACAAAAATTTCTTAAAAGAAAATTACAACCGTTATTCATCTCATTTGCACAGCGAATCGCCTAACCATGCACTTGCAATAGCAGAAACAAAAGCTGACTATTCCGAAGACAAGTTAGTAGATGGTCGCGAAATTGTACTCGCCTGCTTCGATGCAGCACTTGGTCGCGACCCAAGGGTATTTGCCTTTGGTGAAGATGTTGGTGCAATAGGTGATGTAAACCAAGGCTTCGCAGGCATGCAAGAAAAATATGGCGAACACCGTGTAAGCGATACCGGTATTAGAGAATTAAGTATTATTGGTCAAGGGATTGGCGCTGCAATGCGTGGCTTGCGTCCAATTGCAGAAATACAATATTTAGATTATTTATTATATGCCTTACAAATAATGAGCGATGATATTGCAACGCTTGAATACAGAACCACAGGCGGACAAAAAGCACCGTTAATTATTAGAACCCGTGGCCACCGATTAGAGGGCATATGGCACAGTGGTTCTCCTATGGGCTTGATCATTAATGCAGTGCGCGGCATGCATGTGTGTGTGCCTCGCAACATGACCCAAGCAGCAGGAATGTATAATTTATTATTACAAGCTGATGAGCCCGCTTTGGTGATTGAGTGTTTGAATGGTTACCGTTTAAAGGAGAAAATGCCTTCTAACATTGGGGCATTTACAGTGCCATTAGGTATCCCCGAAATTATTAATGCAGGTAGCGATGTTACAATTGTTGGTTATGGCAGCACTTTAAGAGTGATTCAAGAGGCCATGAAACGCTTAACAGAAGTGGGCATTAGTTGCGAGTTAATAGATGTTCAAACCCTCCTGCCATTTGATATAAATCATAGCATTGTAGAATCTTTAAAGAAAACCAATCGCATTGCGTTTATTGATGAAGATTTACCAGGCGGTGCATCTGCCTATATGATGCAAAAAGTATTGGAAGAGCAACACGGTTATCAATATTTAGATACACCGCCATTAACCATTTCTGCAAAAGCACACCGCCCTGCTTATGGTACCGATGGTGACTATTTCTCAAAACCAAATGCTGAAGATATTTTCATTGCCATTTATGGCATGATGCACGAAACGAATCCTACTCAATTTCCTCAATTTCTTTAATGCGTATAATGCGCTGCTTGGTGTATTTATTTCGAACTGAAATATAAGTAGCGCATAATACCACCGCTCCAATAAATAGTATACTGAGCTGTGCAGAGAGTTTTCTTTGCAGTGGCAGGATAATAATGATGATTGAAATTAAGGCTTGAACACCTGCATAAATTGCAGATATTTTCAAATGTTTCTCTTTACCTATATGAACTAATTTTTTGAAAAGAAAATCGCGATGTGGTACAAAAATATTTTCTTTTAAGATTAATTTGTAAATAACTGTTAAGCCAGCATCCATACCCATTACAGCGAACAATAAAAGGTAAGCATAGTTCCCAGTTTTGAAAATCAAACTCAGCATTAAATAAAAGATAACAAAGGCTATACCTATACTCCCAGCGTCACCAGCAAACACCTTGGCCCTTCCTCTAAAATTAAAAAACATAAAGGCGATGACACCACAAATCATGGTATATATAAAATTCGGATCTGTAAATTCGATGGTGTTGCCTTCCAAATCAACAGAATGGTCATTAAGCCACCAAAAACTTAACAAGATGACGAGGCTATTTAAACCCAACATACCATTAATTCCATCCATGAAATTAAAGGCGTTCAATACACCTATACCAAAAATTACACAGGCAATAATAATGGGCAGTTTCTCGGCCGATATATAATCGAATGGTAACTCTATGGCTAGGAGTATTAAAGCAAATACTTGAAAAATAAGGCGAACAAAGTGTTTAATAAATACCAAATCATCAATGTAACTTATTGTACAAACCATTAATAAACCAATAATAAAAAACGATTTAAGTGTGAATGGAAACGCAATGCAATAAATCATTAAGCCAAACAATACAAATAAACCAAAACCAGTAATGGTTTGCTTACTGTGAGAACTTCTGCCAACAGGGTGGTCGTAAAGCTTAAAGTACTTGGCTGCCTTCAGATATAAAATCGAATACAGGATGAAGGAAATGGGCGCAATAAAGCTATATAAATAGGTGGGCATTAATACTTATTAGTTGTTGCAAAATTAAGTAGATTTTGAATATAATTTTTCTATCCAACTTTTATATTTATCCTCAATTAATTTTCGCTTTTGTTTAAGCGTTACGGTTAATTCACCACTTTCAACAGTAAACGGGGTGCGCTTTACAACAAATTCTCTAATTCTGCTGTAATTGGCAATGCTCTGCGAAAGTTTTTTTACATCTTGCTCAATCCAATTCTTAATATCATCTTGCTCAGTCATAGGATTTTCGTCATTAAAAAAGGAATCATTTAAGCCGAAGAATTTCTTCAAACTGTCCTCCCTTGGAACGATGATGGCTGTGATGTATTCGCGCTTGTCGCCAATAATAAAAATCTGTTCAATGCGCTCGCTTTGCAAATATATATTTTCAAGTGGCGTAGGATAAATATTTTTACCCAAACTCGTTTTCAACATATTCTTTAAACGGTCGGTAATTTTTAAATATCCTTTCTCAAATTTACCGATATCGCCAGTATGAAACCAACCTTCCGCATCCATTACCACAGCCGTTTCCAAAGGATTGTTATAATACCCTAACATAATATTAGGCCCTTTGCATAGTATTTCGCCTTCGGCACTTTCAAAATTAGGTTTAAAACTATCGTAGGTTTGAATTGTAATAATTTCTTTCGACTCTACATTTTGAATAGCAACTTGCTGACGTGGTGCCACTCTGCCGCTGGTGCCATGCACTTGTCTTTCATATTCATTCACCGTTACAAATGGCGATGTCTCTGTTAAGCCATAACCCTGTTGACAACGGATACCAATGTTTCCGAAAAATTCACCCACATGCTGAGGCAAGGCGCCACCACCTGATACCAAAAGTTTTAAACGGCCACCTAGTTTGGATTTAATTTTACTAAACACCAATTTTTCGGCAACTGAATGTTGGATTGCTAAAACAGGTCCAATCATTTTATGTTGCTCTTTTCGCCAACGATGGGACTCACCAACTTTCAAACTCCAGAAAAATATTTTACTCGCTATACCGCCCTTGTCAACCGCATTGCCTCTAATTCTTGCCTCCAATCGCTCAAGTAAGCGCGGCACACAAGTCATGATGGTTGGATGTATCTCTTGAAAATTTTGTGAAATTTTTTCAATGCTTTCAGTATAGGCAATTTGAGCGCCAATAAAAGTTGGCAAATAATAACCTGCCATGCGCTCGTATACATGGCTTAAAGGCAGGAATGATAGCATCCTGTCGTCCTTGTTAATACTAGGACACAATTCTAAAGCATCATAACAATTGCTCATGAAATTATAATGGCTTAACATGGCCCCTTTCGGAACGCCTGTTGTACCGCTAGTGTAAATAAGTGCGGCCAAATCATTGTGTTGAATGGTCGGCAATACTGCTTCAATCTCTGTCTTTAAATTTGGCCAAAGTTGAGCGCCTTCGGCTTTAATATCGGTTAACAACCTCAATTTTTCATTAGGCAATTTATAATCAAATGCTAAAAATACTTTTTCTATCGTTGGGCAATTAACTTCTACTTTTTGAAATTTTTTCAATAGGAAGGGGGTGCCTAATAAAACTGCCTTTGCGCCACTATCATTTAATATAAATTGGGTTTCCTCGGCAGTAAGGGTAGGAAAAATAGAAACATTCACAGCGCCCAATTTTTGCAGTGCTTGATCGAAATAAACAAACTCTGGACAATTTTCTAAAATAATCGCTACTTTATCGCCTCTTCGAATACCAATACTGAATAGGTAAGCGGCCCATTTTTCTATTTCTTCAAAAGTTTGACGGTAAGTTATTGCCTCGTATTGACCATTCACTTTTTCAAATAAAAAGGGATGTTCTGGGGCGTGAATTACATTAGCAGAATATATTAGAAATTCATGTAATGAACCAAAATCAGGGTCTTTGAATGCCATTTTAATTAAAATATGAATTGCAAAAATATAGTTTTTTTATTGAATCCACTCTGGTTAAAAAATAAGATGTGAAAAATAATATTTTAGCTTTCTTACTATTTTACCTACATGCTTGTTTTAAATAACGTTAAAGGACTGATAGTGCCAATATGGCCTTATTTCACTTCCAAATTTACTGTAAAAATAAGCCACGCCTTCTATTTCACTGCCTTCAAAATCGAGGATGATAGGCTGACCTGCATATCGCTGAATTACCTCATCTATTAAGCTATTCATGATACCAAATTTTTTGCCTGCTGCCGTTGCACCTCCATTCATGTAAAACAAATAACCCGGACTTATAAAAAACAAAACGGCACCTAATAACTCGTCATCCAAAAAAGCGCCAAGGGTTAAAAGCCGTCCTTTGGAAAAGGCAATATCACAATTATTAGCCAATAGCTTATAATGTTGGTCGGTTAACTCAGGATTTAGGCTACCCCAGGCTTGCCTATTTATTGCAATAACATCTTGTGCAGGGATGCCCCATTTGAAAACAATGTCTTGGCGCTCAACCTTGCGGATGTTCTTATTCACATCGGGATTGTAGTTGACGGCTAATGACGTGTAAGTTAAATTTAAGTCTAGCTGGTAGTTGTTGCGCAATCTGCCCTTAGAAGGGGTTCCATGCAATAAATTTAATTGCATATCAATCCATAAATAACTGCGTGGTATGGCTTTTAAAAAATCATTTGTTGAAATCTTAAAATCAACTGGTCCAAAGACCCCTAACTGTTGACAAAAATAGGGTTGATAGATGTACTTAATGCCAAACTTTTTCTTCCAAGGCATTGGAAACACCGCTTCATAATCTCCCCAAACAAGGGCGTCCCATTGATTTGAAGTGATGGTATTCAAATACCACGAATATCCATAAATAAGCGGCGCACTGCTTTTATCAATGGCTAAGTCCCATTTAACAAAATCTATTTGATGGTATTTAATTCGTTTAATTTTCATTTTTTAACCAATTTTCAAACACAGATCGCCATCCCAACCAAGTATCGTAATCGCTTAAGGATTCGTTGTGAAACACAAAACAAAAAGAGCCTTTATTCTCATGAATTTGATGGCGAATCAAGTCGGTTGATTTTATCGTTTCACCTGGCTTGAATTTCATGAATTCTTTGTAGGCAACATCCATTGCAGAAAATGGAACGAGTTCTAATGTTGTTGATTCTTCTATCGCTAAATTATACCAATAAAAGGGTTTCGAAGTTGAGGCTCTAAAACCTGGTACTTCAGAATAGCCCATCGAATACTCGTGTTGAATGCCTAGTTTAATTAAATCACTATAGGTCTGTGGCAAGGAAAATCGCAAATAATGTTGACGACTTTTTAATACCGGTCTTTCAATGATAGATTCTAAAATAGTCTTTTCATTCGCTATCATTTCTTGATTTAAGAACGACGCATAACTCGGGTGTAATCCTACCTCATGCCCTTCTGCTACAAGGCGTTTAAGTATACTTTGAAATGCTGGATTTTGAGCTTGGATGTTTTTATCATACGAACCGTAGTTGCCCACTTGTATAAAATAGTTAGCCTTAATACCCGCCTGTTTCAAAACGTCTAATTGGTAATCAAAATTATCAAATGGATCTTGTTGGCTAGAAAAAATAACGCCTACCCTTTTGCTGAGTTGTGACCATTTGAATTTCGTTAAATCGCGCAGAAAACCGCCCAGCTGCCGTTTAAAACCTTTGCCTTTATAGGTAAAAACAGCATCAATATCGATGGTGGGTTGTATCCTTATATCACCTTCTTTAAAAGTTAAAACACCTGGATACAATGCGTCCAAATAAGAATACAAATAGTTGATCCAAACGTCTACCAATGGCATCTGCAAATAGTTGTTTTGGTGTAAAACAGATTGTTTATAAGAAAACCTTTGGTGTTGATCTAATTCAGTTGCTTGATATTCTTCATAGCGCGAGAGACAAAAAAAGATAGCACTTAAAATATCGAATCCTAGGTCGCTTTCATTTGCAAATAACACCGGCCGATTATTGACTATTTCAAAATCAGGCAATAGTTGATCAGTACCCCTTGCTTCCATTAAACCATTCGGTAGAATTTGAATCCAGCCCTCCAACTTTTGGTGACTGTAATTAATGCGAATAACAGCGCTAGTATTCTTGATTTCAGAAAGGTTCAACAACACATAACCACAACCAAATTGTTGTTCGAAAATATAGTCTAAAACATATTTTGTTCGATTAGAATGGTATGGCGTATAAATTGCTATCAAAATTTTACTATTTTTGCCTTTTTACGCAAATAAACAATATTTTTAATGAAAGTTGCTCTAATCACAGGAATTACCGGTCAAGATGGCGCCTATTTGGCTGAATTTCTTTTAAAGAAAGGCTATATAGTGCACGGACTAAAGCGCAGAAGTTCTTTGTTCAATACAGATAGAATCGATCATTTATACCAAGATCCGCATGTTCCCAACGCTAATTTAAAATTGCATTTTGGTGATTTAACCGATAGCACGAATCTCATCCGCTTGATTCAAGAAATTCAACCTGATGAAATTTATAACTTGGCGGCCATGAGCCATGTGCATGTTAGTTTTGAAACACCCGAATACACTGCCAATGCAGATGGTTTAGGGACTTTACGCTTATTAGAGGCCATACGCATTTGTGGGCTAATTAAAAAAACACGCATCTACCAAGCATCAACCTCTGAATTGTATGGTTTGGTGCAAGCAGTGCCTCAAAGTGAAACAACGCCTTTCTATCCGCGCTCACCTTATGCAGTTGCTAAAATGTATGCCTATTGGATTACGGTGAATTACAGAGAAGCTTATGATTTATATGCATGCAACGGTATTTTATTTAACCATGAATCGCCTATTCGAGGAGAAACTTTTGTAACTAGAAAAATAACCCGTGCAGCTTCAAAAATTGCCTTAGGTTTACAAGATAAATTATACCTTGGTAACTTAAACAGTAAGCGCGATTGGGGCCATGCAAAAGATTATATAGAAGCCATGTACCTAATGTTGCAACAGGAAAAAGCTGAAGATTTCGTCATCGCTACAGGTAAAACAACCGAGATACGTGAGTTTGCGAGAATGGCCTTTGCCTATTTAGGAATCACACTAAAATTCGAAGGTCAGAATGCGAACGAAAAAGGTATTATTGAATCAATAGATGTTGATAAAGCAGCGGCCTTAGGTTTGAACACTACAGCACTTACAATTGGTAAAGAAGTTATCAATGTAGATGCTAAATATTTCCGACCAACTGAGGTTGATTTACTAATTGGAGATGCTCAAAAAGCTGAGAAAAAATTAGGTTGGAAAGCAAAACACAGCTTACAAGATTTAGTGAACGACATGATGCAAAGTGATTTGCATTTAATGAAGAAAGACGAATATTTAAGAGCTGGTGGATTTACCACCCTAAGCTATTTCGAATAGGCTTAACCCTTTCTCGTTTTATATTTTACCAAGTACTTTCCCTTTTCATCCACACGGGTGTAAGGAGGACTGCGCATTAATTCAAAATAATTATAGCCCTCTTGCAAGTTCTTCCAAAAATCCATTTTGGTTTGGTCGTATTTGTAAAAGCTTTTTAAATAATACCAATTCGCAGCGGTCATTTTACATGGGTAAATATGAATAGGTATGTGATAGTTGGTATCTCTATTGCCCTGAGCTTGAATATTGCACCAATACAATTCCTTGATCCCCTCTGTACTCATGGGCATACAGCCAATGGTTAAGCTATCGCCATGCACAAATATTTCGCCGCCATAGTTACCTTTTTTACCCAATATGCTATCGCTTTTATTGGGATAGGAAACTTTGAATGACAAATAAAAACTACTGTAAGGATTGTATTGATTAATGTTGTAATAACCTTCAGGCACCTGGTAATCGCCTTCGCAGCGCTTAGGGCCTAATGATCCAGAAAGTCTAACAATATAATATATTTTCACTAATTTATACCGCTGGTTTGCGCTATCGGCTGCCCATAACTCCATTTGTTGTTCCTTTTTAAAAGCACGCCAATAAACAAACTTTGGAGGGTATTGTAAATTAGCTGCTAAGAAAGCTTTTTTTAAATTTTCATCACTACTAATTCGCGCATTCCAAACCCTTTGGTTGCCGAGTTGTTGCTCGGTTAATACCTGTGGTTGTGCCACCAATTTTACAATTGAAAAACTGAATATTAAAAGCGGGATAAAACGCATGGAAAGTGATTAGTCTACCACACTAATTTTAATACTATTGGCCATTGATTTATTTTTGATAGGCATACTTGCAGTATGTATAACACGGTCGCCCGCGTGTATTAAATCTTCTGACTTGAGGATGTCAATTACATCGCTAAAGGTTTGATCGGTGCTTTCATACTTATCGTAATAAAAACCGCGAATACCCCACACCAAATTCATGGTTTTTAAAAGTGGTTTATGACTGGTGAAAATATAAATATCGGCACGTGGGCGAAAAGAAGAAATTTCGATGGCAGAATACCCTGAACGTGTCATCCCGACAATGGCTTTGGCCTTTAGGTGATCGCTCATTCTAACTGCAGTAAAACAGATTTCATCCGAAATAAAAGTATCGCTTTCGGCCGTTGGTTTAACACCTTTGAAATAAACCCTTCTATCTTTCTCAACGTCTTTAATAATTTTTTCCATCGTTTCAACCACCTTTACAGGGTAGCTTCCTACACTGGTTTCAGCACTTAGCATTACCGCATCCGCCCCATCAATTACGGCATTGGCAACATCGGTTACCTCGGCTCTAGTTGGCGTAGGATTAGTAATCATGGTTTCCATCATTTGTGTTGCTACAATGACTGGCTTACCTGCTATCAAACATTTTTCAATGATATTTTTCTGAATTATTGGCAAATCCTGCAATGGCATTTCCACCCCTAAATCGCCTCTCGCTATCATAATGGCATCGGCTACAGCAATAATAGAATCAATATTTTTTACCGCTTCTGGTTTTTCAATTTTAGCGATTACCAAAGAGGTTTTACCAGCTGCTGCAATTCTATTTTTAAGATCAATAATATCTTCGGCACTTCTCACAAATGAAAGACCAATCCACTCAACATCATTGGCCAATCCAAATTCTAAATCTTCGATATCTTTTGGTGTTAAACTTGGAAAAGAAACATCTGTATGGGGTAGATTAAATCCTTTTTTGGATTTTAAAATGCCCCCTTCCATAATGGTTACTTTAACATCTGTCGCATTTAATATTTCATCAATGCGTAATTCCAATTTACCATCATCTAATAAAATAGATTCACCTGGTTTAACATCACGAGTTAGATTCGCATAACGAATGCCTATGCGACTAGCAGTTCCTATCACTTCTTCTGAAGTAATAACAGTTTGTTCGCCATCTTTAAGCAAAACGCCCTCATTCTCCATAATGCCTACACGCAGCTTAGGACCTTGCAAATCTTGTAAAATACAAATATCTGAACTCAGCTCATTATTGATTTCCCGAATATTGGTCAGCACACTTAAATGGTCTTCATAGCTACCATGCGAAAAATTGAGGCGACAGACATCGACCCCAGCCATGATAATTTGTTTTAAATTTTCTTTCGAAGCTGTAGCAGGACCAATGGTTGCTATAATTTTGGTTTTATTGAAATTCTTTTTATACATGTAATAATTCTAAATATCTTTTGTTACTTTTAACATCCATATTGGTAAAAAAGTTCTCTTGCGATTTAATGATTGAAAACTGCAAAGGAAAAATACCATCTATTTTTTTTTCGTTGTCTATGGCTTTAACAGCGCGCTCAAAATAGCCATAGATATCCTCGCCAGAACAAATTAAAAAATAATCGAATAAGGGTCTGCTTTGATAAATAACGCCTGCACTGCCTCTGTTCTGAACCAAGTACCATTTTAATTCAACATCTTCGAAGGTTTGAAAAAAATGCAAATGCTCGCTTCTATTAGACGTAACATCACCAACAACCCAATCTTCATTCATAGTTAATTGCATATCAAAATTGTGGTTCACTATCCATGCTACTTGATAGCCTGGAAGGTTAGCTTTGATGCCAGCAATTTTTAAATCTGTTGGAGACGTTTTATTCACGCTTTTGTACTTCAGTTGATTTTGTAAAAACGAAGTTCGAATTTACAACAAGTTTTAACAACTTGTTCAATTAATCGTTATTAAGACGTTATAGTTCTATTTAATGCTGAAAGTACTTTCTCTACTGGTAAATCATTCATACAACTTACACCTGTCACACATTGTCCTCTATAGAAACAAAGACACTCTTTATCAGGCGCAACAATTTCGCCATTGCCAAACAAGTCAAATTCATTTGGATTAAAGATATTATTCATTAAAATAATTTTCTTTTGCAAGCCTAGTGTTAGGTGCATGCCCATTGTAACTTGGGTTACCACTAAATCACACTGATCAATTAAATTGATAAACTGAGGCAATGGGAAAAAGCCGAGGTACTTGGCGCCTGAAGCGGCTTGTATTTCTTTATTTCTAGGATCTTCTTGTTCGCCTCCTAACAATAAAACTTCATATCCTTGGGCCAACAATTGTTTGGCCAAATCAGCAAAATAATGTTTCGGCCAAAGGCGCGTGGTCCATCGGTCCCCACAACCTGTATTCAATCCAATTATTTTTTTTGTTCTGTCAATTTGTGGCCAAGTAAAACCTTTGTCAGCATGGTTATCTAACAAATAAGATTCGCCACTGTATTCCATATCGCACAACCGAAAAATTTCTTGACAATAGTTCATCGTATTGGATTTGCTCACATCATCAAATAAGCCTGTATGGAATTTGTGATTGGCCAAATCGTTCATGGGTTGAGAAACATTATCTTTCAACACATAGCCATATTTATGTTTAGCTTTTACCGTTAATAAAAGTGCCGATGCTTCTTTTTCTTTATCTAAATTAATGGCAATATCAAATTCAGCATGTTGTAAATACATGGCCGAGGCATAATCAAATTTCAAAATTTCATCTATTTGACCCTTCGGTAAAATGGCTGGGGTCATGGTTAACCAAGTAATTTTACAATTCGGATACATGGCTTTGTATTTGGTCACTAAGGGCGTAGTGCGAATGACATCACCAATGGCTCCTAATTTTATGATCAGAATTCTTTTACTAATGGGGGTATAGGTCTCACAATTATCACAGTGATAACCGTGTTGTTTATGTGGATTACAAGGAACATCGCCCTTAAAATGCAAGCAGTCGGGTTTAAAAAAATTCATGCTATCTTTATGCAAATTAATACGTTTTAGCATACAATAAAAAATATTGCACAACTTTTGCAGTAATAAAAGCGTCTTACATAGAGAAAACTAGTATTTTTTAATTTTTTTGTTTATTTTTGATAATACACTAATGAAACGCATTTCCTTTACTTCTTTGCTTTTGTTTTTTTTGTTACTTGTAACAAATGTAAATGCTACGCATTTGGTGGGAGGTTTTATTAGTTACGAATATCAGGCTTCTTCATCCGGCGGTACCCGCTATATGGTAACAGTTACTGTTTACCGCGATTGTAAACAAGGCAGTATTGATTTAGCAGACAACATAGACCTTTGTATTTACCGCAGAGATAATAATGCCTATGTGCGAACAGAAAATTTTGCTATCTCTTACCGCGAATCGGTGAAGCCACCCGGTCGAACAGATTGTCCTGAGGTAGCGAATGCCTGTTTAGAGAAAGGCGTTTACCGACATCCCATAACACTTGCAACCAACACATTCGGCTATTATATCCAATACCAGGTATGCTGCCGCAATACTCAGGTTAATCTTTTAAACAATGCCAGTTCCGGTACCCCCGAACTCGGTCAGATGTACCAAGTGATTATTCCGCCAACGAATTTAGTAAACAGTTCTCCTTATTTTACCGAAGTGCCTGTCCCCTTTATGTGCGTGAACGATACCACCGATATCAATAATTACGCGATCGACAAAGATGGTGATTCCTTGGTTTACAAATTTACAACACCTTGGGATGGCTCTTTGGCAAGTTGCGCTGGCGCCTATACCCCACCAATTGCCATTACTAGGTACACGCCAGGCTTTAGTAGCACAAATCCTTTTGGTGCTGGAGGCATTGCAAAAATTAATTCTAGAAATGGTGTGACCACTTATCTCTCTAAACTTACTGGTAATTTTGCTACTGCACTTGATTTGTACGAATACAGAAAAATCAATGGTAATTGGGTCATACTTGGCATTTCGCGGCTCGACTTGCAAGTGCTCGTTATTAAATGTAATTCAAATAACCGACCCATTATTAAGTCGAGTGCCGATTCATTTACGATTTATGGCGGACAAAAACTGTGTTTCACTGTAAGCGCTTATGACAAAGATAAAAACGGCATCAACCTCAGTGGCAAAGGCGATATATTAACTGGCGCCAATGGTTTTATAGGCAACAAAGCCATATTTCCAGATGCATTTGATACATCGACTGTTAGCTCAGAATTTTGTTGGCAAACCGAATGTACCCATGCACGTAATGATCCGTATTTATTTACAGCCTATGCCATCGATGATGGATGCCCTTCAAAATATTCCCTCCTTAATTTTTCGATTCGCGTAAAACCTTTTACTGGTAAAGTCACTGTTGCTGGACCCTCGCCTATTTGTCAAGGTTCTAGAGATAATATTTACACCATAACACCTACCGCCAATACGGCTCCCGAACTCATTGGCATTACCTACAATGTTACGATAACCAATGGCACGCTTCAAAACAAAACAGGGAATAAACTAACCGTTAGTTGGGATAAAAACGCCATTAGCGGCAGTATTACTGTCGTACCTGTTTCTCAATTTGGGTGCCCTGGCAAACCATACACTTACCCCATTACCCTTATTGTTTCACCACCAGTACCATTCATTCCGAGTGTCGATACCCTTTGCCCAAACACCACAAAATTTTATACAACAGCCACAACTTCTGGCTACAAATATCAATGGTGGGCATTCAATGGATTAATTAACGGCACATCGCAAGCCAATTCAATTTCATTGACTTGGCTTGCGCCTGGAAAAGCTTATGCTAAATTGGTACAATACAATACCAACAATTGCCCAAGTGATACTGCAACATTGAATGTTTGGGTTTCTAAACCTTCTACACCGCCCATTACAGGGCCTACTTCAATTTGCCCAAATAGCAATCGAATTGATTATAAAATAAGCACCTTTCAAGCAGGTAGCAGTTTTCAATGGTATGTTACAGGTGGCACTATCTTTAGTGTAGGCTTAGGTTCTGTAAAAATCAATTGGGGCGGAGCAGGTATCGGCCAAGTAAAGGTTGTAGAAATAAATCGATTTGGATGCCTAGGTGATACGGTTTATTTAGCAGTTAATAAAACCTATAAATTAATTGGTGCCAATATTATTGGCGATACCTCTATCTGTGAGTTTACTAAAAATATCATTTACACAGTACCTCTCATCAATAACACAACTTATAATTGGAGCATTACAGGCGGAACCATCACCTCAGGTCAATTAACCCATCAAATTGCTGTTGATTGGGGCGCTAGTGCCACAGGTAGTTTAACTGTTTACGAAAGTAGTTTTGATTCTATTAATGGCATTCCTTGTATTAGCAATCCAAAGTCAAGAATTATCAATATTCGACTTTACCCAAATGCCAATAAAATTGATGGTATTTTTGAAATTTGTCAAAACCCAAGTTCTGGCAATTTTACAGTGAATGGATATGCCAAGTCGAGCTATTTATGGAGCATCAATTCAGATACAAATAGTATTGTAGGCCAAAGAACCAATGCTATTTTATATAGTTACCTTCAATTTGGAAACTTTAAAGTGCGTGTTATCGAAACGACTGAATACGGCTGTGTGGGTCAACCTATTGACACCCTACTGTTAATTCACCCGAAGCCTACCACCTCGCCTATCATTGGCGATTCTATCATTTGCTATCCAAATATCAATAGCTTTTTGTATACAGTAACAGGCTTGTTAAATTCAAAATACAATTGGACCATTAATGGTGGTGCAGCAGTTCCATTAAGTATAAATAATTCTATCAATATTATTTGGACCGGTCAACAAAACAATTCATTAAAAGTTGTGGAAACTTCTGAATTTGGCTGTGTTGGTGATACCGTAAGATTAAATGTCTTTTTTGACAATCCATCCTTGTATTTAAAATACCTTACGGTTAATCCGCCACCCGGGGCCGATAACGGCATCGATTTATTTTGGGAATTGCGCAATGCTCCTAAATACAACAATTCACTCTTTCTTGAAAGAAGAGAGGCTGGCACAAGCAATCCATTTGTTGCTGTTGGCAGCATAGCTGGAACACAGCTACAATACAACAATGGCAATATTAATACTGATTTCAATGCTTGGGATTACCGTGTGAAAGGCTTCGATCTATGCGGTCAACCCTTATATACACAGGTGCATACTAATATTTTATTGAGTGGTAAAAAAATGAGCGCTTATGATATCACCATGAACTTTACTCCTTACATTGGTTGGGGCAATGCTAGCATTCGCTATGACGTTTACCGTTTTCTTAAAAACACTGGCACTTACGAGTTGTATGAGCCCAATGTCACCAATTTTAACATGGCCTATGGCAATGGCTTAGAATATTATACCCAATGCTATAGAATTATGGCTACTAAAATTGGAACCGATACTGTGACATGGAGTAACGAAGTTTGTTTTGATTTCGAGCCCCTTTTATTTATTCCCAATGCGTTTTCACCCAATAGCGATGAATTTAATAATACCTTCATCATGCGCGGTGGTGCTTTGAAAAGTGTAGAGATTTCAATCTATAACCGTTGGGGCGAAAAACTTTATACCGGCAACAGCTTAAATGCACAATGGGATGGCACCTATAAAGGCAAAGACCAACCACAAGATGTATACATATACAACTGCTTGTACTTTGGATACGATGGTAGAAAATATTCTACCAAAGGCACTATCACACTGCTGCGGTAATTTATTTTCTTAGTCTGTTAGAACGTCTCTTTTTTATAGGTAAATGTTTTATACTTAAGATTCATGTTTAACAGCTATCCAAAGAGTTATAAAACGCCAAATAAAATAATCCGTTTTAATTTCATCGTTTTAAACTTAAAGAATAAAATAATAATGTGATAAAAATCAAACGTATTTTAATTTTCGGTATTCTTTTTTTCACTAAATTTTAACGAATATTGCACTCTAATATTGAAAGTAAAATGGCCATAATTATAACTGAAGAATGTATCAACTGCGGCGCATGCGAACCAGAATGTCCAAATAACGCCATCTACGAAAGCGGTGTTAATTGGCGCATTAAAGATGGCACTAGTGTTGAAGGTACTTACACCTTAACGAATGGCACAGTGGTTGGTGTTGACGATAAGTTTGATGCCATTAGCAGCGAAGTTTACTTTATTGTTCCCGATAAATGTACCGAGTGCATGGGTTTTCATGAAGAGCCACAATGCGCAGCTGTATGCCCCGTAGATTGTTGCGTTGCCGACCCTGACCATGTTGAGACAGAAAATATTTTATTAGATAGGAAATCTAGACTCCATATTTAATACCAATGAGCGAGACAAAAGGCACCTGCTTGCAAACCTATATACCAATGCGCAGCGAGCCACGCTCAGGTGCCGAAATGGTATCTTCTTTAATTTTTGGTGAAAGCTATACCATTATTGAAAATCAAAAAGATTGGTTGAAAATTGAAACTGAATTCGACCAATACCAAGGGTGGATCAGTGGCAATGCCTATGCCCCACTTACAACCTACACACAGCTTGTAGATACAGATTATGTTGAAGCTTATACCAAAGGCGAAAAAATAATGCTACCCTGCGGAGGCCTGATGCCAGAAGGCACAAAATTCGTTTTGCATGACAAAACCTTTGAATTAAAATTCAATCTTAAACCCAATCATCATTTACCATTAAAACTGCGCCTCATCAATACAGCAAAATCTTTACTGAATGCTCCCTACTTATGGGGTGGTCGCTGTTTTATGGGCATCGATTGTTCTGGCTTTATACAAGTAGTATTCAAAGCGAATGCGATCAATTTACCGCGCGATACCAAGCAACAAATTAACTGCGGCACAAATGTGTTATTTTCCGAAATTCAAAGCGGCGACTTGGTATTCTTCAAAAAACCAGATGGTGAAAGTGTAAGTCATGTTGGTCTTATGATCAGTAATACTGAAATCATACACGCCAGTGGCATCGTAAGAATAGATAAATTATCCAAGGAAGGCATTGTGATTGACAAGCAACTCGCCTATGCTATTTTGGATAATCGCAGAATAGTTAACTAAAGAATTTGAGCTGTGTGATTTTTGGTATCTACCTTCTCTATCACTTGCTCAATCTTACCCTTTTCATCAATAATAAAAGTAGTACGCGCTATGCCCATATATTTTCTGCCGTACATACTTTTTTCTACCCATACACCATAAGCCAAAGCAATGGCATTATCGGTATCCGCTAGCAAATCGAAAGGCAATTCATATTTTGCAATAAATTTCATGTGCTTGGCCTCAGTATCCGGACTAACACCCAAAATGGTATAACCTGCTTTGGTGAATTTCTTATAATTATCCCTCAAATCACATGCCTCGGCGGTGCAGCCTGGGGTATCATCTTTTGGATAAAAATAAAGCACTAATTTTTTACCAGTGAATTCTTTTAAGGTTCTGCTAACACTGTTTTGATCATTGGCCTCAAAGGCTGGGGCTTTTGCGCCTGCTGCTATACTTGTCATAAAATCGTTATTTCTTTTGTAAAGGTTCTTTGGTTGTTTCTCTCATCATAAACAACTAAACGCACAATATGTTTACCAGCAGGTATTGGTTGTGGCACAGTTCCAAACAATAAGCTGGCCTTCGACTCGTAATCTAACAATACCCATGTATCATCAATATAAAAATCGAAATCACCTATGCCCGACAAATTATCGTTGATGTGAAAAGCAAAATAACCACGCCTATTCAACACCACTGCCGATATACTAGGTTTAATGGTATCTAGTGCCAAATAAAAAGTACCAAATTCTTTGACCCCCGCTGACACCCATCCGTTGTTGTACTTCGTGCCGCAAGCTTTTCCATACACGTTGCAAACCACAAATTTTGAGGATAATCGCATTTGATCTTCTCTTAATTTAAATGAAACCTCTAGGCGTTTATCAATAGGCACTAAATCATTACCGATGGTATAATTCTCGCCATAGTTTTTATAAAATTGCAACTTGTAATCCCCATAAAGGGTATTTTTTGCTAACGTGAATTTGAATCTATCACCTATGGCATAGGTGTTGTCAATATTGGCTTTACAGTGCATGTGATTTTTATTATAAGCCATATAATCACTGATATTTCTGCCGGTAGCACTGCCCCTGATATTTATAATTTTATAACTGGTATTGCCATACACATCTTTGACTACAATTTTAAATTCATGCTTCATGGTATCATTGATTACAAACCATCCATTGGTTTTAGAAGTTTTGTAAAAAGGCAAGGTATTGCCCTCGTCAATAAATAATTTGTGCATTTTTATACCGCCTTCTTTTTGTCTGCGGTAATCAATATAATTATTGTGCATGCGCATCTGACTGAATAAAAATTGTTCCATCTTGCAATCATAAATCAATTCACCATCTCTGTAAACTTGCAAATAATTCACCCCATTATTATCGCCAGCCGATGTTGCATCGTCTTTAATATTGGCGCCGAAAGCATATCTACCAAAGGATAATCGCTGTTCACTAATTGGCACCATTATTTTCTTCTTTTTCTTTTTAACTTTTACAATTTGTGTGGTATACAATTGTATACCATCCGAAGGAAAATGACCGTTGTTGCGTTTGGCCAAAGTGTCATAACTATACAAGTAAACTTTAGAGATGTCAGGCGCTATAAAATCATTCATCTTCAATCCAAATAAAAGTGGATTAACTGGTGCTTCAGTTTCTGTTTCTCTGATTTCAAAATGCAAATGTGGCCCTTGAGAGCCCCCAGTATTGCCACTATAGGCTACCAATTGACCTTGCTTCACCTGCAACAAATCGGTCTCTGGATGTAATTCAGCATCCCATTTTTGAAGATGGTATTGGTTCTTTTCAATGTACCATTTAATTTCGGGTGGAAAATCGCTCAAGTGCGCATATACACTTGTAAAGCCATTTTTATGGGTAATGTACAAAGCCTTGCCATAACCTATACTCGATATGTTAATGCGCGATACAAAACCATCGGCAATGGATAATATAGGCCGCCCAATTTCGCCACCTGTTCGTATATCTAATCCGCCATGAAAATGATTAGGTCGCAATTCACAAAACGTCCCAATAATTTCAATTTTCCCTTGCATTGGGTTGATGAAATCGTTTTGTGGATAGCAGCTATTCGTTTGCGATTGTGACTTAATGCCACAAAATAAAACCAAAGTTATGATTGCAAATGACCTCAATTATTTTATCTCGAAATTAAAGAATTCAATCTCACCACTTTTTCCTATTAAACGGTCTCCAATAGCCACTGCACCAACACCTGCAGGGGTGCCTGTAAAAATTAAATCGCCAGTTTTAAGTGTGAAATAAAAAGACACAAAACTGATAATCGCATCAATTGAAAACAACATGTCTTTGCTATTGCCATGCTGAACCAATTGTTCATTTTTGTATAAGTTAAAATCCAACTGATTTAAATCGTGCGTGTCTTTCTTTACAAATTCACCAAGCACAGCCGAGTGATCAAATGCTTTGGCCAACTCCCATGGAAGGCCCTTTCCTTTTAATTCTGTTTGCAGATCACGTGCTGTAAAATCAATGCCAAGGGTAAATTCTGAATAATATTTATTGGCAAATTGTGGGGCTATGCTTTTACCCATTTTATCAATTTTAACCACCACTTCTATTTCATGGTGAATATCTTTACTAAAATTAGGCAAGTAGAAAGGTTCATTGTTTTTGAGGACCGCTGTATCTGGCTTACAAAATATCACTGGCTTATCAGGCACTTCGTTGCCAAGCTCCTTGGCATGTGCACCATAGTTACGACCAATACAAATAATTTTCATAGTGCAAATATAAAGGCTAGCTTTTTATAATGCATTTTAGACTATTCACATTGACCTGCCAATATGTTAAATATTTCTATAGTTATTATACAGAAATGGTCATGGTTTTAAAAAAACCATTGATTTAAGTTGTTAGAAATAAAAATTATTTCCTAAAACTACTAAAATGTAGGTTTTAGGTTAAAATCAACCCTTATTTTAAAGACCCAAAACACGTTCAACGGGCAATCTGCCATCAAACATCATGTCAGGATTCTCTAATAATTGTTTCACGCGTACTAAGAAACTAACGCTTTCTCTGCCATCAATAATTCTGTGATCGTAGCTCAATGCCACATACATCATTGGGCGAATTACAACCTGGCCGTTTTCGGCAATTGGGCGTTCTACAATGTTGTGCATACCTAAGATAGCCGATTGAGGCGGATTAATAATTGGTGTGCTCATCATACTTCCAAAAATACCACCATTGGTAATGGTAAAAGTACCACCACTCATTTCTTCCATGCTTAATTTATTGTCTTTGGCTTTGCCTGCCAAACGCTTCACTTCCATTTCAATTTCTGCAAGACTCAAAGTTTCTGCACTTCTGATCACAGGCACTACCAAGCCTCTTGGACCTGATACAGCAATTGAAATATCGCAATAATTGTTAAATTGAATTTGATCGCCTTCAATAAATGCATTCACTGCTGGCCAATCTTGTAAAGCAATACTACAAGCTCTGGTAAAAAAACTCATAAAGCCTAAACCTATGGCGTGTTTCTCTAAAAAGGTTGTTTTATATTTTGCTCTGATATCCATAATTGGCTTCATGTTCACTTCATTAAAAGTAGTTAACATGGCCGTTTCATTTTTTGCAGCTACCAATCTTTTGGCGACTGTTTTTCTTAGGTTGGTCATTTTTTCAAGGCGAACCTCTCTTTGACCCCCCGCATTATTGTATTTGCTAGTGGGTGCACTGCTGCCTTTTCCGCTCGCAACAATCGCTTCTAATACGTCTGTTCTGGTTATTCTGCCATTAGGACCGCTACCTTTTACTTGGTTCGGTTTCAAACCGTGTTCTACCATTAATTCTTTGGCCAATGGTGCTATGTGTACATCGCCATCAAAATCAGCTGCCTTGGCAACAGGCTCAGTCACTTTGGTAATTGCCTCTTTTGTAGGCGCTTTGGTTTCGGCTTTAACTTCTTCCTTTTTGGCCTCAACTTTTGCAGGGGCCGCTTCAACTGGTGCCGCTGCAGTGTTATCTATTTTTACAATAATGGCACCTACTTTAATCTCGTCGCCTTCTTTCGCTAATTGCTCGGTTAATACACCCGCAGCCTCCGCATTTACCTCAAAAGTAGCTTTCTCACTCTCTAATTCTACTAGGGGTTCGTCTAATTTAACATAATCTCCAACTTGTTTTAACCATTTCGATACAGTTACTTCACTGATTGATTCTCCGGGACTAGGTACTTTTATTTCAATTGCCATTCTGCAAATATTTTTAAGCTGCAAAGTTAATACAAAGAATTGGTTCTTCAGCTCTGTCTATCCATAGAGATTGAATCCTTGCGGTATTTAACTTATAAATATGTCTTGCTTCAATATTATTTCAACAAATTATAGCCATAATTTATATGTTAATTTAATCACTCTATTTTTTTAATCATTAAAAAAGCACCACCTTTGTACCCATTATGTCAATATTAGTAGGAAAAAAAGCGCCACATTTCAGTGCAGCAGCTGTTATTAACGGAGAAGAAATTGTTAAAGATTTTAGTCTTGATCAATACCTTGGTAAAAACCATGTAATATTATTCTTTTACCCTAAAGATTTCACGTTTGTATGCCCAACAGAATTACATGCATTTCAAACAAATTTAGGTGAATTCGAAAAAAGAGGCGTTAAGGTTGTAGCCTGCAGTACCGATACTGAAGAAAGCCATTACACTTGGTTGCAAATGCCAAAAGATAAAGGTGGTATTCATGGTGTTACCTATCCAGTAGTTGCAGATACTAGCAAAACCATCACCACCAACTACGGTGTTTTAAAAGGATCATATGAATACAATGACGATGGTTTGTTAATAGCCAATGGCCCTATGATCGCATTAAGAGGCTTATTTCTAATCGATAAAGAAGGCGTTATACAACATGCTACCATTAACAATGGTGGCTTAGGAAGAAGTACAGATGAAACCTTGCGTATGGTAGATGCGTTACAACATATTGAAGAAAAAGGTGAAGTATGTCCTGCCAACTGGGAAAAAGGAAAAGATGCCATGAACGCAACATTTAAAGGTGTTTCTGAATATTTGAGTCAACACTAGTCTGAATAGAAAATTAATCAAAAAATAATTTCAATAATCTCCCGCTTTTCTTCATTGGAAAGCGGTTTTTTTTGCTCTTTTCAAACTTTCATCCCCGTTAAAAGTTCATTCTTTTTAAACAGTTAAAAAAATCTTTTCCTACTCTCCCAGCGGTTTAAAGTACCTGTCTAATTTTTGGTACAATCCTTGAATAGACTCCCTATAGAATGCGCTTATTTCGCATTTTAGTTAAAAATTAGTAAATCACCTTAACCATCACAAAAGCTTATGTTAAAAGCAATTACAAAAAAAATCTTAGTCATTCTCGTTCTTTTTACCGGGGTAAAACTGAACGCTCAACAATGGCTCGGGCGCACTACAGGCAACTATTCTGGTACCTATGGTTTGTACAATAACGCTTCATCGATAGCAGATTCAAAGTACAGATACTACTTTAACTTTTGGGGACGCGGTGTTAATTTTTATAACAATGGTTTACTTTACAACGCGCCTATCAAATTAAATCAATGGGCCAATGGCACTTATGATCCATTTCAACAACGTGCTGATGGGAAAGCCAATTTTCAAAAAGATTGGTTGATAGAAAACCTCAATGGCAAAACCAAACAATTTAGTTTCAACCAAGATATTTTGGGACCAGCCTTTATGTTTCCAATTTCTCGCGCGGTGAACATGTCAATCAATACCAGACAGCGCAGCAGTTTACAAATTTTTGGTGTAAGCGAACCACTTGCAAGGTTTGCATACAATGGTTTGGACTCAAGCAGTGGCATCTACAATGGCAGCAATTCAGTCAATAGAAATAGAAGTTATTCGAATGGTAAATTTGGTGTGAATGCTACTAGCTATCAAGAGTTAAGTTTCTCTTTCGCAGGAGTTTTAGCTAAAAATGCGAAGAACCAATTGAGCGGTGGTTTAACCGTTAAATTTATCCGTGGACTGGGTGCCGCTTATGTTAAAGGTACTGGTTTTGATTTTTCTGCAACAAGTAACAATACTGCCCTTATTCAAAATGCCGATATCCGATATGCTTACACCGACGATAAAAGTGTCGTTGCGCCTTTTAACAAAGCGTACTGCTTGTTTTCATTAGATTAAAAAGGTTGTGGAGAAGATGTTGATTTAGGTTTAAGTTATAT
>CANMBF010000010.1 GCA_947496065.1 Bacteroidota bacterium
TCCACAAAGGTCATTTTAATTTCGCCATTGAAAAATTCATCGTTCGTGTCTAGCATCACTGCAGAAGAGAAGCCTGAACCCACTTCTATAATGCGTTTAGGCTGATTTAAACGAATGATGTTATATAAAAACAAGGCATCAGAATAGCTATAATATTTGTTGTGAAAATAATATCTGCGACCAGCTGTTTTTTCAACTGGAAAAGTGTGTTGATCGTAAAAAGGTTTCATGAGCTTTAAATTGGCCAATTGTCCAGCCTCATTCAAATCAATTCCTTTAATTTCTTTTGGCATATCAAATACCTCTTTTTTGCGCGCGGCTATTTCATTAACGTTTACAATTGGACTGTAATAATGGCCAGGGGCAAAATCTAAAATACCGATGCGGGTATTTTTAAGATGTGCAATTCTTCTCTTTAAGCCGGGTATGATTTTTTTTAACATAAATAATCGGGTGTTGTACACCTTTATTGGGGACAAAAATAGGTTTTACATACATTGATAGCAAATTCTAAAAGCTATAGTTATTAACGCTGCCCAATGTGGCAAATAACCCGAAATATGCTTAATTTTGAAGCCTTATGATGCCGATTATCCCCAATCTAAAACACAGTGATTCGAATAATTTTTTTATACTGGCTGGTCCTTGCGCCATAGAAGGTGAAGAGATTGCTTTTGAAATTGCTGAAAAAATTAATGGTATTTCAAACCGCCTACAAATTCCTTGGGTATTCAAAGGCTCCTACCGCAAAGCCAATCGCAGCCGTGTAGACTCCTTCACCGGAATTGGTGATATTAAAGCGTTAGAAATTTTGAAGAAAGTGGGTCAACATTACAATGTGCCTACCGTTACCGATATTCACGAAACACACGAAGCTACTTTGGCTGCAGAGTATGTAGATGTTTTACAAATACCAGCTTTCCTTTTCAGACAAACCGATTTATTAGTGGCCGCGGCTCAAACAGGTAAAGTTGTTAATATTAAAAAGGGACAGTTTGCAGCTGCTAGCGCCATGCAACACGCAGCACAAAAAGTAATTGACAGTGGTAATAACAACGTTATTCTCACCGACCGAGGCAACATGTTTGGCTATGGCGATATGATAGTTGATTTTAGAAACATTACTTGGATGAAACAAATGAATTATCCAGTAGTCATGGATATTACCCATAGTTTACAACAACCGAATCAAACAAGTGGCGTAACAGGTGGTTTGCCAGAAATGATTGAAACCATTGCCAAGGCTGCGATTGCAACTGGTGCCGACGGTTTGTTTATAGAAACCCATCCACGACCGAAAGAAGCCAAAAGTGATGGGGCCAATATGTTGCAAATAGATTTATTGGAGCCTTTGTTGGAAAAATTATTGAAGATTCGCCAAGCGATTCTTTAATAAAAAGTAGTTCTTGCGGGGCCACACAAAATGCGATTGCGCTATTAATTTTTTGAGAATTGAAAATCTTGATGAAACACAGCATTGTGAAACATTAAAGGACGCACTTCGATTTTCATGAAGGCTGCCAAAGGCATATCGGCCACTAAATCGTAAGCCTCTTGTTCGGTGCCGCTTTCTATTACACAGTATACTTTATTCATATCAGTGGTTAGGGAATAGTTTAATATTCTTCCATCTACCAAACAATCGTTGACATAGGCCCTGTGCTCGGGAATCAAACTCACAAATTCTTCCGTTTTTACGAAAGGCAATCCAAGCTCAAACATAAATTGATATTTCATCACATTAAATAATTGTGAATTTTACTACAAATATTTAACCAATATTTTTTTTCTAGGATTAAGCCCTAAAAAAAGAATATTTTTGCGGCATAAATTCAAACCAACCATGACAAAAGGACCCGTTTCACAATTCATCGAACACCATTACCGACATTTTAACGCAGCCGCTTTAATGGATGCTGCGAAAGGCTACGAAGCACACCTGAACGAAGGTGGTAAAATGATGGTGACCCTAGCTGGGGCTATGAGTACTGCCGAATTAGGCATTTCATTAGCTGAGATGATACGCCAAGATAAAATTGCCATCATCAGTTGTACTGGTGCTAACTTAGAAGAAGATATTATGAACTTAGTGGCGCATAGCCATTATAAGCGTGTACCGAACTACCGCGACTTAAGTCCGCAAGAGGAGTGGGACTTATTAGAAAATCACTACAACCGTGTGACTGATACTTGTATTCCAGAAGAAGAAGCCTTCAGAAGATTGCAACAGCACATTCATAAAATTTGGAAAGATGCCGATAACAGCGGTGATCGCTATTTTCCACATGAGTATATGTACAAAATGTTATTGAGTGGCGTGCTCGAGCAGTATTACGAAATCGATCCGAAAAACAGTTGGATGTTGGCCGCTGCCGAAAAAAATATTCCGATTGTAGTGCCAGGATGGGAAGACAGTACCATGGGAAACATCTTCGCGAGTTATATCATTAAAGGTGAATTGAAAGCCAGTACCATGAAAAGTGGTATCGAATACATGGTGTGGTTAACCGAATGGTACCGCGCCAATAGTGGTGGTAAGGGCGTTGGTTTCTTCCAAATTGGCGGTGGTATTGCAGGCGATTTTCCTATCTGTGTAGTGCCTATGATGTACCAAGATTTGGAATGGCATGATGTGCCTTTCTGGAGTTATTTCTGTCAGATTTCAGATTCAACAACTTCATATGGTTCATATTCTGGAGCGGTACCTAACGAAAAAATTACTTGGGGTAAGCTCGATATCCATACGCCTAAATTCATCGTAGAAAGCGACGCAACCATTGTTGCGCCTTTGATGTTTGCATGGATTTTAGGTTGGTAGTTAAAAAAATAATAAGCATTAAAAAAGCCTTGGTCTATTTTAGATCAAGGCTTTTTTTGTTCAGTCAGTTTATTTTATGAAAAAAAGAGTTTTAAAATCGAATGTTTTTAAAGGGCAGTGAATGAAAAGATACAAAAAAATAATAGTGAAAAAAACAACATAATAATAAGTGGTACCACCCTTTAAAAACAATCAAACATTTACATTAACATTTTAAAAATCTACAAAGAACTCCTTTTGTATTATTTGACAAGGGGAGGGCGTAATGTGCTGCAACTGTTTGTGATAAATATTGCAAGTGTCAGATATTCAGTCGAATAAATTAAGCAAAAAGGATAGCAATAACCAAAGCGACCGTAATAATGGTTAGAATTGCACTTATTGCTACTATTATAATAATTGTATTTGCCATGCCTCTTCCACGGTATTCCCCTTCCGATTCGTCTATGAGCCTTATACCTTTTAAAGCGAGAAAGAAACCAATTATAGTAGCAATGCCGACAAAGGGCAAAAAATAACTTAGGATTAAACCACCAAAAAACAGAATGCCCGCCCATTTTACATGGGGCTCATATGGCAGTTTTTCGGGTTTGGGTGGCAAGGAATCTTTGATGGTTTGCGAATTCATTACATTCGCTAATGTTGAAGCATTCCAATCTTTTTGATTCGCCTTGCTATAAGTAGTTTTTTCTGTGGACTTTTTTTCAACGTTTTCATTTCCGATAGCATAGGATTGGCCCTCAGCAATGGTTACAACCTTGTCCTCTGTTTTTTTTGGGTGCGATTTTTTTACTGCCTTTGCAGCAACTATTCTTTCGGCTTTTTTTTCTTTTTTAGAAAAATTAAGTTCTAAGTTCGACTTAAACCCTCTGTTATAGCGCATAGGTGTTAACACTCCGCAACTGTTCAGTAAAAAGAGTAGGCAAATTGCAAGCGCAGAAAAATGATATTTGGTTTTAATCATATTGAAAAAATGGCCGAAACATGCTCGTTAGCCATAACAAATATAGATTTAAATTGTACTAAACCCAATTTATTTGGCAAGGCATTCTAAAGTTAAAATATAAAATTATACCTTAAACTCCGAAGTGGTATGGAACTCGATTTTTGGATTCTGTTGTATAGCAGTATTCAATATCCAAGAGGTTTCGGCTAAGAATACCAAGTTGTCGTCTTTGTCTTTTACAATGTTCTTTTGTCTGAATTTAATGAACTCTACAATGGCATCTGCATCGCCTGTCATCCAGCAAGCTTTGTAGAAATTGCGTGGTTCGAATCTACATTTGGCATTGTACTCATTTTCCAAGCGGTATTGGATTACCTCGAATTGTAATTCACCTACCGTACCAATGAATTTACGATTGCCTGGCTCTTGTCTGTATAATTGCGCCACACCTTCATCTGTTAATTGTTCTATCCCTTTTTCCAATTGTTTCGATTTCATTGGGTCGAGGTTAATTAACTCTTTAAAAATTTCTGGCGAGAATGAAGGAATGCCTTTGTACATAAAGTCTTCGCCCTCGGTGAGGGTATCGCCAATTTTAAAATTACCAGTATCGTATAAACCAACCACATCGCCAGCAAATGCATGTTCTAATAATTCTTTGCTATCGGCCATAAAGGTAAATGGACTGGCAAACTTCATGTTCTTGTGCAAGCGCACATGGTGAAAAAATTTATTGCGTTCGAACTCGCCCGAGCAAACCCTTAAGAAAGCAATCCTATCGCGGTGGCGAGGATCTAAGTTGGCATGTATTTTAAAAATAAATCCTGAAAATTTATTTTCATCAGGCTCTACTTGTCTCTCGCTGCTTTGGCGGGCCTGAGGGAAAGGAGCAATCTCTAAAAACTTTTCCAACAATTCTTTGATACCAAAATTATTCAAAGCACTACCAAAAAACACTGGTGCTTCTCTGCCTTCTAAATATTCCTCAATTTTAAAATCGCCATAGACACCTTCAATCAACTCCACATCCTGTCTCAGTTTTTCGGCATCTTTGTCCAATAACTCATCGAGTAAAGGATCAGTTAAATCATCGATTCTTACGATGTCTTTACTAATTTTCGTTTTATTTGCTTCGAATAAATTAATGCTCTTGTCGTAAATTTTATAAACCCCTTTAAACTCGCGACCACCATTGATAGGCCAACTCATTGGTCGTACTTTGATGTTTAATTTTTGCTCTAACTCATCGATCAGATCGAATGGGTCGCGACCATCGCGGTCGACTTTATTGATGAACACGATAACGGGTGTTTGGCGCATGCGGCATACTTCCATTAAGCGCTCGGTTTGTTCCTCAACGCCTTTTACACAGTCGATTACCAAGATTACACTATCAACAGCAGTAAGGGTTCTGTAGGTGTCTTCGGCAAAGTCTTTGTGACCGGGCGTATCCAATATATTGACCAATTTACCACCGTATTCGAAAGTCATTACTGAGGTAGCAACTGAGATACCTCTTTGCTTTTCTATCTCCATAAAATCGGAGGTGGCTGCTTTTTTAATTTTATTCGATTTAACGGCTCCAGCTGTCTGTATGGCTCCACCAAAGAGGAGGAATTTTTCTGTCAGGGTGGTTTTACCGGCATCGGGGTGACTGATAATCGCAAAGGTTTTGCGCTTCAGTATTTCACTTTTCAAATTCACGGTGCGAAGATAATATTTGTGTTTGGCTATTGCTAAAAAAATGAAAGTGATTGCTACCAAGGGTTATAATTTATTTTTAACATTTAATTGAAATATATTGTTAATCCCATTATTCTATTCTAATTTTGCGATTGAATAATGCGCAGCTATATATTTTCGATAAGTTTATTGTGTGTGGTGTCATGCAAACAAACTGAAAATGATACCTCCTCTATTATGTATCCCATTGGCGATGCATCGGAGTGGCTGAATGGCGATGAGAATTTTGGTGTAAAGCACCGCAAAGGCGCTAAGAATTCCGATTCAACCGAAACATTATTTACACTTTACAACGACTTGAATAACGATGGGGTGCGCGATACGGCACAAGCCATTAGTTATGCCAATAGACATCAAACCGAAGTTCATTTTTCTTGTTTTCCTACTTTGGTACTAAACCAGTATTGCGAGGAATTACAAATTACAGATGCGGGCGATTTGAATGGGGATGGCAAACACGAAATTCTTTTGCTATTGCAAGGCAACGAAAGTTGTTGGGATAATTTGAAACTGTATTCTTTGGTGGATCATTGGTTGGAGAAATATAGTGGCATAACTTATCAATGCATCGAAAAGCCCATGTATCAGTTCACCAAGCTGAGCGATAGAACCATACAAATTACCACCTTTGGCGAAAGCCGCGATTCTGTTGATGCCATTAGCGGCGATACCTTAGAGCAAGTGTTGCCCAACCAACAAAGGGTGCATTTGATTAATTGGTAAAATCCTTTTTTTTATTACAAAAATCTGACAATGTTTTTGATAGGGCATGCGTTATGGTGTTATCAATGAGAATAGCTTTTGACCCCAATGATTTTACAAATTAAGGAACCTTGTAAAGCCAATTGGCAAAACATGTCGCCACAAACCGGCGGTCGGTATTGCGCGCAGTGCGACAAGGTAGTAAAGGATTTTACGCAGATGAACGATGCGCAAGTTTATGAATTTGTAAATCAAAATAGGGATACTTGTGGTCGGTTTAATCAGCAACAACTGAATCGCACCTTATTGCCAAAACCTACTTCTACTTATCGTTATAAATGGTATGGAAGGGCTGCTGCTGGCACCTTTTTGATGAGTGCCTTTTTGCCCAACACACTCAATGCGCAAACAACAGATAGCATAAATTTTACCATCGCGAATACCCTTACTATCAATACCAGTGTGTTCTCCTCATCGGTGATGAATGGAAGCGTTGTACAACCAGATAGTGCAGGCAAACATATTAAGCGAATTGAATTTTCAATAGATACATTTCACCTTGTTTTCGATATAAATACGAATACGGCGTTTAGTTTTCAGGTGCCACAGCAATATATAGGCGATTCTATCAATGTGGAATTGAGACTTGCAGATGAATCAACACAATCGCTAAAAATTGGCGGGACCAATACCTTCATGAATGCATGGTATTATCGCTCCTCACTGTGTTTTGTAAATAACAATGCGCGATGGACGTCTCAAATTATAGTTCAGCAAACACCAGAGATTATTACCTTGGGAGGTATTTCGCCTTATACTGAATTTGAACCTATTAAAATTGATTGGCCCAGTACGTTGACCTTTGGTTATGCAAGTGAAATGGATAGCAATGTCAACATAATCAAAGATACAATAGTAGAACCAGCGTTATATAAACAAGCAGATTATATTAAAATAAAATCCAATAAATCTCATACTAAATCAAGTGCTTGGCCTTGGTATTTGTTAATAGGATTGGTAGGCTTAGTGATTGCTTTTTTTAAATTTAGAAAACCTAGGAAGCCATTAACAAAAGAAACAAACCCATCGAATCCAGATTCAGAAGAAGGGAATGCAATAAATTAAAGATATGTAAATATATTTGCAGTATGATTTTAAGAAACCTATTCATCGCAGCGGTCGTTACAGTAAGTATAGTGGCCTGCAATAACCAAGCGGCTCCCAAAGTAGCCGAAACCAAATCGGAAGAGCCAGAAGAGTGCAAGAAAGAAGATGCCTTAACACCAACCCTAGTGGATGGTTTTTATGGCGCTGCTTTTGATACCACTAAAGCCATGTCGCTCGAAGAAGCTACCAGGTTTTATAAAGTAAAAGGTGTTAAAGAAGCAAAAATTGCAGGTACCATCGAAGCCGTTTGTCAAAGCAAAGGTTGTTGGTTCGATTTAAAAGGTGCAACCACTACTCAATCCATTGATTTTGGGCATAAATTTTTAATGCACAAAGATTTGGCAGGCAAGAAAGTAATTGCTTGTGGTAGCTTTTATAACGATACTACCACTGTTGAGCAACAAATTCACGAAGCGGTAGAAGATGCGAAGTCTATGACCATGGAACAAGCAAAAAAGAAATTTACAACACCGCTTATTTCTTTTGGTTTTCAAGCCACAGGTGTTAAGTTGGTCAACTAATAATAAAGTTATTTTAATCTAAAAATCCTGGGTCAAAAAGCCTGGGGTTTTTTGTTGGGGTAAGATTTTGTTGTTAAGTGGATTTTTTTATTTTGCAACTAAAACTAATTCATAAAAACGATGGCAAACACGTATTCTCAAATTTATCTTCATCTTGTATTCGCAGTGAAGTTCAGAATGAGTCAAATTCACAAAGATTGGAAGGAGCTGTTGTATAAATACATTTGTGGAACGGTCAATAACAAGGATGAAAAAATATTTGCTATCAATGGTGTTAGCGATCATATACATATACTCGTTAGTATAAAACCAAGTACTCATGTTTCAGATTTGGTAAGGGATATTAAGGTAAATTCTACGAAATGGATCAATGGACATAAACTTGTCAGTGGTAGGTTTGCGTGGCAAGAGGGATTTGGGGCGTTTTCTGTTTCACGTTCTCAAATTACTAAAGTGATTGGCTATATAGATAAGCAAGAAGCTCATCATCAAAAGGTGTCTTTTAAAAGGGAGTACATAGCTTTTCTTAAGAAGCATGAGGTGGAGTTTGATGAAAAGTACTTGTTTGAGTGGTTTGAGGATTGATGGCGGTTGCACTTTACACGACAAACAATCTCAATGCTTTTGAGGCTTGCGGCCGTGGTTTTTTGTTTGCTGCATGCTTCGACTTTCTATGATGCTCCTCTGGAGCATTGATGCGCGGTGATGAGCCTATGGTACTAAGATATCGCTCCTCTGGAGCGAAGAAGGTTTCGCTTCTACGGCACTATTTACAAACAATCTCTATGCTTTTGCAGCTTGCGATAATGGTTTTTTGTTAGCTAAAGGCTTCGACTTTCTATGATGCTCCTCTGGAGCATTGATTCGCGGGGTGCTGATCTTGTTACTAAGATATAGCTCCTACGGAGCTAGGTGTGCGAGGTGGTGAATTTGCAGCACTTTCGGTGATGCTAAGATATCGCTCCTCTAGAGCGAATGAGGTTTATACAAATTGATTATTTGTAGTAATAAAGTTTGTGGCAGATGCTTAAGAATTCTCCGTAGGAGAATAATCTCAGTACCTATAGGGATACTAACAAGCATCTTCGCTCCGTAGGAGCAATACCATCCATACTTATGTCGCTAGCAAAAAGGCTAGGCTGTGATGTAAGCATATCCACTTCTAAAGCAATGTTGGCTTTAGCGAGGCTTCGACTTTCTATGATGCTCCTCTGGAGCATTGATGCGCGGTGATGAGCCTATGGTACTAAGATATCGCTCCTCTGGAGCGAAGAAGGTTTCGCTTCTACGGCACTATTTACAAACAATCTCTATGCTTTTGCAGCTTGCGATAATGGTTTTTTGTTAGCTAAAGGCTTCGACTATTTATGATGCTCCTCTGGAGCATTGATGCGCGGTGATGAGCCTATGGTAATAAGATATCGCTCCTCTGGAGCGAAGAAGGTTTCGCTTCTGCGGCACTATTTACAAACAATCTCTATGCTTTTGCAGCTTGCGATAATGGTTTTTTGTTAGCTAAAGGCTTCGACTTTCTATGATGCTCCTCTGGAGCATTGATTCGCGGGGTGCTGATCTTGTTACTAAGATATAGCTCCTACGGAGCTAGGTGTGCGAGGTGGTGAATTTGCAGCACTTTCGATGATACTAGGATATCGCTCCTATGGAGCGAATGAGGTTTCACCAATTGATTCTTTGTAGTAACCTAAGCTTGTGGCAGATGCTTTAGGATTCTCCGTAGGAGAATAATCTCAGTAACACTAGGGATACCCCCAAACCTCTTCGCTCCGTAGGAGCGATACCATCCATACTTATGTTGTTAGCAAAACGGGTAGGCTGTGATGCAAACAAAAACTAGTCAACCAAGTTGACTAATCGTGAACCACTCAGCGGTTTGGATGCTGCGCCGCAAACGCCACTCGTTCGGAAAGAGGTTGTTGATGCGATTGCCTGCTAGTTTGCCTAAGCCTAAATTGACACCTTCGAACTGAAGACACACATAACCCTTGTTTTTACTTTGGTGAGGGATGGCGTTTTTGCCAAGGTAGCTGACGGCTTCTTGCATCTCGAGCGATTTGATTTCAAAGGCCTCGGTATTGCATAACCACGAAAAGGGTAGGTGGTCGGATGGCAAAATCAACTTGTCGTTTTTCTCGCATACCCTGTTGCCTATGCTGTAAATGTTCAAATGGTTTTGAAGTTGCTCTACTAATTCGAACACCCTTTCATTAAGCGCTACCACATGGTCGCGGAATAGTATAAAGTTGCTTTCCTCTTTTATGAAAGCTTGATAAGCACTCGCGTCTTTTATTCTTTTTAAAGAATTCGTTTTTTTAGCTTCTTCATCAGCTTTTGTAGTACTTGTTTTTTGCAAAAGTGAAATAAAAAAACCTTCTCCTTTTATTTGATGCGGATAACATTGGTGTTGGCCTACGGTTTGTCTATTGAAATTAAATGCTACCGGCTCAAAGCCTTGAGCACAAAGGTTTTTTACTTGCAGTTCGTTTTCATTGGGGTTGTAGGTGCAGGTACTATAAATTATAAAACCACCTGGTTTTAAGCAATGGGTAATTTGATCTACAATGCGTTTTTGTCTGAGTGAACACATCTCAGCATTGGCAGTGCTCCATTCATTCACCGCATTCTCATCTTTGCGAAACAAACCTTCACCACTGCAAGGTGCATCAACAATTATCACATCAAATAATTCACCACAGAGCTCAAAGTCTTTGCTATCGGAATTGGTAATGATAATATTAGGGAAGCCCCACTTCGTTATGTTTTCATTTAAAATGGGTACACGTGTACGTATGACTTCATTGCTCACCAATACATCGTTCTCGCTGAGGAGTGAGGCAATATGCGTGCTTTTTCCTCCTGGGGCTGCGCATAAATCTAGTAAACTAAGTTGACCATTATTTAGTTCCTTTATTTTCTTAAAGGCTTGCTCTAATGCCATGCTACTGGCCTCTTGTACATAGTAAGCGCCAGCATGCCACAAAGGGTCGGCCACAAACAAAGGGCGTTCTTTTAAATAATACCCCTGCTCAGCCCATATTACTTTTTCGAGTGTAAGTTCTTTGTTTAGTTTAGTTGGATTCAGTCGAATAGAAACAGGTGTTGCAGCATTTAAACTGTCTTCAAACATGGAAAATTCAACTGCCCCAAGTTGAGCTTGCATGCGCTGTTTAAAGTCGGGTGGAAGTTGAATCATTTTTTATTAACGGGATAATGTAATGCCTGCCATGATCATCACCATACCTAAAATTTGTACCAAGCCAATGCTTTCACCAAAGTAGATGCCCCATCCATAGGCTACCACAGGTATTAAATAGGTAACTGATGAAGCAAACAAAGCGGATGATTTTTTGACCAAGCGATTAAAAACAATGAGAGAAAAAGACGAACCAAAAACACCCAGTACAAATACTGCCATTAAGGGCTTAATTGCCTCAGGTGCAATTGCAGCTGTATAGGTATGCTGACTCAATCCTATAAAAAAGGCGGGAATGGCCACCAAAGTTAATGGTACCATGCTATTGGCGTATACTGTTAAGTGACTCAATTTCGATTTGATGACATTCACATTGATGCCATAAAGCAAAGCTGCCAATATTACTTTTAAGCAAGGTCTAACATAGTCCATGTGAAACGAAAAGCCAATTGCATTAGGATTCTTAAAAATTAAAATAAGCGCTCCGCAAAGACCGATACCAATGCCAATGATATGTTTTATTTTGATATCTACTTTAAAGATAATGACACCAAAAATTAAAGTCGACATAGGAGTCAAAGCATTCAACGCACCGGATAAGGAGCTCGGAATTTCTTTAGCCGCTTGGGCAAATAAATAGGCAGGTATTAAGTTGCCAATGGTGCCCGATAATGCTAATAATAACCAATCGGATGTTTTGAGTTTTTTATAAATACCAACAAAGAAAAAAACAGCCACACTGCCTGCAAAAACAAGTCTTAATGAAGCCAATTGTAACGGTGTGAATCCGCCTATGCCAATTTTCATTAGAATGAAGGAACTCCCCCAAACAAAACCAAGAAATAAAATAATGAGGAGTGTTTTAAAGTCAATTTTCACGGAACGAAGGTAATACCAATTAATAACAATCTATCGCAATCAAAAGCTTAGTTGGTCACAATATAGTAATATTTTGACACCTTATTTTTCTTCAATATGTTTCAAAATAATTCTAAAAGTGGTGCGTTTATTAGGAATGCTTTCTTTTACATAAATATGGCCTTTGTGGTAGTTTTCGACTATGCGTTTAACCAGCGATAAGCCCAATCCCCAACCCCTTTGTTTGGTGGTGAAGCCGGGTTTGAATACACGTTTAAACAATGCTTTTGGCATGCCTTTGCCAGTGTCCGAAATATCGATGACCACCACCTTGTTTCGTTGGCGAATGTGAAAACTGATGGTGCCTTTTCCATCCATGGCATCGATGGCATTTTTGCATAAATTTTCGATCACCCATTCGAACAATGGAATATTTAAAATAGCGGTGCAAGTTTCATTCGGTTCTTTGAAATCGTAAATCACAGTATCAGCACTTCTTATTTGCATATATTGAATAGCATTTTCTAATACTTGCGCAACATCATGTATTTTTAAAATGGGTCGTGAACCAATTTTGGAGAATCGATCGGTGATAACTTTTAAACGGTCCAAATCTTTTCGCATTTCGGTATAAGTTTCAGGATTGGCATGCGATGGATCCAATTCCATTAAATCTACCCAGGCCATTAACGAGCTCATTGGGGTGCCCAGTTGGTGAGCAGTTTCGCGTGCAAGGCCCACCCATACTTGGTTTTGCTCCGACTTGCGACTGTAACTAAAAGCAAAATAACTCACCACGATAAATAAACCCACAATGCCCAACTGATAAAAGGGATAACGCTTCAATTGTTTGAGGGTGGTTGAGTCATCGTAATAGACATATTGGTAATCGTTGTCAGCAATTTTTATTTTAATGGGTTCGTTTTTTGTTTTGATAGACTCATAATAGGCGTTCAGTGTCTTCTCGTTTTTACTCGCGCTACTATCTATATTGCGATGATTTAATATACCTGTGGCATCAGTTAAAATAACTGGAATGGTGGTATTCGACTCAATAATTTTGAGATAAATATTCAACTCGTCAATTGAATCGGCTTTGTTAATCATTTCATAAGCCTCGGCCCACTGACTGATTTTTTTGCGTTCTTCGAGCGATAGTTTTTTGACCATTGTATTGGTGTAATACAAGGAGAATAGGCCAATGGCAAGTGCCATTAAGAGCAGCGTAAACTTAAGGTATTGCTTTAAACTATAGTTATTAAATAGCGACATGAACATTTGATAAACATTCAAAAATAACGCAATAATCATTAATTTTAGTATTTTCGCTTCGCAATGAAAATTTCTTTCGAAGTTAATGGTGTTAATTACGCCTTTCAAACCAATCAGTTTTTTGATATCTCGTTGGGAATCAAAAAACAAAACAATGTCAATTGTTACTATTTAGAGGATCCTGCTTTCTCCTATTTTGAAAATGAATATTTTATAGGTTCACTCAAAAAGGGTGGTAGTGTGAATTGCGAAAAAATGAGTTTTTATGCCCATGCAAGCGGTACCCATACAGAATGTGCTTTGCATGTATTACCAGCAGATTTTACCATGCTTGATGTACAAGTACCTGTTGTGCAATTGGCGAAAATAATTACAATTCAACCCAAAAAAGTAGGCGATGATTTTGTAATCGATGAAGCTGTTTTATCCGAAATTAAAAATGAGGAACAGGCCACTGCTTTGGTGGTAAGAACATTGCCTAATCAAGATGATAAACTAACTTTTCAATATGCCGGCACCAACCCACCATTCTTTACTGTAGATGGTATTCGTAAAATTAAAGACCTAGGGTTTAAACATTTATTAACCGATTTGCCAAGCATCGATAAGGAACAAGATGATGGTTTGTTAGCGGCTCATAAGCAATGGTTTTTAACCAACCATGTGCCCGACATAGAACGCACCATTACTGAATTTATTTATGTAGAAAAAAACATACCAGATGGTATGTTTGGTTTGGCCATTCGCTTGCCTAAAATCGAAACAGATGCAGTGCCTTCTTCTGTATTAATCTATCCATGTCAATAAAATTGCCAAGTTCGGAACAATTTTTATTCGCAGCCAATGTGCTGGCGAACCGTTTGTTTTTTAAACAAGGGTTCAATGCGGGAATACAAACCATATTGGTTGTAAAGTGGGACGAGATAGGCGACATGGCCACTGCCACCAATGTATTTGAATTGCTAAGAACCAGTTATCCGCAAGCTAAAATTACCGTTTTATGCAAACCTTTTGTAAAAAGTTTAATTGAACACGATGCACATATTGATGAAATCATAACAGCTATTGAAGCCTACAATAAATCGTATCAATTGGTAGTAGAACTGCGTGGTACTTGGTCGACCTTGTTTAAATCGTTTTTTAATAAAGCAAAATACCGCGTGGGGAGGGCCGAAGTAAGAGTGGCCAACCGTGGCAAGCAGTTGCACGAAATAGCCACCAACGCAGCAGTTGTTGCACCCATGGTTTTGTCATTAAATACTGCGATAAAACCGCGTTTGTACTTTAATGCCAAGGAAGCAAAAAATGTGAATGCTTTCATTGCAGAAAATCAAATAAACAAGTTTGCCATTTTGCATGTAGGCGCAAGACGGATTTTAAGACAATGGCCCTTGGAACGCTTTGCGCAAATTGCCAATTTTTTACACATACAATATCAACTCGAAATAATTTTTGCGGGTACCAACGCGGATGAACCACAGATTCGAATTGTCAAAGAATTGTTAAATTTTAAAAGTTTTTCATTTACCAATGGCTTCTCACTTTCTGAATTTTCTTGCTTGTGTAGCAAAGCCAATTTTTATGTTGGCAACGAAAGCGGACCCTTGCACATAGCGTCAGCATTCGATGTGCCCTTGCTGGGTTTATACGGCCCAGGTGTGCCCAATGTGTTCTATCCGATGGGTGAAAACAGCAAGGTTTTACACCATGTATTGGCCTGTAATCCATGCAATCAGTTGGATTGTGTTGAGCCTGAAAGTCCTTGTATTACAAGAATTCAAGTGCTTGATGCCGAGCTTGCCATTGCTGAATTGATGGAAAGAATAAATTTGTAATTTCACAATATTATTCTACATTCGTTATAAAATATTTTGATATGCTTAAAAATGCACTCTTTTTTATCTTGTTTCTTTTGTTTTCAAATGTAGCCTTCAGTCAATTGATAGGTACCACCCATAAAATTATTGATACCAAAAGCAAGATGAATTACAACCTACAAACTGGTGGTGTAAAACGCAGTGTTCAAAATCCGCAGCAATGCGATAACGATACCATTGAATATCCGCGTTACAAAGGTTCTGCCTACTTTGTTATCACTGTGTCAAAAGGACGAAGTTTAGGTCAGTTGTATTCAACACCAAAGCCACTTACTTTAAGTGGATTTTCTTTTTATGCCTTTGTTTCGAGTCCACCCACTAAGAAAAAAATGAACTTGATTTGCAATGTTTACAAAGCAGGTAAAGATAGTTTGCCAAAGGGTTCGCCTTTGAGAAGTGATACAATCACCATCGACTCCGTGTTTGCTGGTGGGGTGCTTGCAAAAATAGAAAAACATGCTTCGTTTACTCCGATTGTATTAGACAGTGCGTATATTTTAACAGTAGAAACAGATAGTGCAAGCTTGAATGCAGGTATTGTTACCAATAGTTATTCAGCTGGTGATGGCAAAAAAGAGAATTTAAATTGTGGCTCTATTAGCGGTCAATGGTACAATGGTAAGAATTTGAATATTGGTGGTGTTTCATTCAATGCAGATATTTTATTACATCCACATGTGAGCTATAAATTTGCAACCGATTATGCAATCAAGACGCAATGTTATAATTTAATTGACACTGTAAAATTCATCAATGCCGCCAACAGCAGTATGTTGGGTAGCAGGATGTATAATCGCTATTTATTATACAATCTTGGATACTACTGTAATTGGTGGAATGCAGGTAATAATTTTGGGTATACTTATTCTGTCGATCACAAAGTAAAATACAGCGTAAAACAAAATTACAAAGTACAATTGATCTCTACAGTATATGGTTACCGAGGC
The DNA here is from genome assembly GCA_947496065.1 of Bacteroidota bacterium. Classification (GTDB taxonomy): domain Bacteria; phylum Bacteroidota; class Bacteroidia; order NS11-12g; family UBA955; genus JABMMZ01. Next base: position 16,063 of record CANMBF010000010.1, read on the forward strand.
ATGGAATATGGCTGTCCGGATACAACGGGAAAATGGTTGTATTATAAACCTGATTTTCCTTCGGTAAGCGGTCCTTTGAATGCTTGTATTGGCGATGCCGTAACACATAAAGTATCGAATGCCGATACGGGTGCTGTTTATGAATGGTATAAGAAAGTGAACGATCCAACCCCGTTTTACAAAGGTACCACCTTGGTAAGGACTGGCATTACTGCAACCGATACTGTTTATGTGAGAGGCAATAACCATGGTTGTGTAACCGGTCGTAGAGACGTTGTTTTAAATGTGAATGCATATCCAACGACTTTGAGCGCATTGAATGATTCAATCTGTTCTGGATCGAAAGCCAACCTCAAAGGGTTTACCAATATTGGTACTATCGAGTGGTTTCAAACAGCGAATTCAGCGAGCATTTTATTTAAAGGGCCTGTTTATCAAACCCCTGTTTTAACACGCGATACGTTCTTCTTTATTCAATCCAATAATGTGGGCTGTATCAAAGGACCGCGTATTCAAGTTAGTGCATTGGTAGGGTCAAGCTTTGCACCAAGCGCTCCAACCCTTACAAAAGATACTACTATTTGCTTAGCCAGTACTTCAGTATTGCAATTGAATGCCAATGCAGGTTCTGGTCTCACCATTCGTTGGTTCAGTGCAGCATCGGGCGGCAGCAGTATTACGACTGGACCTGTGTTTTATTTTTCACCTACCAAAAGAGAAGTTAAATCCTTTTATGCCGATGCCTACAATGGTATTTGTGGTAGCAGCCGCGAGCCTGTTGAGGTAACTGTTGAAGACTATCCGCGGATTTCTAAAATAATAACAGATACCATCTGCAAAGGCGATTCATTGCGTTTAAGTGTTGTGCTTCCATTTGGTGAAGCCCATTGGTACGACGCAGCGAATGCAGGCAATTTGTTAATAGATGGTTTAAACTATAATGTGAAGGCTGCTGCAACCGCCAACTATTATGTTGAAACCAAAAGCAGCATTTGCAAGAGCACCAGTCGCACCACGATTAAAGGTTTAGTAAATACGTATCCTACAGTTGTAAAACTTTGGGGCGATAGTATTTGTGCAAAGAACAAAGCAACCTTAAAAAGTAAATTGATAGGTCCTGGTACCATTCATTGGTACGAATACGATACATCTTCAGTTGAATTAGGAAAAGGTGCCACCTATCAAACAGGGGTTTTGAATGGGGGTAAATCTTTTTATGGACAGCCAGAATATGCAGGTTGTTATGGTCCTAAGCAATTGTTGGTGCCATTGGTGAAACCTTCGCCATTTAGCGGATTTAATTACGATATACTCACCAACCAAAGTGTCAAAGTTTCTCCAATCAATGCAGGTGGTTGTTCGGTGTTATGGAATTTTGGTGATGGTATTAAAAGTACTAACGCTGCCGTTACCCACAAATACATCAATGCGGGCACTTATAAGTTGAAATTAATTTTAACCAGTTTGTTAAACGGCTGTAAAGATTCTACAGAATACACAGTTGTAGTAGCAGCCAGTGGTATAAAAATAGTGCAAACCTTGCCTGTCTTGAATGTGTATCCAAATCCTGCCCTACAATATTTGAACATGGCTTTGCCAAATAGTAATGGCTCTGTATTCGCCAATGTATACAGTTTAAGTGGTGTGTTGGTGACCTCACAAAATCTCATGGTGGAAAATCAAAAGGCCCAGTTAGAGGTAGCACAATTACCTGCTGGTATTTATATTTTAAAAATCGACGGTTATAGAACGGTGTTGTTTACCAAGGAATAGAGCATGCGTTACCATCTGGGGTTCTTGATTTTTTTTCTTTTTACAGCAAGTTCGGCACTTGCACAAGTAGAAGTTTTTAGAGGTGCAAGCAGCGATACCGCTACCTATATTGCGCCTGAAGATACCATTACACGCGCCCCTTCTTTTGGGAACAATTCAGATGATTTTTACCGGTACATTGAGAACCATTACAACACGCGCATCAATGGACAGTATTTAAGTTTCTATGCTGACAATGTGCGCTTCTCTTTTTATGTAGAGCGCAATGGAAAGTTAAGCGATTTTGAAATACTGAGCGCCTCGCATCAAATGTTGGCCAGCGAGGTAATTGACATTGTAAGCCGAATGCCTGAGTGGACCCCTGGTAAACAAGAAGGGAAAAAGAAACGCACTTTAATGATTTACGATATCAATATTCAATTGGTAGAAGATATTCCCAATGTATTGGTGACCAAAAATGGTTTTCAATTGGAGTACAGCAATAAACACAAAAGTTTAAAATGGTTTTTACTTGGGGGTTCCGTTATTGCTATGCTAGCCTTGTGGATTAACTCACAATAGTTAGCCTTCTAGCTGGTCGTATTTCTCCAACAGTTTCACCATTACCGCAAAATCATCTGGATAGGGCGCAGTAATACTGATATCGCCCTTCGCCATACTGTTAAATTGAATATTATAGGCATGCAAGGCCACACGTTTCATCATGGCTTTTTTCTCTTCATCCTTGCCCAAATGCACTTTCTTTTTTACTTCATTCAAGTAGGGAATTTTACCGCCATATAATTCATCGCATACCAAAGGTAAATTTTGAGAAGCGGCATGCACCCTTATTTGGTGTAAGCGTCCTGTATGTGGCTTGCAACTGAGGATGGTAAAATGTTTATACTGTTTAAAAGTAGTAATAGTGGTCAACGATTCTTTGCCTTTTGCTTTCGATACTTGTGTGCGCCTTTTGCTATCGGTATACAAAGGTAAATCGATGTTTAAATGATCGAGACTAACCGAGGCAGATACAATGGCGTGGTATTCTTTTTGAACCGTGCGCTTCTCGAATTGCATAGCAATGTGTCGATACGATTCGGCATTTTTTGAAATTAAAAGGACACCCGACGTTTCTCTATCGATGCGGTGACAGAGGCTATAGTTTTCGTTCTCGGCTTTCACCAATTGGATAATGGAATCTTGCTCGGAGTCGAAGCGCTCGTGGAGCGATGAGATATGGGCAGGCTTGTTGATGGCCAACACCGACTCGTCTTCGTAGATAATGATATCCTTTAATCTTAATTTTTTCAATGGGCTTTTTGCATTAGGTTTTAAAAAGGGCTTGTTAAAACCTTTTAGTGAAAAGTTATGAATTACATGCTCACAGCAGCAGTGTTCACCAAGTCGGTTAAACTCAACTCTAAGCCTTTAGCACTTAAGCCTGTGTTCTTAGGATTGAATTGGTGGATGCGCATCATGGCTTGTTTAATAATGGTTGACACATCTTTTAAAATGGCCAAATCATTCACTTCAGCACCGTGTTTCATTAAATATCCAAACACACGGGCCATACCACAATTCGCTACAAAATCAGGAATCACAGCGGTGTGCTCATCCATATAAGTAGAGATCGGTCCCATGAAAATTTCTTTATCTGCAAATGGCACATTGGCACCACAGCTTATTACTTCAACACCTGCAGCAATCATGCGCTCAGCTTGGTTTTGTGTAATCAAACGGCTAGATGCACCAGGGATAAATATTTCCATTGGCAAATCCCAAATTTTAGCATTCACTTCTTCAAACGGCAGCATGTTAGGATGGTACAATTCATTGCCTTTTCTGTTTAAGAAAAGGTCTTTTATTTCTTCGTAAGTAAAACCTTTTTCGTTGATAAGGCCACCTTGTCTATCGATGATACCTGTAATTAAAACACCGTTTTTAGAAAGGTAGAAAGCCGCAGCAGCAGCTACATTGCCCCAACCTTGAATTACAGCGTATTTACCACTCATATTGCCGCTCCATAATTCATAATAATGTCTTACAGCTTCGGCCACACCCCAGCCAGTAATCATATCGGCAATGGTGTAATTTTTTGCAACGCTAGGGGTAAAGCGTTCGTCTTCTATTGGCAATAGCACCCCTTTTTGTAGGCGACTAATGCTTTTTAATTTTTCTTCTGATGAATAGTGTAAATGTCCATTCACAATACCTTCTTGCGGGTGCAATAAACCATTGGCTGCGGTCATAGGAATTACTTCGTGAATCTCATCTACATTTAAGTCACCACCAGTACCATAATAAGAAGAAAGGATAGGGTGAACGGCTTTGTACCAACGTTTCAAAACGCCTGCTTTGCGCGGGTCGTTAGGATCGAAATTAATACCAGACTTGGCACCACCAATTGGGGGACCGCAAACAGAGAATTTAATTTCCATGGTTTTGGCCAAACTTTCTACTTCGCGTTTATCTAAACCTTTGCGCATGCGAGTACCACCACCAGCAGCGCCATTGCGCAATGAGTTGATCACAATCCAGCCTTCTGCTTCAGTTTCGCTGTCTTTCCATTCGAAAACAATTTCAGGGCGTTTGTTTTCAAATTTATCTAATAATTTCTGCATGCTCATATTCGTAAAAAGTGGTGCAAAGGTAACCTTATTTGGGAGAATTAGCAACCCAACTTGGGTGAGGGTTAGTGGGTTAATTGTTATTGCTTATTGGGGGAGTAGGGGCAGGGGTTATAGGCAGTTGGCGCTAGGCAATCGGCAATAGGAGAAAGTGTAATAGATAAATTATCTGCTAGGAAAGTTGGCAGTTGGTATTCTGAAAGTAATTAACCATCTCATCAGTTGCAAAAATCGCTAGCATTTTCAATAATTATACCAAATTTTATTATATTGAATTACAAGTACATAAACGTGCAGACCAAAAATAATATTTGATATGTAAATTAAGCATCTACATTTGAACTCGTGCAGCAAACAAGTTCTTTTAAAATTTCCATAACTTAAAAAATAGAGATATTTCATTTGTTTGTTTTGTACAATTATCTTTAGCATTTTATGTGAATAAAGATTCATTCAAATTCATTTTTCTAAGTTAGTTTCTGTCTTTAATTCAAAATTGAATTGACGACCATATAGTGCTGAATTAAGATTCACGTCTTGATAATTGAAGATTACCCTTTCCTGATTTTATTACTAACTTTTTAGTAATGAATATTAAACTTAAATTTGGAATATGAAAAATAGATATATTTTGATATTGTTTGGATCGATTTTAATAATATTTTGTAGCTGCGGATGCAAACCTAAAGATTGTCACAAAGATGGTACTTGCGCAGCGGATAATAGAGTCTTTCCACTAGGAGAAGCAAAAAAATATTTGTGCTTTAATAAAGGAAGTTATTGGATCTATAAAAATACTAAAACTGGCGATTTAGACACACAAGTTTGTGAAGGCTATCTTCTGGATAATATCGTTGAAAAAGGCACTTTTAACCATACCAAACATATAACCGTTCGATACGAGTATATGTCAAGAGCAATAAGTAGTTCTTTTAATGATTGTTATTATTATGATGTTACTGCTGGTTATAATCCAGATGCTTTGAGGCCATTAAAAACTATAATTGATAGAAATTCATCTTCAATTGGAGCCATTGAGGCCTTTTTTTATCCGTTTGTCACTAATGACAAAGAGGGCAATGGTAGTAATATGACCACATGCATCGGGTTAGATAGCACCCTCACTGTCCAAGGCAAAACCTATTATAATGTTGCAAAGTTTGATGTAGATCGGGATGATGTCTGGTATAATAATGCAAGTTATCCCAATGCAGTTTACTATTGGGCAAAGGATGTTGGATTAATAAAAAGGTGGAATAAAACTGAAAACTTTTCTTGGGAATTGATAGAATTTAAAATAGTAGAATAGTATGAAATCAAGTTCAATACAAATAGTAATATACATTCTGACTCTGGTATGTGTGAATTTAAATGCTCAGTCAACAACTGATTTAGAATTGCATAATCGCTATTGGACTTACCGTGAAAATTTTAGGAAGTATTTTAAAAGTATTGGTAAGGAGAATGGACAAAACATTGCATTTGTTGAAATTTCCCGCTCTATTTCTGCTGACAATATTAATTGACATCAAACAAGAAATAAGTGGAGCGGTGAAAGTATTGAGGTAATGCAAGGCAATAGGAACTAGGGAATAGGCAATAGGGAATAGGGGAGAAGGTGTAATGGATAAATTATCTGCTGTATTTGTTTGCTTTTTATGACTTCCAACACATACCTATGTTTTTTGAATAAATTGTAAATTAAAATAATCCAAAAGTAATCAGATTCATGAGTCTTCATATTTGAGTTGTTTTATTGATTTATTCCCTAAAATCGTATTGTGAACTTTGTAAAGGTTAGATATATACTACTTTCAATTATTCTACTTAGCATTAGTATTTGCAATGCCCAGAACTTTGAGTGGCAAAGGGCTTTTGGTGCTTATACGAGAGACAATATGGAGACGAGAGGTTTGTGTGCTGAAGTCAATGGCGTATCTACTTTTCTTGTGAATACTGCTACTATGGTTGGAAAAAAAACATTTAATCCCGACTCCATTCGTTTTGATAATTTGGTTTTTAAATTTCCTACAAGTTTAGATTATTATAATAAATGCTTTATCGTTCGTTTAGATAGTAATGGTCGAACCCTTAATGCTAAAATGCTAGGAAATTTTTATGCCTATGATATGTGCAAAGACAAAGATGGTAATTATTATTTAACTGGCATTGCCAATGTTGATACAATGGCCACAGTGGATAGTTTTAAATTACACGATTATCCCAGCATTTATTTCTATGCAAAATTTGATAAAAATTTCAATTTAAAATGGATGGTTCAGATTGACCAGTCGGTGAATGATTATTGGCAATTGCAGCATCTTATGTTGTCCGAAGGGCATCTCTATTTTACAGGAGCAGCTTTGGGGAAATCGAAAATTGGGTCGACTAATTATAATTTTGGGGCCAATTATAAAGTAGTTTTAGGTGAAGTTAACATGAACAATGGTGCGATAATTTGGAGTAATTATTTAAATATTAATTCAAGTTCTTATGGCTACACATTAATGAAGCTATTGCGCTTGAAAAATAAATTATACATCGCAGGTTTTGTTAGTAGCGGAAATTCAAATTCAAATGTTTTAATCAATACTGATTCACTTTTTGTGTCGGGTAGTTTTGTATTAGAAACTGATACTTTAGGGAATTATATAAAGTCTTTTACGATTGATAATTTTTATCAATCGACAATCAATGCTATCGTTACGGATGGTAAACATTTATACATAGCGGGTAGTTTTAGAGATACCTTGCGATTCGGTAATAAGAAAATAATACCACAACTAACAAAGGGCGATGGTAGTAATTCGAATACCAAAGAATTGTATATAGCATCCATTACTACTAACTTTAAAACAAGGTGGTTTTATCATCCTGAAATTTTGAATAAAAGTAATTCCACCTATTTCGTTAATCAAATTACTAACTCTACATTCAGTGATGGTTTTCTTTATTTTGGAGGAACCGTGGGCTCAAAAATATTAATTGACAGCAATACAATTTCACCTACTTACCAAAGCGATGTTTTTTTAATGAAATCTGATACACTGGCTAATATCCTTTGGGCAACTTCTGGGAAATCTACTTTTGGTGAAGTCGAAACCATGGATGCAATTGGCGGTAAATCAGTATTTGTCGGTGGTCGATTTACGCGCCAATTGGAATTAGGGAAATTTAAAGATACTGGTATTGGTTTGTACAATAGTTTTGTAGCCAAAATAACTGATTTTGCCATTAAAAGAGGAAATGTTAAAGCTGGGCCCTATTGTGCTGGTGATAGTATTCGTATTCCTTATAATCTAATTGGCAATTTTGATAGTGCTAATTTTTTTATAGCTCAACTAAGCAATGAGGATGGTAATTTTGACAAAGGCTACAAAGAATTGGGAAGACTAAAAGCCAATAAAGATGGAACAATTATTGGCGTGTTGCCAATGTTCAAGGTGGTTTCTTCAAACAAATACCGCATTCGCATTTTAAGTACAAAACCAGCTGTTCAAAGTTATTATAGGACGGATACACTTCGGTTGTTGATTTATTCAAGAGATAATGCCTTTGCAGGAAATGATACAGTAATTTGCCGTGGGGATACAATTGCAATATCAACGTACGGAGGTACGAAATGGAAATGGACACCAAATTATAATATGCTAGACAGTAATAGTCGTGTAGCTAAAGTTTGGCCAAGTATAACCGCGCGTTACCGAATTGTGATTGCCGATAGCTCGGGCTGTGGCGCACCTGATACTGCCTTTAAAACAATTGAGGTAAGGAAAAGCCCATTGGCAAAAATATTGAATATTGATACTGCATATTGTGTTGGTGCTTCTATTCCTCTAATTGCAAAATTTACCAATGGAGATAGTTTGAACTATAGTTGGAAATGGTATTCAGTAGACCCCTTAGGAAATTACACAGAACTTAAAAGTGGTAGTTTAAAAAACGTTGATACCTTATTGTTTAAAATGCCAGCCATTGAAAAGGATTCTCAAAAAATTGTATTGTATTTAGAAGATGGCTGTTCAAATATAATTTCTGTTGCCAAGTATACAATAAAGATTAATAAACTAAAACCAAAGATTCAATTAATAGCTTATGACACCGCTTTGTGTCCTGCAAGTACTTTAGCTATTACTTCGGAGTTTAAAACCATTGTTCCAAAATTGAACAGTTGGCAATGGTATGAAACGAATTTTTCAGGCTTCTTTTTTCCAGGTGTTATCAGAAAAAATAAAACAGCAGATACCCTTTTATATACGGCACCGCTTAATATTCCTTTAAATAAAAAAATTAGAATCATTCTAAAAGACAATTGCTCTGAAAAATTTGATACAGCAATCCTTAAAATCAGAATGAGAGATACCCTAAGCCTGCAATTAAGTACCAATGATACCACTTTGTGTTCCGGCAGTAGGCAATTGTTTAAAGCCAAAGCACAAGGCGGTTTGCCAAGCGCTTATCAATATCAATGGTTGGATGTAAAAAGCAATAAAATACTTTCCAATATTGATTCACTGTATTTAAAAGCAGATAGTAGCAGACAAATAAGGGTTAGTGTTACCGATTATTGTATGCCCAATAATTCGTCAACCTTGTTGACTATTAAAATGAAGCCTGCTTTAGCAATTGACGCACAATTAAAGGATACCACACTTTGCTATGGACAAAACATAAAGTTAAAAGCCAATGCCAAAGGCGGTGTGCCAGCCAATTATACCTATCAATGGAGCCTGAATAATACCGCCATTGCTAGTGACGATTCAGTCAATTTAAATACAAGTTCATTTGCTTCAAAAAGTGGAGGCACTACAAAGCTGCAATTAGTTGTTAGCGACCAATGCAGTCAACCCGATACTGCTTTAATGAATCTAAACATTCTGCCTGCTATTACTACTAAAGTACTAAAAGTGGATAGTATTTGTTTTAATACCAATGTTCTATTTAAAATACAAAACACTGGAGGGAAACAACCTTATCAAATGGCTTGGTACAATCAAAGCTATGGATTGCTCACTAAGGCCGATAGTTTAATCATTCAGAATAATACACTCGCGCAAACAGGACTCAAACAATTCAAAGTAATAGTTAAAGATGCATGCTCTCAACCTGACACCACATTTATTACTACTTATTTAAGCACTCCTTTATCCTATCAATTAACAAGCTCCGATTCATGTCCTACTAACACCGCAGTGTTAAATATGAATGCCAAAGGTGGGCGTGGAAACTATTTAGTAAAATGGTATGTCGATAATGTATATGCCGACACCAGTAATGCGACTAAGTTGGTTCAACCTAAAATGATAATGACGAAATACAAAGCGCTTATTTATGATGCTTGCAGTAAGACTCCCGACTCAGCAGAAATTCAATTAAGCTTAAAGCAAGTATTAAAGCTAACACTCAAAGGCAATTGCTTAGGCGATACAAGTATTGCCAAAGTGAGCAGCACTGTATTTAAGCCAGCTACTACTTATCAATGGTGGTTGAATGCAAGTTTGCAAAACAATCAAGACAGTGTAATTAAAATTACTTGGCCTGCGGTGGGCACTTATCAAGTAAAAGTAAGTACTGCCAATGGTACTTGCAAAGGCAGCGATTCTGATACAGTTGCAATAGTTAATAAACCCAAAGCCGACTTTACCTATCTAAAATTAACACCTACTTCAACAGGTTTTCCATTCCGTTTTATCGATCAGTCGCAACAAGCCACTACCTGGACCTGGTTTACCAACAATAGTAAATTCTCTCAAATTCAAAATCCCGATTATACCTATACCGATACTGGTTATTATAAAGTAAAATTGAGGGTGTCGAACAATCAAATTTGTTTCGATAGTTCTGAAAAAATAATCCCTGTATTTGCGCGCACCCAATTTTATTTTCCGAATGCCTTCAGTCCGAATGGCAATGGCATTAACGATGGCTTTGGATTAAGTACAACCCAGTATTACTTGGTAAAAAACTATCATCTAGAAATTTACAACCGCTGGGGCGAGCGCATCTTCCAAACCGACGATGTAAAAGAACACTGGCTAATTCCTTCACCACAAAACGAACGCCAACCACCACAAGGCGTCTACCTCTTCAAAGTCCTCATCACCGATATTTTCGATATCAAACAAGAAATTACCGGAGCAGTGGAAGTACTAAGGTAATGCAAGGCACTAGGAACTAGGAACTAGGGGAGGAGGTGCAATAGATAAATTATCTGCTGGAAAAGTTGGCACCCTTCGACTCCCGATAGCTATCGGGACAGGATGACTAAGCAGTTGGCAATGAAACCTCAGATGAATTATAATCCTAGATTTTAATCGCAGCCCTTTTTTTTACAAAGAAAAAAAAAAGCTTATGTGCTCTTTGAAAAGTGTATAATTTTTTTAAAGAATCTTCGAATATTTCCTCAGTTGCATTTTTTAACCTGAACTAAAAAAAACTTCTGTTTCTTATTTTGATTTTATAATTGATTTTTAATGGCATCAAAGCTGCTACGCGGTGTGTTAAAAAAAGTTCTGAATGTAAGCACCCACCGTCAACATATGCACCCGCCTGACTGCTTACTGTTTCCTGCAGATTGCTTAATGCCTCCCGATAGCGATCGGGATGCCTACATCCTCTCCGGACAATCAATCCCCATCAACCCTAAAGCCACCTTCAAGGTATCAGCTGTTTTCTTCGCCAATTGTATTCTGAATTTTCTAATCTCTAACTCTGCCTCTTTCAAGAAACTTACATCGTTGTACACGCGGTTAAACGCTCTTGCTACATTCAATGCAAAAGTACCTATGGCAGCAGGATTATAATCTCTGGCCGCATCAAGTATGGTTTTTTCAAACAAACTCAATTGTTTAATCAATTCTAATTCGCTTTCTTTCGCTTCTGTAATGGTATAGGCATCGGTTAATTCATTAGCAGCAGCGGCTCGCATCATGCTGCGAATACGCGCATAAGTGTATTGCACAAAAGGACCGGTATCCCCTTGAAAATCGATAGACTCTTGTGGATTGAACAGCATGCGTTTTTGTGGGTCGACTTTTAGCATAAAGAATTTCAAAGCCCCCATGCCTAGAGTGTTATAGAGTGCAATTTTATCTGCTTCGGCGATGCCATCGGTCTTGCTCATCTCTTCGGTTTTGTCCTTAGCGGTTTGCACCATCTCGGCCATTAAATCGTCGGCATCTACTACAGTGCCTTCTCTGCTTTTCATTTTACCACTTGGTAAATCCACCATGCCATAACTTAAATGGTAGAGGCCATTGGCCCAAGTTTTTCCAAGTTTTTGCAAAATTAAAAACAATACTTTGAAATGGTAGTCTTGTTCGTTACCTACCACATAAATGCTTTTATCGCAATTGAATTGTTCGTATTTCAATTGGGCGGTACCAATATCTTGCGTAATGTATACCGAAGTGCCATCGGCTCTTAAAACAATTTTCTCATCTAAGCCATCGGCCGTTAAATCAATCCATACACTGCCATCGGGTTTTTTATAAAATACATTTTTCTCTAAGCCTTCGTTCACAAGGTCTTTGCCAAGGAGATAAGTATTGCTTTCATAATAAAATTGATCGAAGCTCACACCGAGTTGTTGGTATGTAATATCGAAACCTGCATACACCCAGGCGTTCATGGTTTTCCATAGCGCTATGGTGTCGGCATCGCCTGCTTCCCATTGGCGCAACATGTTTTGAGCGGCCAATATCAAAGGCGCTTCTTTCTCTGCCTTTTCTTTTGGCAAACCTTGGGCTTCTAGTTCTGCAATTTGTTGTTTGTAGTGTTTGTCGAATTCAACGTAGTATTTGCCAACTAAGTGGTCGCCTTTTATGCCAGCTGATTCGGGCGTTTCGCCATTGCCGAATAACTGCCAAGCCAACATGCTTTTGCAAATGTGTATACCGCGGTCGTTAATTAAATTTACTTTTGTAACTTGGTAACCGCTATAAGCTAATATTTGAGAGACACTGTAACCCAAAAGGTTGTTGCGAATATGTCCCAAGTGCAGGGGTTTGTTGGTGTTGGGCGATGCGTATTCCACCATTACCTTACCCATATTTTTATTTTGAATGCTGGTGCTGTAATTGGCCATTACATTCAACCAATAGTCGGTCGATAATTCTAAATTTAAGAAGCCTTTTACCACATTGTAATTGACAATTTCAGGGATGCTATTTTTAATCAACTCGCCAATTTCGGTAGCCGTTTGTTCAGGATTTTTTTTAGAAATTTTTAAAAAAGGGAACACCACAAAGGTAAAGTCGCCTCTAAAGTCGGGGTTGGTAGCTTCAAGTTTGATAGCGTCCATAGCCACTTCGGTGCCGTAACACGAGAGCAAGGCTTTTTGTAAACCCGATTTAATAAGCGATTCCATTTGCATGGCGCAAAGATATTTACTTCGCACGAAAAAATGCACAACGAATTTGCAGCCTTTTATGGCAACATATTCATCTGTGCTTTCAGAGAATCTTTCAAAGATTTGCTAAATATTTCGCGACCCATGCTAGGATTCTTGATTTTCATTTCTCTGAAATTGGTTTCATCTAAGTTGGTAAACGAATTGCTTTGATCGATGTCTAAGGCAGTTTTTACTAAGATGGTTTGGGTTTCTGGGTAATAAAAATAATCGAAGAACTGTTCGTTCTCGGGCGTTATTTGGGTAAAGTTTTTACCATCTAAATCGGAAACGTACAACATAATGGCATCGGCCGAATTGTATTTTTTGTCCTTGTTAACATCGCGTTTCACGATTCTAAAAAAGATCATGGGGCGAGAAAATTCTTTGTGTATGGCAAAAGAGAGAATGTGCAAGGTGTCGGAAAAGAGGGGGCGCGACTGACCAGTACTCTTATCATAAAACAAAATATTGCGAATGTCGAAATCGTTTTCGCTGGTATTAATGTATTCATTGCTTGAGGAACGGTCGATTTTATCCTCGTACGAATTCTGTACAAAGGCAAGTGCGCCCTCTTTTACCGCGATAGTGGTAATTTTATCGTGTCTATCTTCTGTAGGGGCTTCTTTAATGGCGGGATTGTAATTGGCGCCCACCGGGAAAATAATCAGGTTCGGAAAACCATAGTCAACTGGGTTGCCTATTACAAGCGACATATTTACTGGGGTTGCCGAGGTAGGTGGTGGAACTTTGGATTTGCGTTTACATGCGGTAAAAGCTGTTAAGGCCACTAAACTGAAGATGAAGTATTTCATAAAAATCAAATTTATAAAGGCCAACCAAACCTCGTTATAAAAGTCGACTAAAGGTGATTTAACATTGTTAAATTATTTTTAAAACTTTATTTTGTACTTTTGCCAACAGCTGATAGGCCTTTGGTTTAATCAGTAAATTAATTTCCTATGACTGCCAAAATTCCTCAACTCCGAACCGTGAATGTAACGCGTTACATTGCGCCTCTGCGCGAGGGAGGGTCGTTGCCAGCCTTGGCCGAAGCCGATGATGATTTTAAATACGTGTTAAAATTCAGAGGGTCGGGTCATGGTTCAAAGGCTTTAATTGCTGAATTGATAGGAGGCGAGTTGGCCCGTGTATTGGGTTTGCGCATCCCTGAGTTGGTGTTCGCCAATTTAGACGAAGCATTCGGTCAGGCCGAAGGCGATGAAGAAATACAAGATTTATTGAAGGCCAGTCAAGGTTTGAATTTGGCCTTGCATTTTTTAAGTGGTGCCATTACTTACGATCCAGTAGTAATGACCATAGATGAAGACCAAGCCTCGGCGATTGTATGGCTCGATGCTTTTATTTTGAATGTCGATCGCACATTTAAAAACACCAATATGCTGATATGGCAAAAGCAATTGTGGCTCATCGACCATGGGGCCAGTTTGTATTTTCACCATTCGTGGACCGATTGGGAAACACATGCCAAGAGCACATTTAAATTGGTAAAAGACCATGTGTTATTGCCACAAGCCAAAACCATTGATGCCATCAATGCAAAGTACAAAGCCCTGTTAACAGACGATGTTTTAAAGGGCATCGTTGCATTAATCCCCGAAGCATGGTTGCATTGGGAAGGCAGTGATGAAACACCAGAGGATATACGAAACACTTATGCGAATTTTTTAATCATGCGATTAAAGCATTCCGATTTATTCACAAAAGAAGCACAGCATGCAAGCCAAACACATCTATGAATATGCGGTAATCCGCGTGTTGCCTGCGGTTGAGCGCGAGGAGTTCTTGAACATAGGACTGATATTGTTTTGCAAAAAAGCGAAATTTATTAAGGTGAATTTTGCTTTGAATGAAAATAAATTGAAAGTGTTTGCTCCGAAATTGGAGTTGGAGCAATTGCAAAAAAATCTAGAATCATTAGAAAAAATTGCGAATGGTGCCAAGGATGGAGGACCGATTGCATTATTGGATATTCCTTCGCGTTTTCGATGGTTAACTGCGGTGCGTAGTTCTTGCATACAGGTGTCACGCCCGCATCCGGGTTTGTGCGAAGACTTAGAAAAAACCGCTCAGCGTTTATTCGAAGAAATGGTTTTGTAACGATTTTCTTCTTTGCCACAGATTCACAGATTAAATTTGAATACATTAATACCACAGATTAAATTTTAATGCTTAATATTTTACTCAAGTGCTTCTTGTCCCGTAGGGACAAAACATCTGTAAAGTACAACCTACCCAATGTTCAATATCCCGTAGGGATTATACTTATAACTAAGTTTTAACAAAAAGCGATAATAAGTTATCGGTCAGTCAACGAATACCACAAATGAAATCTAACGCTTAATCTTTCACAAAGCTTCCTCTTGTCCCGTAAAGACAAAACATCTGTAAAGTGTCACCTATCCAAAGCTTCAATATCCAGTAGGGATTATACTTATAACTAAGTTTTAACAAAAAGCGATAATAAGTTATCGGTCAGTCAACGAATACCACAGATTAAATTTAACGCTTAAGTTTTCACAAAGCTTCCTCTTGTCCCGTAGGGACAAAACATCTGTAAAGTGTCACCTACTCACTGCCTCAATATCCCCTAGGGATTATACTTTTGACTAAGTATCACTAGTAAGCGTTAAAGCATGAAAAAGACTTAGAAAAAACAAACTACTAATAAAGTACATAAGATCTCAGATGGATTTTACTTTTGTGTGTAACAGAGTAATGGTGCCTATGCTTTTTTCTTTTTTAAAAAAGTACTGAATAGTAAGCTTGTAATTGCAAGTATTAAAACAGGAGGGAAGATTATGAAAATTTCAATACTGTAAACAAGTCCTTTGAAGAGATATTTTATTCCTTTAATCAAGCAAGCAAGTTGCATTGCGTATGTCAACACATGGTTAAGTTTATAATAAATTTTATTGGTCTGCTCAATAGGGTTACTCTTCTTATTTTACCAATGAAAATTTTACTTCTCGAAAGCTATCAGGATGGGCCCAATGGTTTGGTTGTATGTTGTAAATAATTTGTTGCGATGGAGCTTTGCCTTGCAAAGCTGACTCTCTTACTTTTTTGTTTGGACAAAAAAGTAACAAAAAAACCACCACGCATAGAAAATTTCAATCGGTCTTCTCGCGCTGGCTCGCCCTTCATCCCTGACCGAAAGAAATTTTTACGTCCCGATTATTATCGGGATGGACCCAGCCCGCACGTCTAGCGTTCAACTAATTTTGTGCGTTAGTGTAAGTTATTGGTTTTAGTCAATGATCTTTTTCCTTCGCTGACTAAAATTAATTGATGTGTAATATAATCTTTACATCGGCATATTAATGAAGCCATATGATTAAAAAACATACCATTTGGTATTTATAAGAGAAACTAATGCAAGTTGTATAGAAACAAGAGGTAGATGAATTAGATACGACTTAATCGAAAAGGCTGTTGTCGTTAATAGGAATTGGTTTTTTGTGCAATATCTTAAAAGTTAATCTGTGTATCTGTGGCGTATTAACTAAACAAAGGGCCACAAAAAAAACGCCCGAATAATCGGGCGCTTCTTAATTTTATATGAAAAGAATACTACTTCTTTAAATTAGGTATGCTTGAAAGGTTTTTTGATAAAAAAGCTTTTTAGCATGCTTTATACCGAACCGTTTGCTATGCGACTTGTCGATTAGCAATCTGGTTTAGGTATTAGTAAGCCAACTGTTGAGAGTTGAAATTAGCCCAAACATCTGACCAATCGTCTGAACCAAAAGCACCTTTGAAACTTGTAGTGTTGTTGAACCAAGTAGATAATTTAGCATCTGTAAATTTAGCACCACTTTGGGTTGCACCAGAGAACAAAGCCAAATTAGGGTTTTGAGGGTAAGTACCACCAGTAACACCAGAAACTGTATTAAAGCCCATGATTAAAGTTGGCTCGATACCAGCATCAGCAAATGTTTTAGAGTAAACCAAAGTACCAGAAGTTGCTTGTGGATTGTTTAAAGTAAATACTGTGTTAGATTTAGTTGTTTTCCAGTAAGTAGCTACGTTAGCATCTGCTGCAGCACCATTGAAGAAAGAACGTTGTGATTTTCCTTTAACACCTGGGCAAACCAAGATATTATTATCTAATACAGCAGCACCACTATTGTAGTTAGCGATAGTGCCATCTAAATTTAAACCAATTGGGTAACCTACTATTACAGAATTGAATAAAGATAATTCAGTATTTCTTCTTAGGTGTAAAGCGTGTAAGTAGTTACCGCTGAAAGAAGCTTTAGCTGAATCGTAAACTGGACCTAATAAAGTTACGTTAGAGAATACAGCAGAAGTTTTAGGGGTTGAAGTTGAACCAGAAGCATCGTTATCAGATTCGAAACCGTTTGAACCAGATTGGTCAGCGTTGAAAGGGTCACGCATACCGATAGCGTATTGCACTTTACCACTGAAACCGAAGTCGGTATCGAAATCATCATCCCAACCACCGAAAGCGATTAAGTGTGCACAATTAACAGTACCACCGAACCACTCGTAAGAATCGTCACCACCGTAAGATATTTGAACGTAGTCGATAGTTGTACCATTACCAACTGCACCCATGGTTAAACCATTGGTTTCGTTGTTTGGAGTAATAGCGATACCAGCATATTCAATACGTACATATTTTAAAATACCACTGTTGTCATTGTCGTTAGCAGTGCTTTGGAAAGTACCATAAATAACTGCAGGTGTAATACCTTCGATAGATGGTGAGTTTTGGTTAATGTTAGCTTTACCCAACATAATAACACCACCCCAATCACCTTGCTCTCTAGCACCTCTGTCTTGGTTACTAGTAAAGATAATTGGACTAGAAGCAGTACCATCAGCAATGATTTTTCCACCTGGCTTAACTACTAAAGTACCTTTAGAGCTTTTTTGACCAAATAATTTAGTACCTGCAGGGATGGTTAAAACTGAACCGCTTTCTATGAATACTTGACCAACTATTAAATACTTTTTGGTAGCATCTAAAGATTGCGTTGGCAAAGAACCAATTAATTCTGTGTAGATAGCTGGCGGCTGAACTAAGATGGTATCACGAATGGTGATGTATTCTTTTTCAATCTTAGTCTTGGTGCAAGAAGAGAATGTGAATGCAGCAACTGATGCAATAATTCCCATTGTTAAAAATTTAAATTTCATACTATTTTTTTGTTAGATTTAATAATGCAAAGATTATCGCGCAGTGTTACGGTTATATTAATTCGCTTTTAAATAATGTTTATTGTTTATTGTTTAATGTTACTTCAGCATTAATCTATTTTACATAAAAAAAGCCGCTTACTTAATGGTAAGCGGCTTTTGATTGGTGTGTGATTCAAAGTCTATTTAATTTTATAGGAGAAACTAAAGCTTAACATTTGTCCTCTTCTAAAACTTAATAATTCATGGTCCGTTCTATCGGTGTGATATTGTATTTTTCCATCGCCATTGGTGTCTTGCCACAAACGGTGTTTAAAGTTTAAAATGTCACTTACACCAAATTTAAAATTAAGACGTTTGTTAATTTCTTTGCCAAAGGTTAAGTCGATGGCTTGACGGGGCATTTCATATACTGTTGGAAATATAGTATTACCAACATAGGCAATGCGTTTGCCAAAAATGTTATATGATAAATTCGCAGTTAATCCTTTTTTCTCGTTGTTGTAAAATAAGGCTGCGTTCACAATGTAGGGCGATTGACCTTGTAAGGCTCTGGTGCGCGCTTGACTTAAGGTAGAATCGTCACCTAAATTAACTTGGCTATAGATTAAAGAGGCATTCATAACAACCGATAAGTTCTTTAAGAATTTATTTTGCGTCACATTGTCTAATGATTTTCTAAGTTCAATTTCTAAACCATAATTGGTGGCTTGCTTTGCATTTTTTAAAGTGTATTGTTGACTTAATCCAATGGGTTGAACATAGTTTTCAATTGGATTGGTAAAGTTTTTATAGAATACACCAAAACTCACCGTCTCGTCTGAAGATGGATAAATTTCATAACGCAAATCAAAATTGTCGATGACTGCAGATTTTAAATTTGGATTACCTACAATGTTTACATCGTAAATGAAGTCGTAATAAACGAATGGTGCTAGTTCTCTAAACTCAGGACGGTTAATGGTTTTGCTATAAGCCAAACGGATTAAGCTTTTATCGTTTAGGTAATACGACATATTAATAGAAGGTAAAATGTTTAAACTATCTAAGGTTACATTCACGGCGGCTGACTGGGTAGCACTTTTTAAATTTTGAGCAAATTGTTCGGCCCTTACACCCAATGATACACTGAAACGGTTCATAGGGATGGTAGCACCAATATAACCTGCTTTTAATTGATTGGTAGCTGTGTATTTATCGTTAGGATTGGTGCCTTCCGCTGGACGCCATCCAGATTTGGTGTTAATGTTTTCTGATTTAAAAATTTGATCGATGGGTTGTTGCAAGAAAGCATCTTTTACAATGCCACTGCCTTGATAAACATAGCCAAACCAACGGGCTGCAAATTCTCTCGATTTTTCTTCGGCATAAGCACCCGCTCTAATGATAATATTTTTAGAAGTATCGAAAGGGTTTTTTAAATTCTTTTCATAATTAATAGTTCCAGAAACTGTGTGCTCATTCAAATCCGAATAGAAACGGGCGGCATCAAATAAACTTGAACTTGGAGGATCTATCATGGTATAAGGATCATTAGAGCCTTCTGTTCTATAGGTTCTAAATCTTCTGTAGTCAGGTTCGTTTCTTTTAACAAAGCTGTACCCACCAGTCCATGTCAATTTATCGCCCATGGTATTCAATTTATGAATGCCTTCTAGTTGACCAGAATAAATGCTTCTGCTGGTGTAGTGGAAACCATAGTTTTTAAATTCAGTGTTCGGTCTTTCTGTTGGATTCACCCCTGTACGAATGGTGGTTTCGTTCTCGCCAATCTGGTTGTACATATTCTTAAAGCTAAGGGTATTGTTTTTATTCAAGGTCACCAACCAATTGCTCAAGGCACTTATTTTGGATTCTATCGAATAGTTCTCATCAGAGTAATTAAACATCTGACGCACGTAGTCAATTTGATCGTTTTGGTAACGGTATCGATTAATATTAGAATATTGGTAGTTGGTAGAATAGCTCACATTGTTAACGGTAAACAAACTCATTTTTTTTCCCAACTTGAAATTTTTTCCAAAACTTATGCCCGCGCCAAAATCCATCGGCGCGACTGTTGAATTGACTTGGTAGTTGTTTTTTAAGTTGCGACCATATTGCATGGCACTTTGATTAGATAGGCCAGCCAAGGTGCTCGGAAAGCTTGAAGGTAAAGCGCGACCACCATTGTCGTAACCAAACAAATCGGAGCTACTGCTGATGTTATTGTTTTGATGCGAAAGGAAAGTGGTATTTAAACGAACTCCAAAGCCCATGTTCACAGTTAAAAAATCTTTTTCTACATTGCTCTTGGTATACAATTTAATTACGCCACCAGCAAAGTCGCCAGCCAATTCGGCCGCACCTGATTTGTAAATTAAAATTTTATCCAACATGCTAGAAGGTACTAGATCGAATGAGAAGGCACGTTTATCGACCTCGGTGCTAGGTGCATTGATATTGTTTATTTGAACACTGTTGTAACGCTGACTTAAGCCGCGCAACATAATGAAACGGTTTTCCATTAAAGTAACACCTGGTATTCTTGCAGCTGCTTTGGCTGCATCGGTGGCTTGTGTTTTGTTTAACTCTTCAGAAGAAACTGCAGAAACAACTGCTTCTGCTTTTTTCACTTCCTGAATCACTGCTTTTTCGGTATTTGTTTTTCTCTTTGCGACAATTTTACCTGTGCCAATTTTTTTAACGAAAATGGTCATGCTTGTTTGGTTGATAGTTGTTGTAGCATTTTCTGTTACTACTACATTCATTACTTCAACAGTGTTGTAGCCTGTATGGCTAAGGCTGAGTGTATAGGCGCCAACAGCTACATTGGTAATTGTAAATACACCATTTTTATCTGTTGCACTGCCTTGGTTGGTGCCTTTGATAGAAACGTTTACACCACTAAATAAAATGTTTTTTGTTGAATCGAACACGGTGCCACTAATGGTGCCTGTCTGAGCAACTAGTTGCATAGACATTAGAGAGAAGAAACAAAAGAATACAACTGTTTTAAGATGGTAAATCATGGGCACAAAGGTCAAATAGTTGTGTTAATTTTATCTTAATTTTAAATGATAATTAGGTTATTTTGTATGGTTGCAAGTTAAATTAAAGTCACGACATGCCTATTGCATTGTTGTTTTTAAAATGGCAGTGTAAATGGGATATGAACCTATTGGTGGGGAATTATTAAAAATTAACAATAAGATAATATTGGAATGATACAACGCTAATCTTAAGGCTGCAATTTTGTAACATCAAAAAGATAATAGCCATACTCCTTTTAATATTCGCAGCGCAAGTCTCTACAAACGCTGTAAATACCGACAGGTTGTGTTTAATTACAGTGACTGATAGTAATAACGAAAAATTATCTGGTGCTGCCATTGAGATTTCTGGTACTACTAAGGTATACTATACCAACATCAATGGTACTTGTTATATTCCTAAATCAGTGTTAAGCAATGCAGAATTGTTAACTATCAATTGTATCTCTTACAAAAGCATTCAGCTTTCTGCTGAAAACATCCACTCGAAAATTATTTTAAAAAGTCGCTAGTTTTCTTGGCGGTTCGCTTTTTTTTTCTTAGCTTTGTTAAGTAATTGTTAAGTTACTATGAAAAAATTATTAATTATTTTAGCAATCGCTTCTCTATCAGCAGGTTATGCTGGTGCTCAAAGCAACGATATCTCCATGGATGCGCTGCTGGTAAATTTATTACCGCAACAGGAGATTACTTTAATGGCAATTTGGAAACCTTTTACATGGGTGGCCAAATTGAAAGCATTTACGAATGCAATGATGGTGTAAAAGATGGTAAGATTACCGTGTTTTACGCAAACGGTGTTACGAAGGAGGTTGGTTCGTTTAACAATGGTGTTAAAACGGGCGAATGGATCGAGTACAGTGCCGATGGTAAAATTACTTCAGTAGCGTTTTACAAAAACAATATTAAACATGGTACTTGGAAAGTGTGGGATGCCAAAGGTGTTTTGCGTTCTGAAATGCATTACCACAATGGTAAAAGAGCTGGTACTTGGAAATCGTATGACGAAAATGGTAAAGTAACCGAAAGCGTTACTTACTAAACCCAATCAAAATTATTTTAAAAAAAGACTTCAGCAATGAGGTCTTTTTTTATGCCATCACTTTTTTAATAAACAATGCAATGTGTCGTTTTATTGAATGCTTCATTTATGAAGGGCTTATGAACTTTAGTTTTAGGATGGTAGGGAATACTTAATTTAAAGATAGGGTTAGTGGTGTCATATCTATATTGGTAGCCATAAGATAAGCAATAACCACTTTTCCTTTCAAATATATGATTACTGTTTTATTACAATGTTAAGTTTTATAGATAAGACTCACTTCTATCTAATAATTTCTTTTTCTATCCATCTGCCCAAACTTTTCTTCTACTTTATTTCTATCTTCGCCCAACAATCAGATGGGAGAATTTATACAGGTATTTTTAATGGTTTTGCTCGCAGCAGTTAAGTTTTTATTCGCTGCACTTCCATTGTTGGCCAGCTCGCAACGGGCTTGGTATTGGGATATGCTCATTGTGGCCGGTGGTGGCGGCATTGGTGTTTTAGTATTTACCTATTTAGGGGCCATTATTTCTAATTATTTATCGCGTTACCATTTTTTTAAATTCAAATTCGGGAAGCTCAAAAAATTATTACACATCAAAAATAAGTATGGCTTAATTGGACTCGCATTTTTAAGTCCTATTTTAATCAGTATTCCAGTGGGGTGTATTATATCTTCATCATTCGAACACGATAAGGGAAAAATTATTCGCTTTCAATTATTGGCAGTTCTGTTTTGGAGCGTATTATTGTTCGGACTAAAAGGAATGTTTCACATCGACATTAGCAAAAAAATATAAATGGCAGATCAGGGAATTTTGTATTTGGTGCCTACACCTGTTGGGAATCTTAAGGACATTACCTTGAGAGCACTTGAGATTTTGAAAGATTGCGATATTGTATTGGCAGAAGATACTCGCAACACCGGCATGCTCTTAAAGCATTACGAAATTAGTAAGCCCATGCAAAGTTACCATGCCCACAATGAGCATGAGAAATACAAGGATGTATTGAACCAAATTAATGCAGGCAAAATAATGGCCTTGGTTACCGATGCGGGTACGCCCGGCATCAGCGATCCAGGTTATTTAATTGTGCGCGAATGTTATAAAAACAATATTAAGGTAGAGTGTTTGCCAGGTGCAACCGCCTTTGTGCCAGCGCTTGTAAAAAGTGGTTTGCCTTGCGACCGATTTGTATTCGAAGGTTTTTTACCTGTTAAAAAAGGACGGAAAACTAGGTTCGAATTTTTGCAAAACGAAACCCGCACCATGGTGTTTTACGAAAGTCCGTATAAGTTGCCCGCCTTGTTAAAAGATAGCTTAACATACTTCGGGGCCGACCGTCAAATATCGGTCTCGCGCGAGATTAGTAAACTATTTGAAGAGACTGTGAATGGGACTATTGCAGAAGTGATTCAACACTTCGAAAAGAAAGCACCCAAAGGCGAATTTGTAGTTGTAATGGAAGGAAAAAAAGATGCTAAATCAGAGTAAATTTATATTGGCCTTAACAAGTGGTGCGCTGCTGTATTTAGGCTGGCCACCCTTGCCCTTGGTGTTTTTATTGTTCATTGGCATGGTGCCAATGCTTATCATTCACAACCAAATAAAATTCGAAAAAAATGCCCATGTAAAATTATTGGGCTGGGCTTATTTTAGCATGTTGATCTTTAATACCGCCACCACATGGTGGGTTTGGAATGCCAGTACTAGTGGCTGTATCATGATGCTGGTGTTAAACAGTTTGATCATGGCTCTGCCATTTTTATTGTTCTCTATTACGCATCTCAATTTACCGAAAACTGGCTATAGCTCTTTGGTGTTTTATTACATCGCCATGGAGTATATGCATTTTAATTGGCCTGCCAGTTGGCCTTGGCTTACTTTAGGCAAAGGCTTAGCGGGTTATCCTGCCTTGATTCAATGGTACGAATACACAGGCGAAATGGGTGGCACTTTGCTTATCTTGGTAATGAATGTTTGGATTGCAAAATTGGTAGTCAAAGGAAGAAAAAAGGTAGCGTATTTAAAACCCATCTTGACACTTATTATCATTTCAATTGTGTCTATTGGTCTTGGTAATTTGGCGCAGATTAAATTATCTTATTATAAAAAAAATATACCATGTGTGGTTTCTCAACCCAACATCGATCCTTACACCGAAAAATTTGAAGATGGCGAAAAGTACATTACTGCCGAACAACAACTGCAATTCGGCATTGATTTGGCCCTGCCATTGCTTGATTCAACTACCCAATTGTTAGTGTTCCCAGAAACTGCAATTACAGGTTGGAACCACGAAAGCCGATTGAATGAAATGAGCTTATTGCAACCGCTCAGGGCTTTAACGGATAGCACTGGCTTAACCATTCTCTCCGGTGCCGAAACCTTGAATGTGTATGAAGATGAAAAAAGACCAAGCATCACTGCGCGCTACGATAGTTTTTCGGCTGCGTGGTGGGACAGTTATAATACCGCTTTATTGATTCAAAATAATCGCATTGATAGTATTTATCACAAATCGAAATTGGTACCCGGTGTAGAAAAAATGCCTTTCGAATTTTTAGAAAAACTAAGCATAAATTTAGGTGGCACTTCGGGTAGTTTAGGGG
Organism: Bacteroidota bacterium; assembly: GCA_947496065.1. Lineage (GTDB taxonomy): Bacteria > Bacteroidota > Bacteroidia > NS11-12g > UBA955 > JABMMZ01. The sequence goes on from CANMBF010000010.1 coordinate 40,712, forward strand.
TAAGCGATAGGCCGATTAATTTTATTGTCAACAAAGATTTAAAGATAGCACCCTTGATTTGTTATGAATCTATTTTTGGGGATTACGCTTGTGAGTTTGTGCGCGATGGGGCCAATGCCTTAGCGTTAATTACCAACGATGGTTGGTGGGGCAATTCACCAGGTTACAAACAGCACTTGTTGTTTGGCGCTGTGCGTTGTATAGAAATGCGCAAGGACATGGTACGCAGTGCCAATACAGGCATCTCTGCAAAAATAAATGCCATGGGTGTTATTAGCAATGCAACGCAATACCGCGAGCGCACCGCTTTTAAATGCACCATTTCGCCAAACGAAATTCAAACTTTTTATGTGCAACATGGCAATTTGGTTGGTCCCTTTGGAACAATCATAGCAGTCTTGTTTTTACTAATGACCCTTTACATCAAATGGTTTTTTAGAATCAAAAACTAAGCACAATATTTCATTGACTTTTGTAAGATTCTTCTGAGTGAATCTACTCAAGAGTGCCGATTTTGTTGATAATTCAGCATTATTTTTTGGTTAATTAATTTTTTTGAAATGATAAAAACCTACTTTTGCACCACTCACAATAAAACCGATTAAACAGTAGTTATCTAACATTATGCTAAAAGAAAAAAACACTTGTCATCCCAATTTTAAAATGACAGGTTTAAATCCATCAACGTTCTTGAAATTATCATTCACTTTATTTTTTGCTCTGTTATTGTTCACAGCAAAAGCACAAACATCTGTCAAATTCAGTGTTTATTTCGATGTCAACCAATCTAAAATTAAAATCAAAGATTATTTGGTGCTAGATTCTGTTGTCAATATTTTAAAAAGCAAAACCAATATCAAACGCATTCAAATTAATGGATATGCCGATACTACAGGTGGTGCCGAAGCCAACTTAGAATTGTCTAACAGCCGTACCGATACCGTGGCTGGTTATATTTTAAGTAAGAACTTAATGGTGTATAAAAGTCGCGTAGCCACTGCGAGTTTAGGTGAAAAAGTATCGGGCAAAGAAACCGACTTAGAGCAAATGCGTAGAGTAGACATTGTCATTATGATGGCCCGTGCCGATCGCGATACCATTGTTCGCGCTGGTTGTGTTACGGCCATGATACCTGCCAACACATTCGAAGGATTTAACAACGACGAATTAATATTCAAATTAGAATACATTAGCAATGCAACCGATGTAAAAAAATACAACTTAACATTTAAAGATGCCGATGGCAATCAATTGTTGAGCAATGGCATTGTAAAAGTAACAGCCATGTACAAAAGCAAACCGGTAAAAGCCATTAAGCCTATTACTGTGAATATTCCGAAAGTAAACAACGAAGCTGGCTATTCTGCCTACCTTGGTGTTGAAGATAAAACCAAAAACATTACTTGGAAATTAACCGACAAGAAGGTTATTAACCTAGGTGTTAAACAAGCGCCCAATGGCGATGCTTGCGATTTACAATCTTTCAATATCAAAGATGTGAACCGTTTTTACAATGCCGCTAAAGTGCGACCAGCCTGCTATTGCGCTGCCGATCCATTTGGTGGTTTGCAAACACCTAACAAGTCAAATGCCATGGCCAAATTCGGTCCTGCAGGTAATATTGTTTTAGTAAATGAAAGCAGCTTTAAAAAAGTAGCGGCCGATAAAGCCTATGTGCAAGTGGTAGATGATAAGAGCAAAGAAGAGTATATGGATTTTTGCAACAGTTTCTTATACCCAGGCATTAGCGATATTCCACAAATACCAAAATTCGAAAGAGAAGTGGTAAAATTCATCGACTTAAATGTCTCTCAAAAAAATGATTCAGCTGATATCATCATGTCGAAAAAAGACATGGTTTTAATCATGTTGCCTAAAAGTCAATTGCCTGCACACAAAGGCAAAAGATATGCGGTATTGCCAGCAGATACTAAAAAAGATAATTTCTTTAACTGGACCAAGAAGATTGTATTTGCCGATTCTTGTCGTGGTTTAGCCAATTGCGATTATGTCATTTTTGAAGTGCCTTTCACTGGCTTTTACACTGTATTGGAATTAACCCCAGTAGCGGGCAAAGGCAATGCAGCAGCAGATGATGATGGTGAGAAAGCAGCACCATCGAAAAATGTGAAAATAAAATGCAAAAAATTCAATGGCGTAAATGTTATCTATGGACAAAAAGATGATGGTGTTACCGCTTCAGCCAAGTTCTTAAAGAACAAAGGCAAGAACACTATTTTAGAACCTAGCATTCCTAAAAAAGAAAAGAAAAACTACAAGCAACATGTTTTCTTGTCGTATGTTATAAAAGATGGCAAACGATATGCATGGATAGGCAAAGGCAGTCAGTTAAAAACCGGTTTCTTAAGTGGCAATTGGAAAACCCCAACCTTGGTATACGTACCCGATGAAGAGTGGGAAGCCTTCGTAAGAAAAGCCTGCGAATAAATCTCGTATTTTAAAAAAAACCTGCAAGAAAACTTGCAGGTTTTTTTTGATTAGTTATTAGTTAATCGTTATTAAGGGGTATACCACCCAATAACCTAATAACCTAATAACCCACTAGTATAAAAAAACATACCAAGTAGTATGCATTTTCAATAATAAGCCAAAGCTTTCAGACCCCGAAGGGGTCATATCTCTATAATATAGATAAAGCCAGATTGCTCTCGACCCCGAAGGGGTCGAATATAAGTTATTGGTTAATTGTTAATAGTTATTAAGGGAATACCAAGCCCCCTATTAACCCAATAACCTAATAACTCAATAACCCCAAGTCACTGTCTTCAAATTTGCGCACCTTTGTAGAACTTGTTTTTAGCATATTAAAAAATAATGTAGGTTTGTATTTCACGATGCCAAAACTATTTTTATTCACTTTACTTTTTGTTTCAACTGCTGCACTTGGTCAAACCACCGTTGTAAAAGGCAAGGTCACTGATTTTATTACAGGTGAGCCATTGACAGGGGTTAATATTTCGATCGACTCAACCGGTGATGGCGGCTCTACAAATTTTGATGGTCGCTATTCTGTTAAAACCAACAAAGCAGGCGATACCGTTTCTTTTACCTATGTGGGTTATGGGGTTTTAAAATTTAAAATCAATGCAGGCGAAGTGAATGTGTTGGATGTAAAATTAAAACCTGCCACCAGAGCCTTTAAAGGCGTTACCGTGTCGAGTAAAGTGAATCGCAGCATACGCATTATTCAAAAAGCACAAGATGCCAAAGAGAAAAATAACATCGAAAAATTGAACTCTTATGAATGCGAAAATTTTACCAAGATTCAAATTGCCATTAATAATTTATCGGAGCAAAATAAAAAGTTCAATGTGGTAAAAAAAGTAGAAGGTGCTTTCGATACCATTCGCTCTTTGAGTGATGATTCCACCAAAAAAGTATTGCCTATATTTCTATCTGAAAATTTGAGTGAGTTTTATTACAATAAAAATCCGAACCGCAGTAAGGAGGTGATATTGGCCTCGCGTGTGAAAGGGGTAGGGGTTGAGGATGGTTCGTTTTTGTCGCAACTCTTGGGGTCGACTTTTCAACAATACAATTTCAACGATAATATTTTACCCATCCTTCAAAAGAATTTTATCTCGCCCATTAGCAAGTCATCGCTCTTATATTACAACTACAAATTAGTGGGTTCGGAGTATCCCTATGGTAGCAATCACAAATTATTTCAAATTGAGGTAACGCCTAAGAATCCATTAGACCTCGTTTTTACTGGTTATATTTGGATTGAAGACAGCACCTTCGCTTTGCGCAGATTAACGTTAAGCATCACCAATAAAGCGAATTTAAATTTCGTAGAAAAATTAAAGATTACACAAGAGTATGAGCCTACCGATGCAGGGGCCTATATACCGGTGAAGAACCGTGTATTAATAGACATTGCAGAACTTTCAAAAAACTCGCCCGGCATGGTGGCTGTGTTCTCGAGTTCTTCTGAAAAAATTGTCACCAACAAAGAACGCAGTGCTAAATTTTTTGATTATCCCATCAAACTGAATGAAGATGCAACTGTCAAGTCGGATGCCTATTGGGATACCTCGCGCCACGAAGATTTAACGGTAGATGAGAAACGCGCATTGGCAAAAATTGATACGGTCACCAATATAAAAATTGTAAAAAATTATGTTGAACTCATCAATATTATTTTCAATGGTTATAAGAAAATTGGCAAGTTGGATTTTGGTCCCTATGCATTGATTTATGGTTATAATGCAATCGAAGGGAGCAAGATTCGTGTGGGTGCAAGAACCAATTTTTCGTTTAGCAAAAAAATGACCCTAAGTGGATATATGGCCTATGGTATGCAAGATTTAGTAGGGCAACAATGGAAATACAAAGGGCAATTTGAATCGGTTTTGAATCGCAAACATTGGACCACTGCGGGGGCTTCTTATAAAAAAGATGTAGAACAAATAGGCGTTTCGGATGATTATTATGGCGCCAGTAATTTATATACGGCTGTTTCTGTTTTTGGTGCCAGTCAGCTGAACCGCACCAAAGAAGCCAAGCTGTGGGCCACCAGCGAATTCATTAGAGGGTGGAATGCCAAGATTGTTTTTTTACACAAAGAGTTTCAATTCGAGCAAGTCAAAAAATTTAATTTTGTGTATGGCGAAAATTTATCGGATACCTCCATTAAGTCGAGCAACTTTACCAATGCAGCCATTACCCTGGGCTTGCGTTGGGCTCCCAAAGAATATTATTTACAAAACGACAACGAACGTGTGCGACAAACCAGGCCAGGTGCCTTGGCCCTGTCGTTAAATTATACCCGCGGAATCAAAGGTTTGTTTGGTTCGCGGTTCGATTATAATCGATTGACTGCAACAGTCGAAAAAGGCTTAAGCTTTGGCTACTGGGGACGCACCGATTTTACTTTATCGGGCACCAAAATATTCGAGCGTTTGCCTTATCCGTTGTTAGAGGTTCACCGCGGTAACCAATCGTTTTTTTATAGCACCACTTCTTATAATTTGATGAACTTTTTTGAATTTGTAACCGATCAAAGTTTATTTTTTAAAATGGAGCACCATTTCAATGGGGCTTTGTTAAACAGAATTCCTTTGATGAAAAAATTAAAATGGAGAGAGTTTGTAGAAGGTCGTGCAGTTATGGGTAGCATTAGCAAAGCCAATACCTCTTTCTATCCACAGTATGATAATCGAAGTGTTCCTGTAAGTGCGATAGATAATCAAATAAACAGAGAACCTTATGCTGAAGTGGCCTATGGTATAGAAAATATTTTTAAAATTTTGCAAGTAGCGGCTGTTCATCGCTTAACACACTTAAATAATCCTGGAGCACGCAGGTTCGGTATCAAATTTGGATTCAGTGTTTCATTTTAAAACCCCTATGAAAGTATTAATTGTCATTCCTTCGCGCTATGGTTCCACCCGATTCGAGGGCAAACCCTTGATTGACATTCACGGTAAATCGCTGGTGCAACGCACCTATTTACAAGCCATGAAAGCCAAATTAGATGCGAAAGTTGTAGTGGCTACCGATGATGATAAAATATATGCCCATGTAAAAACCTTTGGGGAGTGTACCATGACCTCAGCGCATCACATTAGCGGCACCGACCGTTGTTTCGAGGTGGCAGATGTGTTACAATACGATTTCGATGTGCTCATTAATTTGCAAGGCGATGAGCCTTTTATATTGCCCGAGCAGATAGAAGCTTTGGCAGCAGCGTTCGAAGATTCAACAGTAGATATTGCCACTTTAAAAAAGGCCATTAAAAGCAGCGATGATTTATTCAATGCCAACATGGTGAAAGTGATTAGTGGAGCAGACGATACCGCCATTTATTTTTCGAGGCAAGCCATCCCCCATGTAAGAGGTGTAGAACAAACTGAATGGGTGAACCATTTTGCCTATTTCCGCCATGTGGGTATGTATGCGTTTAAGCGCTCTGCCATTGCGCAACTGCAACAGTTAAAGCCCAGTGCTTTGGAGTTGTCAGAAAGTTTAGAGCAATTGCGTTGGTTGGAGAACGGCTTTAAAATAAAAGTTTTAAAAACTGATTTTGTGAGTCCAGCCATTGACACGCCTGCCGATTTGGTAGCTGTTGAAAATTTCTTGAAAAGCTATCCCGAGTTGATTTAATTAAAAGTCGTACCTTCGCTACCCGATTAGTTGGTTCATCTGTGAGCTGAATTTTATAGTTTTTTCAAACTTTAGGAATTAGGGTCGGCAGCTAAATAATCATTCAAAATAGATGGAACAAAAGTGTAAATATATATTTGTAACCGGTGGCGTTACATCTTCATTAGGTAAGGGAATTATTTCTTCTTCATTGGCAAAGTTGCTTCAAGCCCGTGGCTATAGAGTAACCATTCAAAAATTCGATCCTTATATCAATGTTGATCCAGGAACACTTAATCCATACGAGCATGGCGAATGCTATGTAACCGATGATGGTGCTGAAACGGATTTAGATTTAGGTCACTACGAGCGATTCTTGAACGTGCCTACTTCGCAAGCCAACAACGTAACCACTGGTAGAATTTACCAAACGGTTATTGAGAACGAAAGAAGAGGTGATTATTTAGGTAAAACAGTACAAGTGGTACCGCACATTACCGACGAGATAAAAAGAAGAATGAAATTGCTAGGTGACTCTGGCAAGTTTGATATTGTATTAACCGAGATTGGTGGTACAGTGGGTGATATTGAATCATTGCCATTTGTAGAAGCTGTTCGTCAGTTGTTATGGGAAATGGGCGAAGACAATGCCATTGTGATTCACTTAACCTTGGTGCCTTATTTAAAAGCAGCTGGTGAATTAAAAACAAAACCTACCCAACACTCAGTTAGATTCTTATTAGAGAGCGGTGTAAAGCCCGATATTTTGGTGTGCCGTACCGAGCACCATTTGAATACTGATATCAGAAGAAAGATTGCTTTGTTCTGTAACGTAAATGTAAATGCAGTTATTGAATCAATAGATTTGGAGACCATTTACGATGTGCCATTGGTAATGTTAAAGGAGAAATTAGATAAAGTTGTTTTGTCTAAATTGAAATTAGCGGCCAAACAGGAACCAGAATTGTTACAATGGAAAGAATTTTTACAACACGTTAAACATCCTAAACACGAGGTGAATATTGCCTTGGTTGGTAAATATGTTGAATTGCCCGATGCGTATAAATCGATTAACGAAGCCTTTATCCATGCGGGTGCGGCCAGCGAGTGTGCGGTGAATGTAAAATATTTTCACAGCGAATTGTTAACCGACGAAAACGTTGCTGATAAATTGAGAAATTTTGATGGGGTATTAGTAGCACCAGGTTTTGGTAACCGAGGCATTGATGGCAAATTAGTAGCCATTAAATATGTAAGAGAAAACAATATTCCTTTCTTTGGAATTTGCTTAGGCATGCAGTGCAGTGTAATTGAATTTGCACGCAATGTCTTAGGTTATAAAGATGCACACAGTACTGAAATGAATGATGGTACCAAGCATGCAGTCATCGACATGATGGCTTCACAAAAAACCATTTCTCAAAAAGGAGGCACCATGCGTTTAGGTGCTTACGATTGTGTATTAACTAAAGGTAGCAGTGTGTCGCGCGCTTATGGCAAAACTAAGATTAGCGAGCGTCACCGTCACCGTTACGAGTTTAATAACAAGTACACCGCAGCGTTCGAAAAAGCGGGCATGATGATTACAGGCACCAATCCTGAAACGGGCCTTGCCGAGATTGTAGAGATTCCAACACATCCATATTTCATCGGTGTTCAGTTCCATCCAGAATTAAAGAGCACAGTAGAAAACCCACATCCTTTGTTTGTGAAGTTTATTAAGAAAGCGATGACCCTTAGGGGATAGTTGGCAATTGGCAGTTTGCAGTTGGCAAAAGGGGAAGTGCTACTACCGATGGTTTGTAGTATGTCGGAGGTTGTGCTTTTGTGATGGTTTTTGAAGGCATTAGCAAGAAGAGAATATTGTACTTGGTTGCCCACCGAAAAATTGCAATTTATGGTTTTAATTTCAATAGAAGATTTAACCACCTTTCTAAAAACGAAGCCCTCTAAAAAAACATACCAATCGGTCGGTTTCTTACATTTTATGATTTTTGTATTTTAAAATTTAAAAATTTTCTCCTGCTTACAGTCCACACTATAACGAAGCTACTAAGCACCAAACAACAACAAACTATTTGGAAGCAACAAACCCTGCTGCCTCAGGCCTACAGTTCCCCAAAGAGTTCAACAAGCTTCTTATGTCTGTAATCAAACACTTGTTTTAATTTGTTTTTTACAACCAAGGTGTTCATTAGCTGACCTAAAGGACCGAAAGGAATTTTGTAATGAACGATATCGTCCATTTGTATACCGCCTTCTATGGTTTTGATATGGTGCTGGTGGTGCCAAAGGCTGTAAGGACCGAAGCGCTGCTCATCGATAAAATATTTAAGATTTTCTACATGTGTTATTTCGGTGACCCATTCCATTTTGATGCCGGCCAAAGGTTTTACATTGTAAGTAATAATTTGCCCCGCATACATTTTGTCATCGGGCTTTACACCATTGGTGATTTCAAAACCCATATCGTCTGGGGTAATGGTTTCGAGGTTATAGGGCGATGATATAAAGTCCCAAGCGGCTTGTAAAGAGATGGGTAAATTTTGTGTCGTTTTTATTTGGTAGATGGCCATGCTTGTAATGACAAATGAAAGGGCAGTTTTGTTTAGCACATTGCATAAAAATAAGTGAATTCAAAATTTGTAATAACTGTAACTTGATACTAAATTTGATATCGATTATTAAAGATGTCAGCGAGACTTAAAAATTTTGACTATTCTTCTCCTGGGGATTATTTCATCACTATCATTACGAAAAACAGAGTGCATTATTTTGGCCAAATTAAAGCTCCACCAATTGAAAATACAGAAATTAATGAGTCGAAAATGTTGTTAAATGCTATTGGGTTAAGGGCGCACCAATGTTTACAAGAATTAAATCATCATTTTAGCAATGCCATAATTGATGAATTTATTGTAATGCCTGACCATGTCCATTTTATTTTGAGTATAAAAAAACCAAACACATTAGATGCAATTATTCAAAAGGAATTTAAATCCAATCGATTTTCAAGACCAGTTGCAGGCTCAGTGTCTGTTATTGTTCAACAATTCAAGGCCGAAGTGAAACGGTGGTGTGGTAAAAATGGGTTTGAAGCGTTTCAATGGCAACCAAGGTTTTACGACCGATTGATAAGAGATTATCGAGAATTTGCCAATGTAAAGAAGTATATCCAAGAGAATCCCAAAAAATGGGGTAAAAAAAAATCCAAATAAACCGCCTGTCACACCAACATACGTGTTACATCATCACACTTGCTACACCATCATGCCCATTACACGATCATCTCTGTTACACCATCAAACGTGTTAAACGAGCAAACCTGTTACACCAGCATATATGATGGTGTACTATCGCGCCAATCCCAAATACTCTCTCACTTTTCCCGGCAAACTATTCCTTACCAAATCATAGCTATGATCGATCAATTCCATCACGAATGATTCTTTCAACCCATCGAGTGTCACCGTGTTCCAATGGGTTTTGTTCATGTGGTAACCATGTTTTATTTGTTCGTATTCTTCTCTTAATAATACAGCGCGCTCGGGGTCGCATTTGAGATTAATGCTTACAAAGTTATCGATGCTGCAGAGGGCGAATAATTTACCACCTACTTTCATTACGAGGGTATCGGGACCGAAGGGGAGGTCCTCGGAAGTGCCGGGTTTGCTGAGGCAGTAGTTTCTGTAGTGTTCGATGTCCATGGGGAGGATTACTTTTACAAACATAGAAAGAAAACCATTAAACACAAAGCGAAGCTTCATTGATGCCATATTAAAAAAAATAAAAAAATCAATATAAGACACACAATTTTTTTTGAGCAGTGTTTTGCGGATTGAAATTTGATTAAGGGTTTTTTAAATAGTTTTAGAATGAATGATGCTTTTTAAAAGTTCATACCGCGAAGCAGCATTGATGCCTTAAAAAAAACAATAAACAAATCAATATAAGGGCTTTTTTACTGTGTAAAAAATGGGCTTGCGAATTACTTAGTTGTATTTAATTCCTATTGAGAGGTTTGCTGAGGCAGTAGTTTCTGTAGTGTTCGATGTCCATGGGGAGGTTTACTCTTACAAACATAGAAAGAAAACCATTAAACACAAAGCGAAGCTTCATTGATGCCATATTAAAAAAAATAAAAAAATCAATATAAGAAGCATAAGTTTTTTTTTGAGGACTTTGGGTTTCAAATAACAGTTATAGGTTGAATCAAGTGTGATAGATATAACTAAACTTTCAAAAGAGCATATAAGGGCTTTTTTACTTTGTAAAAAAGTTGGCTTGCGAAAATGCGTGATTTTTTTTCCAAATTGTCACACTGAGCTTGTCCGATAGCTATCGGACGAAGTGCGACTAGCAACTATGTGTACCTGCTATGAAGTTGCATTGGTCTCATTAAAAAATTCATAAAGCACCATTTTTCTTTGTTAAATTTCTGTTCAATACTTTAAATTATTTGTCTTCGTAAAGGGTTAAATTTGCGCCATGAATATTTTGATTCTTGGCAGTGGTGGACGTGAGCATGTGTTCGCTAAAAAGATAAGTGAAAGTACCCTTTGCGATCAACTCTTTATTGCACCAGGCAATGCGGGTACTGCGCTTTGTGGCGAAAATTTGAACTTTGCTGTAACCGATTTTCAAATTATTAAGACGGTGTGTTTGGATAAAAAAATTGATTTGATTTTACCCGGTGGAGAAGATTCATTGGTAGCTGGTATAACAGATTTTATAAAAGCAGATGCACAATTGAATCATATACTGGTGGCTGGTCCTTCTAAGGCTGGTGCCATGATAGAAGGCAGTAAAGATTTCTCTAAAATATTCATGCAGAAGTACAATGTGCCAACTGCCGCTTATCAAACATTTAACAATGCCAGTATAGCCGAAGGGCAAAGTTTTTTGAGTACACTTAAGCCTCCTTTTGTATTAAAGGCCGATGGTTTAGCTGCCGGTAAAGGTGTTTTGATTATTGATGATTTAAAAGAAGCCCAAGAGAGTTTAGCAGAAATGCTGAATGGTAAATTTGGTAAGGCTAGCGATAAAGTTGTAGTAGAAGAATTTTTAGATGGCATTGAAATGAGTTGCTTTGTTTTAAGCGATGGTACCAACTACGTGATATTGCCAGAGGCCAAAGATTATAAAAGAATTGGCGAAGGTGATAAGGGGTTGAATACAGGTGGTATGGGCGCTGTGTCGCCAGTGCCTTTTGCCAATGCAGAGTTTTTAAATAAAGTAGAAACCCAAGTGATAATTCCAACAGTGAATGGATTGAAGTCCGAAGGTATCGATTACCATGGATTTATTTTTATTGGTCTAATGAAGGTAGGCAGCGAGCCTTTCGTCATAGAATACAATTGCCGCATGGGCGATCCTGAAACCGAAGTGGTGTTGCATCGCGTAGAAAACGATTTGGTAGAATTGTTAAAAGCCACCTGTACGGGCGACCTAAAAAATATAAAAATGCAAATCAATGCGGCCACTGCAACAACAGTATTCTTAGTATCTGGTGGTTATCCCGAATCCTTCGAAAAGGGTTACGAGATAGCGCATATTGATGCGGTGAATGATACAACTGTATACCATGCAGGTACCAAAAATGAAGGTGGTAAAATTCTGACCAATGGCGGTCGTGTGATAGCCCTTACTTCAACAGGTAGTAACATGAAAGAGGCCATTGCCAAATCGATGCAAGCAGCCGATTTGATTCAATACACCAATAAATATTACAGAAAAGACATTGCACAAGATTTAATACAATACCATGAACACATTTAATCATAAAATTCGCAGAAAACATTTAGCCAATCGCTTATTAAATTATTTTTTTAAAGGCCTGCTGATCAGCATTCCTTTGGCTGCAACTTATTTCATGATTGCATGGTTGTTTCAGGCCGTTGATAATATTATAGGCAAAGACCACCTGCCAGGTATAGGCATTCTAATTATTGTGTCCTTTATTTTGGTGGTAGGTTGGATAGGCTCGAGTTATTTAGTGCAACCTTTTATCAATTGGTTTGACGATTGGATGGAGAAAACACCAGGCGTTAAATTTTTATACTCTTCTGTCAAAGATATCATGGAAGCTTTTGTAGGTGAAAAGAAAAAGTTTTCAGAACCAGTTGTGGTTGAGGTTGGTGGAGAAGGCATTTATAAAATAGGTTTCATTACCAGAAAAGACATGGCGAAAATTGGTATGCCCGATTATTGTGGGGTGTATTTTCCAAAGTCTTATGGATTCGTGGGTGATTTGTTGTTGGTGCGCTTAGACAAAGTAAAACCCATACAAGCCAATTCAACCGAAGTGTTTAAGATGATTGTTTCTGGTGGCGTAACTGGGATCGGAGACCAAGTCGACTGAACCATTGGTATAAGCCTATGCAAAGGCTGAGCATGGTAAGGTTGTAAATAAAATCTTCGACAGGAATGCTGCCAATTCTTAAATCTATTTGCTGTGTAACATCATAATATACCACTGGCTTGGCGGTAAGTAATCCATTAACAATTAGCATGGGAATAATAGAAACAGTGAAGGCAAAATAAAACCAACTCATGTAGCGTTTGCGAAAAACCACCAAATGGGTGCCCATAATAAATGATAAAATAATACAGGTAATGGCAGTGTATAATTTATCGTTATACCAATACAGCAAAGTAATAGAAATGCCAAAAAAGAATAGGGTAAACCAATGGTGCAAATCTTCGAACAATTCGCTGTGCTTTACATAAGCCTTAATGACTTCAAAAATAAAGATAGATGCATACGGTACCGTAAAAAAGAACAAGACTTCTTCTGCCGGTAAATGGCCCATATAATAGCCCATTAAGTACTTAGCGTTGAAGTCCCAAATATGCATTTGAGTAAACCATTCATCCCATATTAAAAAGAAGGTGGCAGTAACTGCAATGGCAGGAAATAAATATTTCCATCGTTTGTAAAAAGCTACTTTTTTATCGAATGAAAGCAGCAAGGGAAAAAGAAGGGTGAGTATGTTAATCCAGAGATAAAGGCTATTCATTGATTGTCTTGTTAAAACCATATTCTTCGCCATAAACATGAAGTTTTTTGCGCAGAATTCTTCGTGCTACGAAGATACGGGTTTTCACAGTTCCGATTGGTATGTTGAGCTCTTCGGCTATTTCGTGGTACTTAAAACCCTCAACATTTAACATGAAAGTTACTTTTAACTCAGTAGGCAAATCTGTAATTGCTTTTTCCAAATCTTTTCTAATGAATTTTAATTCCGCTTGGTTCTCTGTTCTGTGGGATGGAATATCAAGAAAGAAGGTATTGTCAGTAGCGTCAAGAAATGTATTGCGTTTCACCATTCTGCGGTAGTTGTTGATGAAGCTATTTTTGAGGATAGTAAACAACCAACCTCTGAAATTGGTGCCTTCAGAAAATTTTCCTTGGTATCGCAAGGCTTTCAAAATGGTTTCTTGCACAAGATCATCCGCATCGTCAGAATTTTTGGTCAGTTGCATGGCCAAACCTTTCATAGCAGACATTTCTTTTTGCAACATGAAGTCGAAAGAAACGGGAAGTAATTGTGCTGAGTTCATTTTGTCTTTTTAACAGGTACAAAGTTGAACTTTAAAAATTAAATTTACACTATATTTTGTTTAATATTTTATTTTTTTTAATTAAACAAAAAGCTTAGTTATTAACAGTTAGGTGTTTATGTGTAAAATTATCGCTGATATAGGCCTATAGAAGGAGACTATATGCCGCTAAGTGCTTAGTTATCATTAACGGTAAATCAACAAATTGCTAAAATTACTTAAACAAATTATTTTTTGCAACTACTTGATATCGCCTCATTTTAATGTTATTATATTGATTATCAATAGAAAGTATTATTTTTATTGTTTAATAAATATTAAACAAATTGCAAAAACATTAAGTGACTCATTAGTATACTCTTGTAAATTATTAGTTCTTTTGCATAAACAATTAGATTCATCCAATAGTTACTTACTAAAGACAATGAAAGTTTCAGTTATTAGAAAAGCGCATTTTAATGCGGCTCACCGCTTGCACAATCCTGCTTGGAGCGAAGAAAAAAACCAGGAAGTATTTGGGGTTTGCAACAATCCACATTACCATGGTCACAATTACAACTTAGAGGTAAAGGTAACTGGCGAAATTGATCCTGAAACAGGTTATGTTATCGACACTAAAAAACTATCCGCGCTCATTCGCTCAGAAATTGAAGACAAATTCGATCACAGAAATTTAAATTTAGATACGCTTGAATTTAAAGACCTAAATCCTACGGCCGAGCATATCGCCATTGTAATATGGGAAAAATTAAGAGCCAAAATTGACGGTCGATTTGAATTGGGAATCCGCCTTTTCGAAACTGAAAGAAACTACGTAGAATATAATGGATAACATACAACATACCGACGACCATGATCACGAAATGTTTAACATCGATACACCCATGCGTGCCGATGCCTTTAAACTGAGTGATGATGAAAAGATAGATATAATTCAAAGCCATTTCAATGCCATCATGGAGACCTTGGGTCTCGACATGACCGACGATAGTTTAAGCGGCACGCCGCGCAGGGTGGCTAAAATGTATGTGAAAGAAATGTTTTGGGGTTTAAACCCAACCAACAAACCTGAAGCCTCACACTTTAAAAATAAGTTTAAGTATTCAGAGATGTTGATCGAAAAGGATATAAATTTTTATACCAATTGCGAACACCATTTTGTGCCTTTTTTCGGTAAAGCCCATGTTGCTTATATTCCCAATGGTAAAGTAATAGGCTTATCGAAACTTAACCGCATCGTAGAATATTTCGCAAAACGCCCGCAAGTGCAAGAACGCATGACCATGCAAATTGTAAATGAGTTAAAAAACATCTTAAAAACAGAAAATGTTGCGGTGATAATCAATGCCAAACATTTGTGTGTGGCCAGTCGCGGTATCAAAGACGATAGCAGCCATACCACAACTGCAGAGTATTGTGGTAAGTTTGAGGAAGAGTCAACACGTCAGGAATTGCACCGTTTATTGGCGATTACAGCCTAGATTCGTTGTAAGTTCATCATATATGATGAACTTACAACGGTTACGAAAATCAAACGTTCATCAATCCACCCGTGTGCACTAACAAAATTTTATCTATTGGTTTGAAATAATTTTGTTGAATTAAATCGGCAACAGCCATCATCATTTTGCCAGTGTAGACTGCTTCAATGGGCACGCCCGTTTCTTTTTTGAAATGTTCAATAAATTTTTTTAAATCATCATCCGATTTGGCATACTTGCCGCGGTGGTAATCGTGAAACACATGCCAATAATTAGTGTCGTGTTTTTCTAATCGGCGATCGAGTTCGAAATTATTTTTAAGCGAGCTGATGCCTAGTATTTTTGTGTTTAATGTTTTTTTAATCACTCCTTGCACCAATCCTTCCATGGTGGTGCCGGTGCCTAAAGGGAGTATGATATAATCGTATTCCGTTTTTAGTTCATCTAATATCTCTGCACAGCCTTTTAATGCCAAAGGGTGGTTACCGCCCTCGTCTAAAAAAAAGGCTTTGGAGTCGTGGCCAAAATATTGATTAAACAAGGCGCGTTTATCTTTGTAAGCAGTGCGCTCAACATGGTGTAAGGTCATGCCATAGTCAATGGCCAATTGCTCGTAATGGTTAGTTTTTCTCACTTCATCACCTCGAATAAAGGCCATCGTTTGGATATTAAATGCCTTGCCAGCAAACGCAGTTGCAATCACATGGTTGCTATAGGCGCCACCAAAAGTAACAATGGTCTCTAATTGATTGGTTTTGATAAATTCTATGGCATATTTAAGTTTTCTCCATTTATTGCCGCATACAATGGGGTGAATTAAATCGTCGCGTAGAATATCAATGTGCGGCACTTTATCAAAAGCACTGTAATTTAAAGCTTCTACTTTGCTATCTAAAAATTCGCCCATGTGAGGTTGCAAATCAAATACAATTCGATGAAAGATTTTTTAGAATTAAAAAAATGAATAATTTTGTCTCATAATTTAAAAAAGCCATGATTATTTATAACGTTACCTGCAATATACCTGAAGAGATAGAAACTGAATGGGTGCATTGGATGAAGCACACGCATATTCCAGAAGTTATTTCAACCGAAAAATTTACGGGGTTTAAAATGCTTAAATTATTAACCGTTGTAGACGATAACGAAGGTGTGAATTACGCCATTCAATATTATTGCAATACGGTAGAAGATTTTAATGAATATGTAGATAAACACGCCTTGGCATTAAAGGCTAAGACCTACGAAAAATATGGCGACAAAGTGCTAGCTTTTCGCACACTGTTAGAAGAAGTATAAGTTAAAAACAATCATCTAACCACAGTCAGACTGAGCCTGTCGAAGTCCCAGTACTTCCAAGATTAACGCCCAAGGATTATTGTTTAAGCCAACCATTCAGGCTTCGTAACTCTTCGACCATACGTTCGACTCCCGATAGAAATCGGGACAGTATGACGAAGTGTTAGGCTAACGAAAAAACATAACCTACATCAGTCAGACTGAGCCTGTCGAAGCAATAGTACTTCTAGGAATAATATCTTAGGATTTGAATAATCACAATCGATCTGTGAACTAATCACAGTTTTAATCTGTCCCAATAGAAATAGGGACTGTGGCTTAATTATGGCACAATCCAAACTTGGTTTGCCCGAGGTTAATTAGATTTTATGAGACAGGCTAAAAGTATAATCCCTAAGGGATATATAAGCAGGGGTTAGTTTTTACTTACAGTTATTAAATCCCTACGGGATAAGGATACAATTGTTGATTTTTGAGTTGCATAAATTAAATCCCTACTTAATGGTGTAGGCTAAAAGTTAATTTTTAGTAGTAAAATTAAATCTGAGAATTTAATGTATTCAATTCTCTTCTGTGAATCTGTGGCTTTGAACCCGAAGGTTAATTAAGCGACGTTTGCCGAAAGTTTAGTTGAGCGCGAGTGCATAGAGAACACTGGAATAGGCGAGGTGCTTACCAATTGTTGTGCATAGGTGCCCATGAAGAAACTATTAGAGCTTTCCATTTCGGTCATAATTGAAATGATATCGCAATGGTGCATGCCTGCAAATTTGATACAGTCTTCTGCAATATTATTACCATAGCTTTCATCAAAACTGGTTTTAATGCCTTCTTCTTTCAAAAGGTTTTCAACCTGTGCGGCATATTTTGCTAGTTTAATGCGCGCATCTTCCGATTTAAATTTACTTACACAGAAAATCAAAACTTCGGCTTCAAAGCCTTTGGCGATTTTTGCTACCCAATTTACTTTCTGCCTGGTTTCCTCACTATCGTCGATAGGCAACAGTATCTTATGGAATCCTGTAAAACTACTGTTCTCATTCTGTAAAGTAATCACAGGACAATGTGAAGTGCTTACGACCTTAAACGCATTGCTACCCACCCAAAATTGTTGAAAGCCCGTTACCCCATAAGCACCAATCACAATTAAATCAATGCTTAATTCTTTTTCTAATTTAATAATTTCTTTCTGAACAACACCTTCGCAGTCGTAATATACAAACGTCATATTCTCCTCATCGCAAATGGTTTTAACGGTCTCTAATACCTCGGAGGTCGATTTTTCATTCTCTATGTGTGCCACATGTAATTTGGCATTGTATACTTTGCAGAAAGCAATGGCAGTTTTTAATGCACCTCGGGCCGAAGGCGAGATTACAAAAGGCACTAGAATGTTGTTGAGCGTTGACATGGTGTTATGAATTATTTTATAAAAACAAATTACGTAAAAAATATTTGATAAAACCAAAATTAGTTCTAAGTTGTTATAAATTAATGATTAATAAATGGATTACAGAAAATAATAGTTTACGCAAAACCTTTTTATTTAAGGATTTTTTGAGTGCAGTGGCATGGATGCAAAAGGCGGCTCCACAAATTGAAGCGCTTAATCACCATCCTGAATGGACCAATGTATATAACCAAGTGCATGTAAAACTATGCACCCATGATGCCCAAAATACAATTACTGAGAAAGATAGGGCATTAGCCGATTTATTGGATAGCATTTGATAGAAAATCTTTAAGTTTGAAACTTATGTCCGGCATCTATATTCACATCCCTTTTTGTAGACAAGCGTGTATTTACTGTAATTTTTATTTTAAAACAGGAACAACGCAAGTCGATGCCTTGGTTGAAGCCATTTGTAAGGAAATTGAATTGCGGAAAAGCGAATGTACTGAGCCTGTTGAAACCATCTATTTTGGTGGCGGAACACCTTCATTTGTGCCGGCCGAGGCCATTGATAAAATTATTAAAACCATTTACCAACATTACCTGGTAGAAAAAATAACGGAACTAACTTTAGAAGCCAATCCAGATGATATTAATGAGACTCAATTATTAGCGTGGAAGGCTGCAGGTGTTAAGCGATTAAGTATAGGCGTTCAAAGTTTTTACGACAACGATTTAAAATGGATGAACCGAGCGCACAATGCCCATGAGGCAGAAACTTCGATTCAATTGGCCATTGCAAATGATTTTGAAGTGAGCATTGATTTAATCTTTGGTTTGCCCGAAAGCAAAGAAGAACAATGGCGTTTTAATTTGATAAAGGCCAATGCTCTAGGGGTGCATCACTTATCGTGTTACGGTTTAACTTTGGAAGAAAACACAGCTTGGAAAAAATTAATTGACAAAGGTAAATATGCCCCAGCCAACGAACAGCTTTCGGCCCATCATTTCGAATGGACCATGGAGTTTTTAAGTCGCTATGGCTGGCAACACTACGAAATTAGCAATTACTGTCAACCGGGGTATATGGCCAAACACAACACATCGTATTGGCAACAAAAACGGTATTTGGGATTTGGTCCTTCTGCCCATTCATTCAACGGCAGCGAACGCCAATGGAATGTGTCCGACAACGCAGCTTATACCCAAGCAATCAAACAAGGACACTTACCTGCCGAAAAAGAAGTGCTTACAGAAGAAAATAAAATCAATGAGTACATTATGACCGGTATGCGCACGCAATGGGGCATCAATCTAAATACCTTGTCAGAAATGGGCGGTCGCAATGCTGCATTTAACGAGCAGTTAGAAAAGCATTTGAATAATAAAATGGTGGAGCAAAATGATCAGGTGATTCGCTTAACCAATAAAGGCAAAGTATATGCAGATGCAATAGCTGCGGATTTTTTTGTGAGTTAGAAGTATAGCCACAGATTCACAGATTGAAATTAGCACCAATAGATTTCACAAATTTTAATACTTAAATTTGTTAAGAAAGATGTTTGTCTTTATTTTTTTTTGACTTGAAGCCAATTAGTTTTTTATCACACAAGCTAAAAGTATAATCCCTACGGGATATTGAGGCAGTGGTTAGTTTTTACTTACAGATATTATATCCCTACGGGATAAAGCGACACATTAGTTATTATTAGGTTTACATCTATTAAATCCCTAACGGATAATGTATGCAATAAGGTACTTTTATACATTAAATACAATCTGAGAAATGATTGTATTCAATACTCTTCTGTGAATCTGTGGCTAATAAAGACTCAATCCTGTTTTGTTCAGATATTTATCGGCCCTTGGGTTTGTTAGTATTTAACGTAGGCTAAAAGTATAATCCCTACGGGATATTAAGGCAGTGGTTAGTTTTTACTTACAGATATTAAATCCCTACGGGATATAGAAGCAGGGGTTAGTTTTTACTTACAGATATTAAATCCCTACGGTATAATATATACCATTAGTTTATTTTCAGCATTAAAATTCAATCTGAGAAATAATGTATTCAATTCTCTTCTGTGAATCTGTGGCTTTTTAAGAATAAGCGCAGCAACACTGCATGCACACGAAAAAACTACCCTTTGTTATTGGCTTTTTGGTATTTTTTTACCGCGTTGAAAATGGCTTTCGCAATCACGGCTTGACCGCTGTCTTTGCCCAAGGTTTTGCGGTCTTCGGCATTGGTTAAGAAACCTGTTTCTACCAATACACCTGGCATGGCGGTTTTCCATAATACCAAGAAACCCGCTTGTTTAACACCTCTGCTCTTAAGTTTTGTATTGGTTTTAAATTCAGTTTCTACATGACTAGCAAACTTAGCACTTTGCGAAATGTAAGCATTTTGCATCAAGGTTAAAATAATATGACCTGCAGGTGAGTTAGGATCGAAACCCGAATAGGCTTCATTGGTTTTATAATCTTTTTCTAAAAGGATCACATTGTTTTCGCGTTTTGAAACCGCGAGATTACCTTCCGATTTATGTAAACCCATTAAATAAGTCTCCGTTCCGGCGGCTTCATGGTTGTCGTTTGCGTTGCAGTGTATACTTATAAAAAGGTCGGCATTGTTTTTGTTTGCAATGTTACCACGTTCACTTAATTCAATGAATTTATCTGATTTTCGCGTATATATTACTTTAACATCCTTTAGGCTGTCCTCTATCATTTTGCCTAATTTTAAAGCAATAGAAAGGGTCACATGTTTTTCATTACTACCACCGCCATTGCAACCAGGGTCGTTGCCACCATGGCCTGCATCAATCACCACGATGTTAAATAAATTGTCAGCGTGGTTGAATGAGGATCCGCCCAATAAAACAACGGTTAATGTAAAAACTAATAATTTCTTGTTCATAATTCAGTTGGCTCGTTTTTTTGCTTTAGTTTTGTGCAAAATTCGGCATTTGTTTCTTTTAAGTACTTTTAATAAAACTAAAAATCTCCCTCGTTTATTGTGGATAATGCTACTTGCGTGCGGGTTTTTGTACATTAATAATGCAAAGGCGCAGGATACTGCATTCAAAACAACTGCCAAAGTTCAAAACACCCAAGAGGCTATAGCGCCTCCATTAAAAAACGATACGTTTAGAATTGCCAAAGATGCCATCGATGCCATTATCGACTATACGGCAGATGATTCAATTGTGATTGATAATAAAACCAGAAGGGCTTATTTATACGGCAATGCCAATGTTGTATACGATGGCATGAATTTGAAAGCAGCGCTCATTATTGTAGATTTTAATCAACGCGAGTTGTATGCAAGGGGTGTGGTTGATAGTTTGGGACATTACCAAGGTCGCCCTAATTTTAACGATGGCGATCGCGAAACCGATGCCGATACGATGCTGTATAATTTCGATACCAAGCGCGGCAGAACTTATGGTATTGCCATGAAGGAAGGTGAGGGATATATTCTTTGTAACAAAGTATTGCGCGACAACGATAGAAGTATTTATAGCGATTTAGGTAAATACACGACTTGTAATTTACCACATCCTCACTTTTATTTAGAAGCGCATAATTTAAAAATTATTCCTGATAAAAAAATCATTTTCGGACCCTCGAATTTAAAAATTGAAGATGTGCCAACACCATTGTTTTTGCCTTTTGGTATGTTTCCGACGAAAAAAGGTCAGAAGTCGGGACTCATACCCTTTGAGTATGGTTTAAGCGGTCGCTATGGGGCTTATTTAAGAAATGTGGGTTGGTATTTTGGCATCAGCGACCATTTCGATCAAACCATTAATGGCGATATTTATTTTAGAGGTAGTTGGCGCCTTGCTTCTAATACTAGATATGCAAGTCGCTATCGCTATGCAGGTTCTATTGGTTTGGAGTATTCTAAATTTTTGAATGGCGAACGCGAAGACCCCAATTTCAAAACCAACAATACCAAATCATTTAGTATCAAGTGGACGCATACCCAAGATCCCAAAGCGCGCCCGGGGACTTCATTCACTGCCAATGTGAATGTTCAGAAAAACAATGCAGCACAGTTGAATTCTTTGGATCCAACACAAATTGTAAGCAATCAATTCAATTCATCCATTGCCTATTCAAAATCTTTAATGAAGAACAAAGCCAATTTTTCTTCCAATATCACACATTCACAAAATACACAAACGCATGCATTTTCGATGTCTTTGCCGACAGTTAATTTTAGTTTGCAAAGGGTGACACCATTCTCGAAGCCCAATAAATTTGGAAAGTACAAATGGTACAAAGATTTGGGGGTGAGTTATCAAGTGGTAGCCGAGAATAGAATCGACACCAAGGATAGTATTTTCTTTTCAGGCAGCCCAATGGCTGAAATAGCACCTGGTTTTGTATCGATGTTTGCCAAATTGCCACAAATTAATTTAAGAGCAGCCGATCAGTTTAAGCAGGGCATTGTGCATACGCTTCCAATTACATTAGGATCTTATAAATTAATTAAAAATCATTTTTCTTTAACACCAACAGTGGCCTATTCTGAATATTGGTATTTTAAAACCATTACGAAATCATACGACTCTGCACGCAATAAAATTGATACAACCTATCACAATGGGTTTAGCAGATCGAGCGATTATAGTGCGGCCATTAATTTAGGAACACAGGTATTTGGAACCTTCCAATTCGGTAGGGGTAAAGTAAGTGCCGTTCGCCATACCATTACGCCCAATTTTGGTTTTAGTTACAGACCCGATTTTAGTGATGAAAAATATGGAATTTACAAAAATGTAAGAACCGATTCTGCTAATACTGAAAGTAGGTATCAAAAATATTCGATCTACGAACAAGGGATTAAGGGCGGTCCAAGTGGCGGTCCTAGCGGTTTAATGAACTTTTCCATAGGCAATAATTTACAAGCCAAAGTTTTGAAACGCACCGATACAAGTGCCAAATACGAGAATGTGACTTGGATAGAGAATTTTAGTTTAGCAGGTAATTATAACTTTTTAAAAGATTCTTTTCAATTGTCGAACATCAACGCTTCGGGCTTTACCACTTTGTTTAAACAAGTTAGAATTAATGGCAATGCCAACTTGAATCCCTATACCAAAAGCTGGAACCGCCCTATTAACAAATTGGAGTGGCAGAACAGTCGAAGAATCGGTACATGGACCAATGCCAGTGTGCAAGTATCTACAAGGTTCGATGCAGCCATGTTTAAGCGTAAGAAAAAGGATACCACAGGCTTGGTTAAATCGGAACAAGATGCATTAGAACTAAAAGACATGAAACGCGATCCTTATGGCTATGTGAGTTTCGATATTCCTTGGAGTTTTAATGTTAACTATGCAATGAATTATTCGCGTTTAAATTACAGAACCCAATACCTGCATAATTTTAGTTTTGGTGGCGACTTTAGTTTAACCCCAAAATGGAAAATTGGCTGCAACAGTGGATATGATTTCTTAAATAAGAAAATAGCGTATACCCAATTTAGTGTGAGCAGGAGTTTACATTGTTGGGCGTTGAGCTTTAATTGGATTCCCGATGGTATTCGCAAAAGTTTTACCTTCTCATTGCATGCTAACAGCAGTATGTTGCAAGATTTAAAGGTGAATAAACGGAGATATTGGTTCGATAATTAAGTGGAGCTTTATAAAAAATAGCGACGACTAAAGACGGTTGCGTGTTTTTAAATCAGGCTAATTGAATAGCACTGTCCTTTATTTACTTTTTTATCGATTTTATCAACAATTAAATGAATTGTAAGTTCATGAAGGTGTCTTATTTCGCACGGGTTGCCTTTACATTACTTTTTTGTATTTTTTTAGTTAATTAATGTTAATAAACATTCTTACTTATTGCGAAAAAATGAGTATTTTTGCACTCTTTTTTTCCAAACTATGACACTAATTAAATCAATATCAGGCTTTAGAGGAACAATTGGTGGTAAACCAAGTGATAACCTAACCCCTGTAGATATCGTAAAGTTCTCATCGGCCTATGGCGAGTGGGTATTATCTATGCAAAAAGGCAAATTGATTGTGATCGGACGCGATGCCAGAATTTCTGGTAAGATTGTTTCTGATATTGTGTCTTCTACCTTAATGGCCATGGGGCTCGATGTCTTAGATTTGGGTTTATCTACCACACCGACAGTAGAAATGGCTGTGATGATGGAAAAAGCAGCGGGCGGTATTATTTTTACAGCAAGTCATAATCCAAAACAATGGAATGCCCTGAAATTATTAAATCACAAAGGTGAATTTATTTCAGCAAAAGAAGCTGAGAAGGTTTTAGAATTAGCAGAAGCCAATGATTTCTCATATGCTGAAGTTAACACACTTGGTTCTTTAAGTACCGATAACGATTACATTAAAAAGCATATCGATGAAATATTGAAATTACCTTTGGTAGATGTAGCGGCTATTGCAGAGAAAAAATATAAAATTGTAGTTGATGCGGTTAACTCTACAGGCGGTATTGCGGTACCTATGTTATTAAGAGCCTTAGGTGTCGAAAGTATTGTTGAATTGAATTGCGAGCCTACAGGTAACTTCGCTCATAATCCTGAGCCATTGCCCGAACATTTATCACAATTGTCTTCGAACGTTAAAAGCGAGCGCGCTAACCTAGGAATCTGTGTTGATCCAGATGTAGATCGCTTAGCAATGGTATGCGAAGATGGCGAAATGTTTGGCGAAGAATATACCTTGGTAGCAGTGGCCGATTATATTTTAAAGAATACTAAAAAAGGCAATACTGTTTCTAATTTATCTTCTACCAAAGCCTTAAAAGACATTACCGAAAAACATGGTGGTAAATACAGTGCCAGTGCAGTAGGTGAGGTGAATGTGGTAGAAAAAATGAAAGAAACCAAAGCCATTATAGGCGGCGAAGGCAACGGAGGTATCATTTATCCTGAATTGCATTACGGCAGAGATGCCATGGTTGGAATTGCTTTGTTTCTAACTGCTTTAGCTAAATCTGGCAAAGGTTGCAGTGCCATGCGCGCTAGTTTTCCTAATTATATCATCTCTAAAAACAAGGTGGAATTAACACCTGATATCGATGCCGATGATGTATTGGAAAAAATAAAAGAGAAGTACAAAAAGTTCGATATTAATACGGTTGATGGTGTGCGTATAGATTTTGATGAGGACTGGGTGCATTTGAGAAAATCAAATACAGAACCTATCATTCGCATATATGCAGAAAGCAAATCTGATACCACTGCAAGAAACTTAACAATGAAAATTATTAAAGACATTGGTGAGATTGCTAAAGGTTAATGCGAACAATATAAAAACAATAAGAAAAAATTATGTCGTTACAGTGTGGAATTGTTGGATTACCAAATGTTGGAAAATCTACTTTATTTAATTGCCTTAGCAATGCAAAGGCACAAGCAGCCAACTTTCCATTCTGCACCATCGAACCGAATGTAGGTGTGATCACAGTGCCCGATGAGCGATTGCAAAAGCTTACCGAAATTGCAAAACCACAAAACATAGTGCCTTCCACTGTCGAAATTGTTGACATCGCTGGTTTAGGAAAAGGCGCGAGCAAAGGCGAAGGTTTAGGCAATCAGTTTCTTGGCAATATAAAAAGTACCAATGCTATTATACACGTATTGCGTTGTTTTGATAACGACAATATTATTCACGTAGATGGTTCAGTAAATCCAATTCGAGATAAAGAAATTATCGATACTGAATTGCAGTTAAAAGATTTGGAAGCCGTTGAAGCGCGCTTAGCAAAAGTGCAAAAGCAAGCCAAGGCAGGCGACAAAGAAGCTGCAAAAGTGATGGATGCTTGCGAAAAATACAAATCCCATCTTGAAAAAGGCTTGAACGCAAGAACCATGGAAGGTTTAACAGAAGAACAATTAGAACTGACAGCAGATTTAAATTTACTAACAGCAAAGCCAGTACTTTATGTATGTAATGTTGATGAAGCAGGTTTGAAGGTCGATAATCAATGGGTAAAAGATATCAGAACCATGGCTGCATCGGAAGGTGCCGAAGTGCTTGTCATTAGCGCTGCTGCCGAAGCCGATATAGCCGAGTTAGAAGATCCTGAAGAACGCGCTGTTTTCTTAGAAGACTTAGGTTTGCAAGAAAGTGGTGTCGCTAAATTAATCAAAGCAGCTTACCGCATATTAAATTACATCACCTACTTTACTGTGGGCGAAAAAGAGGTGCGTGCTTGGACCATTACCGATGGTATGAAAGCACCACAAGCGGCGGCCGTTATTCACTCTGATTTTGAAAAAGGATTCATTCGTGCCGAGGTGATAAAATACAACGATTACCTTCAATACAAAACCGAGGTTGCCATTAAAGAAGCAGGTAAATTGGGTGTCGAAGGCAAAGAGTATGTCGTGAAAGATGGCGACTGCATGCACTTCCGTTTCAACGTGTAGTTAATAACCTACCATCGTTTTTTTTAACACATAAGTTAGATAAGTTTCTATTTTAAATTTGTATTCTTTAGATGGTTTTGGGCAAGGATAAACTTTTTTCATTTCTTTTAAATTTTTAAAGAGCACCTAAGTGTTTTTTTACTGTGTAAAAAAAGGCTTGCGAAATAAATTTGAAGTTAAATTGAAGGTGTAATTCGATTTTACGCTATTTTTACAAAAGCATCTGATTTGATAAATAAATTATGATTCAGTTCTATAGAAGGTTGAATAATTAGGGTGTCATGGCAATTTAATGAAGGCCCCTCATTGTTCTCTCAAGAAAATGAATCTGTTAAAGGCCACTGCGTTATGTTTTATATACTTTTGTGAAGCCCGTCGCGCTAATTAAAAACACCAAAGCAATCAAATAAATTTTAATAGACATTGGCTCGTGAATTGGTTAAATAAAAGCGCTCAAAAATCGAACCGCATTTAACGCAATACTGTTACTAAGTTTTTGTAATGGTATATTGCACCCTTGTAATCATGTACTTTATAGACCACAGTGTAGACACCATCGGGCACAAATTCATTTTGGTATTTGCCATCCCATGGCTTGCTGTCTTCGGTTTTATAAATTAATTCACCCCAACGGTTAAACACATTCATTTCGTATTTGGCAATACCTATACCATCAGGCTTTAAGGTTTCATTCAACTCATTGTCGTTAGGCGTAAAGGCATTTGGTAAATAGAAAGTGAGTGTAAAGCGCACCGCAATGTCTTTGAAACTAGAATCAATACAACCAAAGCGATTGGTGGCCCAATGTTTTACTCTGAATACACCACTATCAGGATAATTGTATTTGAACAATGGCGCTGAACGGTATTTGCCATCGCCCATAAAATATAAAATAGAATCGGCACCAATACTTGAATCTCTAAATTGTATCACAGGATTGGTAATTAAAACTTCACTTGGATTGGTTCTAAATATTGAAGTTGGAACCGGATAAACTTTTGCATAACCGACAGTATCGTAAACACAATTATAACTGGTGGTAATTTCTAAACTCACTTTATAAAAACCTGCTTGGTTATACAAATGCAATGGGTTGGCAATTGATTCTGTTCGGTTATCACCCATGTCCCAATTGTAATTGGTAATGGTGGCATTTGGCACGCTGCATAAATCAGTGAATTGTGTAGGAATGCCGGCGCACAAACTATCGCTTTGAAATTGCACTATAACAGGAGGGTAGCTATTAATGAGTTGGGCAGTTGAATCTTTGCAGCCGAAATCACTAATGCCAATTAATTTGACATTGTAGCCACCTGCATTTGGAAATATATGTTTGATATTTGTTTGGTTTGCAAAAGTGCCATCATCGAAATACCAAAGGAGCGAATCGATCGTACCTGTTAAGATGCTATTGCTACTTGTAAAATCAAACTGATTGTCGCGGCATTGGTTGGTATTACCAATAGTCATGACAGGTAAAGGATAAATGGTTTGTGAGCCAAAGGTATCATACGAGCAACCTTCGGTGCTGCGAATTTTTAATAAAATACTATAGGTTCCAGGAGCTGCAAATACCAATTGTGGGTTCTGTATTGTTGAAGAATCATTTGCCCCTAAGTTCCATTTCCAAGTTGCTACTTTTGTGTTTTTTCCATTGCTTAAATCTTTAAAATACGAAGTATCGCCAAGGCAATTATTGCTTTGTGTGAAATTAACTAAAATGCGAGGATGCACCATGGCATAGGTGGTAGTTGAATCAATACAACCTTTGTCAGAAACAGCTTTGTATTGTACAAAGAATGTGTCGCCTAAAGAAAACTGATGCGCGAAATTGGCATTGGTCGAAGTGGTGCCATCACTCAAACGCCATAATCTATTTGCAATACTGCCTTTTATTATCGTTGTTTTTTCCGTGAATGTATTAGTGAAACCTTCGCATACAGTATCGGTTAAAATGATGGGCTTAGGCAAGGGGTTAACTGTAGTTGTTTTTGCAATGCTATCCTTGCAACCAAAGGCAGTATTAGCCTTCAACGTTATATTGTACGTTTTAGGAATGTTATATTTAATTTTAGGATGCAGGCTATCGGAAATGACTGCATTGCCAAATGTCCAATCATAATTGACAATCGAATCGTTTGTAATACTACTTGTGTTTTTAAAGAAGGTACTATCACCATCGCACACATCGTTGACAGTAAAGTCGACTTTTGGTACGTTGTTAACGATAATACTTTTTGTAATGGTATCCGTACAGTTAAAACTGCTGTTGATTTGTAACTTAACCTGCCAAGTATCAGCTAAGGTGTATTTGTGTATGACATCCTTAGAATTACTTGTTTTTGAATCACCAAACTGCCAACTAAAATTAGTGAGCATGCCCGAAGCAATCGTAGAGGTATTCACAAATTTAGCACTGTCGTACAAACAAATATTTTTCAGTGTGAAATTGGCCTTAGGAATTGGTTTTACAGTTACTGTTTTGATGAGGGTATCCTTACATTTAAATGGACTTTCAGACACCAATTTAATGGTGGTAGAAAGTGTTGCAGGTACTAGTACAAACCACGATTTGGTGTTCAAGGTATCGGTAGTGCCTTTGGTCCAACGGTTGAACTTAATAGAGTCTTGCGCTATAAAGCTTGAGTCTTTCAACCAAACCGTGTCGCCAAAACATACTGATTGGTATGTAATATTAGATTTAGGATAAGGCTTTGCAGTAATCAATAAGGAGTCGGCTGCTTTGCAACCAAATGAATCGACAATATTAAACTTATACCTTGTAGTAATTGGTGTAATACTTTGCGTAGTTGATTTGGTACTATCTGCTACTTGTGTTTTTGGATACCAGCGTGAGGTAATAATACCGGTGCCATTGCTGGCCACTGCTTTTAAAGTTACCTTTTGACCTCTACAAACTATGGTATCTTTTTGTATGAGTTTAATTTTAGGTAATTGATAAATGGTTGCAAACACGGTATCGCGACTAGAACAGGTAAGGCGTTTGGTAGTTAAAATAAAACGCTTGGTAACTTTAGAACTTCCAATATTTTCAAAAATAATACTAGGCTGCGCCAAGGTGTCGCTATTCAAGTCGATGCTTGGCAACCAAGCATATGAAAACCCATTGACTTTTTTGATACCTAATCCATTAGGAGATTTGCTGCAAAATGAAATATCATTACCTGCATTTTGTAAAACAGGAATTGGTAAACGGTACTGATTAAAACTACATGAACAAGAGGAACTATCAATTACCATAAACAAGGCGCATGAATAACCCGCTTTAATGGTAATTGAACTGCTAATACTGATGGTATTGCCTTTCTTTAATGCAGAATTAATGGTGTATGTTTTAACTAAGAAATCACTTGGGTCAACCGTTCCAGAATTATTTTTATCGTAATAGAATGCCAACTTGGTTGCTTTCGCAGCAATAATATTTTCACCAGTGTTTTTTAATGTATAAGAAATGTTTAGGGTTTCTGAGTCGGCACTCATGCTCTGTAAACTGGTTTTTAAATTCGAAATACTGAGTTCCCCTTTCACTACTGGTATGCGTAATAATAAGTTGCCTGTTACCACATTGATTTTACATTTAGAGTTGTCGGCCACGCAAGTTACTTCTTGTTTAACAGCTGCCTGGCTATAAAAATCTGAGGTACCACAACTCACAATTCGGTTATTGCTGCTATAACCCATTTCGAATTCCATACTATCACCTGGGGCTATGCCGCTGTTTAAGCTAAATTCAACCTCGGTTGCACCATTGATGTCGCGTGTTTTTGTTAATGCATTATTTGGTGAATTACGAATACCAATAAACATGGTTGAGTCATACTTCATGCCTGCTAATAAGATGGCTTGGTACTTGTCTTCTATGCCGGTTTTACTTGGTCCTAAATTAATAATTTTTACCCTTACTTTGCTGCTTTTTTCACAAGGGAAAATGGTATCGGCGTTTACTTTTAATAAACTAAAATAGGGTTTAGTAACACCTTTGATATTAAGTGGATTGCTGATGGCTGGGAATACTAAAACTTTATCACCACATTTAATATTGGCAGCGGCACCTGCTCTGATATAATTACCAGAGGAGTAATCGCAATCTGTTTTAACGTTGAATCTAATTTGAATCTTATTTCGCGTTGTATCTGTAATGCCTTTAAAACCTTGTGCTAAGCTGCTCACCAGCGTCGATAAATCCCATTCATAAGTTGTGCCGCTTACTAATTTTGGTGAAGGCAAAGCAGCCCACGATCCTTTCGATGGATGTTTTACATAGCTTTTGCCTGAGACCACTTGCATACCTACCGGTAAAGTTAATTGTGCTTTGGTATTATAGGCATTGGTAGCGCCAATGTTTTCTAGTAGATAATAATAAGGTGACTGTGCACATAAATCGGCAGTTGTTAGAGAATCTGAAATACTAACTTGGAATTGTGTATTTTGAGGTTCAAGAAATAAAACTGTTTTTTCAGGGGTACAGGCATATGAATTAAAATCTTTTGGATAGTCGATGCAATTCCATCCGGAGAACAAAATAACACTGTCCCTTTTGCACGAATTGAAAATGGCCTTCACCTTAAATTTTCTTGAAACACCATAGGGTACAATTCCTGCCTTATAAATGTCATTCACCTTCTTTAAAGCTGTGTCTTTGACAGCATCGCGAATATCTACAATTTTTATAGAGCCTGAATTGTCTGGCGAAAACCAGCAATTAACGGACGAGAAACTTGAGGATGAATTGGTGTAATTAATTTCCCATTCGGCTGTATCTTTTGATGCATAGTTAACGGGAATCGATGGTTTAACCGAATAGATCGGTTTATTGTATATAATTCCATCGTCGCCATAGTAATTTGGCGAACGTGCAGAATTAATTGTGTCAAAGCCACTTCCTAAAGTGCCCTTTTTTTCGAAAATAAAATCGTAACTAATGTATTGGTAGACGGCAGGCGGTAACTCGCAACTAGGAATTATATTGGCGTAAAAATAGCCTTGAAAAGCATCATCACTTAAACCGAATTTTCCTTTTGCAGAATCCTTATAATACTTAGATGTTTCAAAACTGTATTTTCCATTTTTATACACCCACTTAACCGAGTCTTTTGTTTCTAAAACATAGCTATTCGAACCATTTGTTCGGTATTGCCCGAGCCACATTTTATCCAATTTAAACCCGTCAGGTAAAAACATGATAATTTCTTTTAATCTTCCGAAATTTCGGTATTCATAAGGAAAGTAATTATTGCCCGCATAAGCAGAATTGGAGCCAATGCCTAAATAAAAACTTTGAGAAATACTGAGGGGTGCGCAACTATTCACGGAATAATAATCCGGCCCATAATTTAAAAATTGATAACCCGTTAAAATTAATTGACCAGAGAAGGTATCACACTGGAATTTATTTTTGGCGGTGGCAGGATTGCGAATATCGCTGGTGTAAAATGAGTTGGCGAATTGGGTTGTATAAGAGTATAAACCAATGTTATTAGTAAGTTTATATTTAACCAACAGGCGCACACTATCTGTATTTTTGTAATCGAAACCTGATGCCACACAGTGTGCCACAGAATCAACACTCAAATCGAATTTGAAGAGGGCGTTTACACCAGTTACCGTTTTTTTGTATTTTACGGTATTACAAGCCATTATTTTTTTAGTTCCGCCTCTGTAAACCACTACATCGGCACTTATGACATTAAGTAAGGAACCATATACGATATCGCTTTCGACATACAAATATTTCCAACTGACTGAGGTGCCTTTGGGTCTGAGTACTTTTCCAATGTAATAGGCTTCTATGGTATCGCCCACCATGGCGCGTTCTTCGCGAATTTTTAACAAGTCTATTTTCCCTGTGCCATCTGCAGCGCCATCATTATTATTATCAGGAGAACCATAAGAGGTTCGCTGTACACTGAAATAATTAAATCGCATCCCTTGGGCACAGGTATTAATACAGTGAATTTTAATGGACATGGAATAACAATACAAATTAATCCATTCGCGCGGATTACAGGATTTACTGGTAATGTAGCGAATATTTAATTGAATATTTTTATTGCCATTTGAGCCAGCAACAGAACAATCTGCCTTTAAATAATAAATTAATTCTGCATTAGACAGACTGAAAGGCATTTTAGAAAAATAACCAACCATGGTGTCGCCGCGCATTCTTAAAGAGTCAGGTTTCCATGTGGCTGTTAGATTCGCATTGTTAAAATAAAATTCATTCGTACTCAAACTATGCGAAAGGCCTTTTGGCAAAACTAAACTAAACTCGTAGGCGGCGGTCGCATCAGAATTTAAAGTATAAAAGTAAGTGAACAAATGTCTGAATTCCCCTTTTTGTTTGTCTACCAAATCTGTTGGGGTAAAGGCCGAAGCTACAGCACCTGTGTAATCGTAGTATTTAGCCCATACCATCGGATTTTTTTGTTTATTGTTACACTGGTCATAGTATTCTGTAGAATACATCCAACTGTTGGTATAGTAAAAATTATTACAAGAAGAAGGTTGACAGGTAAAGTTTTTAAAACTGATGTAAACCGTATCCTTCGGATTTAATGTACCTAAACGAATTCTAAACGAACCAATGGGATTGGAGCCTAAACAAATGTGAACGCCCGACGCATAATTAAATCCAAAACTATCGATCATGGGTTTGGTCCATGTGCCTTTCCACCCAGTCTTAATTTGAAGACCATTGGTATCTAGACTCGACAAATCATAAAAATAGCCTTGGTCGATGGCTACCTTTGTATTGAATGCAGGCTTTTGTCCAGCGTTAGTTACTTTTAATAGCTGCGTATTCGTTTGATTGTAATAACAAACAGGGTAGGCAGGGTAAGCTAAGGCAACAATTTTAGGGCTTAGTGCACTTATTAATACGATACCAGAATTTTTAACCAATTGACAAGCGCTGCCTTGGCAACCCCAATACAATTCGTAGTTGGTGGTTAAAAGTTTGCACCCAATAATTTTCGAAGTATCCGTTAAAACGATGGTTTCATTTTGGTCGAGAAAAGTATCGAGGTTACCTACTTTTTTAAAATCGGCAGTTCCAAAAACTGTGGTAATGGTATCACCTTTAAAGGTGTTGGTACCTTTATTCACTGCAAATGTTTTGAGGTCTTTACCATTTACGCGTTTTAAAGTGAGGGAGCGCAGTGGACCTTTACCATAATTGCCAATTGTAATATTTCTTGCAAATACATCGCCTACATTGCCTGTAAAACTTTGGTTGGTAATAGTTGAAATCAGGATTGAAGGCACTTTAGCAGAAAAGGGCAATGAACTACCTAGATCGAAATTGCCTGTGTAATCTATGCGTGTACTAATTACAGGCGTATTGTTGCCACTGATGTAAGAATATAATCCACATGCCGAAGTGAGCGATACCCTAAAATAAAAATTAGTTGCAATGCCTAGATTGGGCGCATTGAAAATAGGTTGGTTAAGGTTAGAGATATTGCTTTCGCTTATGCTTGTACCTTTAACGGTTCCTTTAATGTAAAATGTACCGGGAGGTAAATTCAGTGTAACTTTTATGCCAGATATGGTACCAACAGAAATATTGTAAACCTGAACTGTTGTGGTATCATTAATGCCACAGATACTAATATTTTTAGGGGGTACGATTTGTATACTCAATTTGTTCCCTTGTCCTGAAAGTTCAGAACCGATTACCATGAATAAGAATAGAAAGAGAGTGGTAAGTTTTATTTTTCCGTATTTAATATGAGTAGACAAAAAACAAACATACGTTAAATAGGGGAGTTGGCAAAAAAAAACCGCCTTTGCTTTTGCAAGGCGGTTTTTAAGTATTGATAATTAGTCGTTAAACTTACTAAAGGGTATTTATTTTCCGATTTTAGCCATTAAATCAACAATTCTGTTGCTATAGCCTGCTTCGTTATCGTACCAACCAACAACTTTCACTGTATTGCCGATGACCATGGTTAGGTCGCTATCGAAAATACAAGAGTGCGAATTGCCTACGATATCGATAGATACCAATGGGTCGGTAGAGAATTCAAGGATTCCTTTCATAGAAGATTCAGAAGCAGCTTTGAATGCAGCATTGATTTCGTCTTTAGATTTTGCGTTTCTAACATTACAAGTAAAGTCAGTAACAGATCCATCAGGAATTGGCACACGCATAGCGTTACCAGTTAATTTACCATTTAAGTGAGGCATTACTAAACCAACAGCTTTAGCAGCACCAGTGCTTGTAGGGATAATGCTATAAGCAGCAGCTCTTGCTCTTCTTAAATCTTTGTGAGGCGCATCTTGTAAATTTTGATCAGAAGTGTAAGCATGGATAGTGGTCATGAAACCATTTTCGATGCCGCATAAATCATCTAATATTTTTACCATTGGCGCTAAGCAATTGGTAGTACATGAAGCATTTGAAACGATTGTTTCGGTACCATCCAATGTATTGTCATTAACACCTAGAACGATGGTTTTCATTTCGCCAGTAGCAGGCGCACTAATAACTACTTTTTTAGCACCGGCTGTCATGTGTTGACCAGCAGATTCAACATCTGTAAAGCGACCGGTAGATTCTAATACCACGTCAACGTTCATAGCACTCCAAGGCAAAGCAGCAGGATTTTTTTCTGCTAACGCTGCGATTGATTTACCATTCACGATAAGGGCATCGGCAGTGTATTCAACTGTGCCATTAAATTTACCGTGTACAGAATCAAATTTCAGCAAATGTGCTAAAGTTTTGTTGTCAGTAAGGTCGTTGATTGCTACTACTTCAATGTCATTTCTTTGGCTCATTACTCTGAAAGCCATGCGGCCGATACGGCCAAAGCCATTAATTGTTACTCTTATCATTGTATTTTTTATTAAAATTTTGCGGTGCAAAGGTACAATTTTTATTTTTTTTAAAGAGATTTTGTAAATTCATTTTTTTTTGTATTTTTGCACTCCCAAATAATTGGTCCGTTCATCTATCGGTTAGGATACTGGGTTTTCATCTCAGACAGAGGGGTTCGATTCCCCTACGGACTACGAAATTACGAAGTACAAGGCTAGCATTCATTCTGTTAGCCTTTTTTTATGCAAAGTGGATAAAAACCGGATTCTTTTTTTAAAATGCGAAAAATGAACCCCTCCAATTTTACTT